>NZ_JBHTKV010000078.1:0-528 GCF_042678465.1 Oceanobacillus caeni | reverse complement strand
ACCATCTGCCTCGGCAAATAAAAATTCCAATTCTTTCCCCTTTGGTAAATAGGCAGCTTCCTCTAATTCAGCTAACAATTCTTCATCAGCTTGCGCTTGTGCTTTTCCTACACGCTTCACCATACTTCCCACTGTCGTATGACTAAGATTCACGGCAGTCCATTCACTTAATATGCGTGCAGTTTCTCGGTACGTACTCTCACTAGCCAACTCCGCCACTTTTACTTCAACTAAAGGACTATGTCGCTGATATTTTCTAAATCCAACCCACTCATCAAAAGGATAATGCGCTTTCCCATTGATATCGTGCATTAATGTATGCGTAAAACGAACTGCCCCAAAGATAAAATGAATTGTCTTTTCATCTTCTCGTTCAACCGTCCAACCCTTACTTTGCATTCTTCTTTTTATCGTTTGATTAAGTTGTGTAAATACGCTCCCCATCAGTTTAGTAAGGAGATCATATACATAAATTTGAACATGTTCCTCAAAGTCAATTAAATCATTTGTATCCTTTAATAATTCGCT
>NZ_JBHTKV010000077.1:0-592 GCF_042678465.1 Oceanobacillus caeni | reverse complement strand
TTAACTGTCCAATAGCTGATGAATGAGCTGTATTTAGGCTTATTTTACCTTGTTTTGCTCCAATTGACGGCTGGGTTTCCTGGCGTAGAAATTCAGTCATACGAACCACTTTTTTCACGTCTCGTTGTTTTCTTACACTTCGCCTTTGGTCTCTCAAATAGACGGATCGTAATGTTTTATTTAGAATCCCTTGTTTGATCTTCACCATTGCCTCACTACCTTCTAAACTCCAATGCATTCCACGCTTTTTCATTCGGAATGAAATATGTCGTTGGTTGGATTCCATTGCACCCATGCCCCTTGCCTCTTTTGGTGGATTCTCAACTTTTTCTCTCCAATCAAAAATTCGATCCCAATTACCGCCAATATATCTACGAAAATCCTCGGCCTTTTCTAACTGCTTATCCGTTTCTAAAGTGCTCTCCAATGTATCCATCCAACGTATGAAATCATCCAGTTCGTGTTCTTTGATTGCCTTTTGTACACCTTCTTTAAACTCGCTCTTTTTAACTCCAAAAGTTCGATTCAGTGCTTTAGAAATGTGAAAGGAATCCAATTGATTTAAAACAGGATAACTAGACTGTGAGAAAGC
>NZ_JBHTKV010000076.1:0-763 GCF_042678465.1 Oceanobacillus caeni | reverse complement strand
TTATGACTTTAGTCCGTTGAGTACGCGGCAGCGTGCGAAACAGAAAACCACCTGCTATGCGGGTGGGTAACAAGTGGTTATACCAAACAAAAAACTCACTTTCTTCTATAATAGAGATTGTTCAAGCCTCTAAATATAGAAAGGAAAGTGAGTAAATTGGCCAATAAAGCAAATAGCTTGGCACACACAAAATGGTTGTGTAAATACCATATTGTGTTCACTCCAAAGTATAGACGAAAAATAATTTACAATCAATATCGAAGGAGCATAGGCGAGATACTTCGAACACTTTGTAAATATAAAGGGGTAGAAATAATCGAAGGACATCTTATGCCAGATCATGTTCACATGTTAGTGAGTATTCCACCAAAACTAGCAGTATCAAATTTTATGGGATATTTAAAAGGAAAAAGCGCTCTAATGATATTTGATAAGCATGCAAATTTAAAATATAAGTTTGGAAATAGACACTTTTGGGCTGAAGGATATTATGTAAGTACAGTTGGTTTGAATGAAGCTACCATTAGAAAATACATTCAAGAGCAAGAAAAACATGATATTGCACTTGATAAATTAAGTGTAAAAGAATATGAAGACCCTTTTAAGGGTGGCAAGAAATACTAACACTCCTTCAGGGGTTAGCAAAAGAGGCAACGACAATGAGGCTTGAATGCTATATGAAAGCCAGCGCCTTGAGACGCTGGTCGGTAGTATAGGCTTATAGCCGTTGTGCAAACCACCCGTTGGACGGGTGGTCATGATT
>NZ_JBHTKV010000075.1:0-807 GCF_042678465.1 Oceanobacillus caeni | reverse complement strand
GGACCAATGATTGGGGTGAAGTCGTAACAAGGTAGCCGTATCGGAAGGTGCGGCTGGATCACCTCCTTTCTAAGGATTATTACGGAACATCCAGGTTTGGATGAAACATACTGTGTTGTTTGGTTCAGTTTTGAGAGAGCAATTTTTTAATTATAGATGGGCCTGTAGCTCAGCTGGTTAGAGCGCACGCCTGATAAGCGTGAGGTCGGTGGTTCGAGTCCACTCAGGCCCACCATCATATAATTTAAACGGGGCCTTAGCTCAGCTGGGAGAGCGCCTGCTTTGCACGCAGGAGGTCAGCGGTTCGATCCCGCTAGGCTCCATTTTTGTACCTTGAAAACTAAATAAGAGTAATCAAACGACATCAATCAAAAGGCTGAAGCGACTGTTCAACGACGTACGGACTGGACTGAGCCGAAGGAGATAAAGGAAACACGATGAACGTAAGTGAATCGATGTTGACTTATCGCACGAAGGTGAAGGAAGTACGCTAGTCGTTAGGAGCTGAAGCTAGATTTAAAGCAAGGCTAATATAGCACGCTTATTCATTGTAAACTTAGTTAAGTGAATAAGGGCGCACGGTGGATGCCTTGGCACTAGGAGCCGATGAAGGACGGGACTAACACCGATATGCCTCGGGGAGTTGTAAGTAAACTTAGATCCGAGGATTTCCGAATGGGGAAACCCACTGTTCGTAATGGAACAGGACTTATACTTTAATACATAGGGTATAAGAGGCACACCCAGGGAACTGAAACATCTCAGTACCTGGAGGAAGAGAAAGCAAATGCGATTTCCCAAGTAGCG
>NZ_JBHTKV010000074.1:0-1335 GCF_042678465.1 Oceanobacillus caeni | reverse complement strand
TATGAAGCGTTAAAAGATACAAGAGGTATGAAAAGCATAGGTAAACAGAAACGAAAAGAAGAGGAAACCAAAGATGAAATTATCGAAAGACAAGCATTACAAATTGAATATTTAAAAAAGCTTTTGGAGCTGGAAAGGATGTGAGAAAGCAGAAAGAGGTACAATTTTCCTTTATAGAAGCGAATGAGAAAGATTATCCTGTTACGATGTTAGTTCAACTGACTGATGTATCACGATCTGGTTATTATAAATGGAAAAAACGTGGAGGGGGTAGTGTTCAGGCACAAAGGGACGAAGAATTATACAACTACATCATCAAATTACATCATAAACATCGTGGTACGTTGGGGAGAAAAAGAATGAAAATGGCGTTAAAAGATGAATATGGCATTGAGGTTGGAGAGAGGCGTGTCTCCAAGATTATGCGAAAATATGGTATTCGTTGTAAAATCCGTCAAAGGCGTTCTGTCAAGCGTAACGAAATAAATAAAAAAGTACCTAATCTATTAAACCGCAACTTTCAAGCGAAGAAACCTGGAATAAAGTTTGCGATTGATATTACCTATTTACCAGTGGAAAAGGGACCAAACAAATATATTTATCTGTGTGCGATTAAAGATTTATTTCATGATGAGATTGTGGCGTATGCGATTAGTCATCGTCAAGATATAGAACTTGTGTACGAAGCATTAAATCGTTTAAAAGAAAAAAAGTTTGTGAAAGGTGCCATTCTACATAGTGATCAAGGCACACAATTCACAAACGCTGGTTATCAAATGCGTGTCAAAGAGATGGGCCTCACCCCATCTATGTCTCGCAAAGGCAATTGCTGGGACAACGCATGCATTGAGAACTTCTTTAGTCATTACAAGTGTGAAATAGAATGCTTCTTTGAAAATGCAAAGAATGTATTTGAAGTTCAAAATGCGGCAAACCAATATATCCATTACTTTAATCATAATCGAATCAACACAAAATTACAAACAAGTCCCGTAAAATACATGAAGCGTTATGCCAGTTAAAAATGCACGCAGGGAGCCACAGCGGAGCTGCTTGCCCTTGCTAGGCATGCCTCTTCTTGGCGATTCGTTGTGTTGGGGATAGGGGCCCCGACCAACGAGAGCTTAGAAGAGATGGTTCGTGGTACGCTGTGTGTGCGAATAGGGAGCTTTAATAGCTTTATTTTTCCCGATTCGCCACTTTATTCACCACCACGAACCCAAATGCTTGGCAAGGGTGGCGGATATGATAAGAGCTCAAATATTTGGTAAGACAATGTATTAGGTGAAAATTTAGAGACACTTCAGTACTGTCTACTTGACAGAACCAGGTGCA
>NZ_JBHTKV010000072.1:0-1407 GCF_042678465.1 Oceanobacillus caeni | reverse complement strand
TAGATGTAGTATAGATTTATGGACACAACTTGGTTAAGTCATTAATATTAAACTAACGAAAGGTTGTGTCCGAATCATGAGTCAAAAACGGTATAATCAAGAATTTAAACAAACAGTAGTTGAGCTTTATCGCTCAGGCACTCTAGTCAGTCAACTCTCTAGCGAATATGGTGTTTCAGAAGTAACGATTTATAAATGGATTAAGCAACTCTCTCCAATTGAATGTGAACAGGAATTAACTTTGGCTGATATAGAAGCCATTCAAAAGGAAAATCTTCGATTAAAACAGGAGATCGAAATCTTAAAAAAGGCTATGACCATATTCGCGAGAAAATAGATGAGCAAGAACTGATTGACTTGATTACAAAAGAAAGCGAACATCATCCAATCCAAATGATGTGTCGTGTTTTAAAGATGCCTAAAAGTACGTATTATCAATCGTTTCACAAGAAGCCGAATAGCTATCATGTCGCCAACGAACAACTGCTTGAACGAATTCGAGCAATCCATAAAGAAAGTAAGGGTCGTTATGGGGCCCCTAAAATCTTTGAAATACTTAAAAAAGAAGGCTATACAGGCAGTATCAATCGAGTTCAACGTTTGATGAAACAAGCAGGCATCCAATCATGTATTGTAAAAAAATTCCGCCCAACACCAACACAAAAGCCCGTAGAAGAACGAGAAAATGTATTAAATCAAGATTTCACTACAACAACAATCAACGAAAAATGGGTAGCTGATATTACATATGTCCATACGCTTCGTGATGGTTGGTGTTATCTAGCGTCCGTTCTTGATTTACATACAAAAAAAGTGGTCGGATATAAATTCTCTCGTACCATGACAACAGAAATTGTGCTGGAAGCACTTCAGAATGCGATTCAAGATCAAAAGCCCGATCCCGGTCTTATCGTGCATACAGATTTAGGAACACAATATACAAGTGAAGCCTTTCAAAAACTACTAAAAAAACATGAAATGGTTCCGTCATTTAGTCGAAAAGGATGTCCATATGACAACGCTTGTATTGAATCTTTTCATGCCATATTGAAAAAAGAAGAAGTGTATCTAACCAAATACGAAAGCTTTGAGACAGCGAGAATTGCGTTATTTCAATTCATCGAAGGTTGGTATAATCGCAAACGAATTCATGGAAGCATTGGTTATTTGACACCGGATGAATACGAAAAAATGTGCCGAATAGCAGCGTAAAACATGGGGTACAGAACACTTCCCCCTTCACATTTTTTTGGCACAACAGCCATGGGTTTATTTCTCCACGTCCCAAGTAGATTGTCAAAGGATCTTTTCACTTTGACAATCTACTTGGGACGTGGAACAATCCATGAATGGTTGTTGTGCAAAAAAACTTAATCTTTTTGTGTCCAAAAACTTGACGTAGATCCA
>NZ_JBHTKV010000071.1:0-1553 GCF_042678465.1 Oceanobacillus caeni | reverse complement strand
TATCACTAGTGTTGCATAAAGTTTTCAGGAAAAAGTCAAGCGAAACCTTTTGTGTCAATATTATTAATAATAGGAATTTTCACTATAAAAATCCATAAAAAAACCTTATAATTAGGGTATGGTAGTCCTGTCCAAATCCCTAACTATAAGGAGCTCACATGGACAATCATACCATAAAAACTGTATTCAAGGAATACATTCATCCATTAGATTCGAAAGTAATACAAAAAATGCTTGATCACGCTCAAATTGATAAATATGTCAAAAAGCTTGATGTACTTACATTTATGAATACATTTATTTATGCGCAGTTGAAGCAACTAGATAACCTTCAGCGGATAAGTGACACGATAAAACGCAAGAAAACTGTCCAAAGATTAGTTGGCATAGAAAGCATTAGTAAATCACAGCTTTCCCGAAAAAATGGGGATATACCATCCGAGATTTTCCAGGTTATCCTACATCATTTAATTCAAAAACTTCACCATATACTTGGACCAAAAACGGCAGGCAAAGCACTTGGAAAGCTTCATCTGATTGATTCATCAACGATTTCGATGTGCCTTAGTCAATATGAATGGGCAGATTTTCGAGATACAAAATCGGGTGTGAAAATGCATACTTCCATTACTTTTTGCGAGGGCATTTCTTACCCAAATGAAGTCATTCTCACACCTGCAAGACCTGCAGATGAAACACAGCTAGATTCATTAATCGTATTAGATAAAAACGTTCTTCATGTATTTGACCGAGGCTATTTCAATTTTAAAAAGTTTGATACCTACTGTGCAGAAGGTATTCGATTTGTCACACGAATTAAAACGAACACGGTCGTACATGTCATCGAGGAATTACCGATTGATTCCTCTTCACCGATCACCCGTCATGCGGTAGTAAAGATCGGAAAGATGAAGAACCCGCTGCAACTCGTTGAAACTGTAGACAGTAAAGGAAATCAGATTCGAATTGTGTGTAATGATGCTAAAGTCAGTGCACAGGAAATGAGTGATCTCTACCGCAACCGCTGGCAGATAGAATTATTTTTCAAATGGGTCAAGCAGCATATGGTTATTAAAAAACTATATGGAAAAAGCGAAAATGCGGTATATAATCAAATCTATTTGGCAATGATTTCTTTCTGTTTAACCCTTTTAATGAAAAACAAAATTGGCTATAAAGGGACCTTGCTGGAAATGTTGCGTTGGATACGGGATTTCTGTTCTCACTCCATCACAACCCTTATCTCTAAAGTATTCAAGGAACCTGAGCGATCATCCCGTGGCCGACGAAGGCTTGATCACGAAAAGGTCTTTCAAGTAACTGTTGCACAATACGAATTAGGAGATGTTTTGCTCTTAGACGATTTAACCTATGACCCGATTATTTAAAAATATTATATAATATTCAAAAAATGGATGAAGGACTACCTTTAGATCCCTGTTATCTTTTTTTCATAAATTAAATATAATATATATCAGAAAATTTCAACATTCAAATCAAAGACACAAATTAAATGGTTGACTTCTATAATTATTTTTTATGCAACGCTAGTG
>NZ_JBHTKV010000070.1:0-1586 GCF_042678465.1 Oceanobacillus caeni | reverse complement strand
TGATATTGTATCTATAAAGTAGACAATTTTAGAAAGTGTCCTATTCATTTGATAATCTTATATATAGAATTAGATAGAAAATAGGGGATGAATATGACAAGACAACTAAAAAGATACAGTTATGAATTAAAGAAAAAAGTGGTTGAAAAGTATTTTGAGGGGTATGCAATCCGAGATTTGATAAAGGAATATAACATTAGTGCACCTCGAGTAGCGAATCGGTGGGTTAATAAGGTACGTGAAGGAGGTTATGAAGCGTTAAAAGATACAAGAGGTATGAAAAGCATAGGTAAACAGAAACGAAAAGAAGAGGAAACCAAAGATGAGCTTATCGAACGACAAGCATTACAAATCGAATATTTAAAAAAGCTTTTGGAGCTGGAAAGGATGTGAGAAAGCAGAAAGAGGTACAATTTGCCTTTATAGAAGCAAATGAGAAAGATTATCCTGTTACGATGTTAGTGCAACTGACTGATGTATCACGATCTGGTTATTACAAATGGAAAAAACGTGGAGGGGGTAGTGTGCAGGCACAAAAGGACGAAGAATTATACAACTATATCATCCAATTACATCATAAACACCGTGGTACATTGGGAAGAAAAAGAATGAAAATGGCATTAAAGGAGGAATATGACATTGAGGTTGGAGAGATGCGTGTCTCTAAAATCATGCGGAAATATGGTATTCGTTGTAAGATCCGCCAAAGGCGCTTTGTTAAGCGTAACGAGATAAATAAAAAAGTACCGAATATATTAAATCGAAACTTTCAAGCAAAGAAACCCGGAATGAAGTTTGCGATTGATATTACCTATTTACCAGTGATAGAGGGGCCAAACAAGAATCTTTATTTGTGTGCGATTAAAGATTTATTTCATGACGAGATTGTGGCGTATTCTATTAGTCAACGTCAGGATATAGAGCTTGTATACGAAGCGTTAGATCGTTTAAAAGAAAAAAAGTTTGTGAAAGGTGCCATTTTACATAGTGATCAAGGCACACAGTTCACAAACGCTGGTTATCAAATGCGTGTCAAAGAGATGGGCCTCACCCCATCCATGTCCCGCAGAGGCAACTGCTGGGACAACGCATGCATTGAAAACTTCTTTAGTCATTACAAGTGTGAAATAGAATGTTTTTTTGAAAACACAGAGACTGTATTCGAAGTTCAAAATGCGGCAAACCAATATATCCATTACTTTAATCATAATCGAATCAACACAAAATTACAAACGAGTCCTGTAAAATATATCAAGCGTTACGCAAGCTAAAAATGCACCGCAGGGAACCACAGCGGAGCTGCTTGCCCTTGCCTGGCATGCCTCTTCTTAGTGATTCGGTGTGTTGGGGATAGGGGCCCCCGACCAGCGAGAACTTAGAAGAGATGGTTCGTGGTACGCTCTGTGTGCGAATAGGGAGCTTTAATAGCTTTATTTTTCCCGATTCGCCACTTTATTCACCACCACGAACCCAAATGCCTGGCAAGGGTGGCGTATATGATCATAGCTCAAACTATCGGAAACAAAGGTATTGTGAAAAGTTTTTTGAGACACTTTGGTACTGTCTACTTGACAGAAGCAGGTGTA
>NZ_JBHTKV010000069.1:0-1601 GCF_042678465.1 Oceanobacillus caeni | reverse complement strand
CGGCTAGGCCCCCTTATTCCGGACACTAACTGGATATTTCTTTGTTTTTCTTAGAATTCCTAAAGTATATTGGAAATTCCTTTACTCTACGCATATTAGATGGATTTCACTTGACTTGGAGCCTCTGGTGGGTATGATTCGTTTTCGAAGGTCGAAAGGGTATAAACATTTCGATTCCCAAACAGGCTATCACACCCACCTTCTCCAAGTAAAGTTCAATCCGTTTTACCCTTAAATTCTGGACCCGCCTTTCTTAAAGACTTATTTCCATATTCGGAATTTTGGCTTCTGACGCAAGTTGGTTGAATTTCTCTGGTGTTTGATTATTCAAGCTTCCATGCGGTCGCTTGTTATTATAAAAATGAATATAATCATCAATGTAATAATATGCTTCTTCATAAAAGTGAAAGGTATGCCTATTAAAACATTCTCTTTGTAATTGACTATGAAAGGATTCAATATAGGCATTCATATTGGGCGTTTTATTAGGTATTCGTTCATGATGAATTTTTTGATACTGACAAAAGTCTCCAAACTTTTCACTCACAAACTGTGGACCATTATCGGTTCGAATGATAAGTTTATCATCAAATTCACCATCTTTAAAATGGACCTTTCTTTTAATTAAAGCTTTATTAATCATGGATGTGATATGTTTTGTTCGACAGGTAGTTCCTCTATAAAATCCAACTATTTTTCGATCAAAAACATCAATGGCACAACACACAAAAACAAAATAAGATGTATTGACAATATTTCCATACTTAATATCTACTTGCCATAGTTGATTTGGCCCTGTTACTATGCGATTTCTAGCCAGCCTTCTAGGATGTTTAGGCTGCTTCGTAATTCTTTCTTTTAAAATATCTAATTCTTTACACAAACGATAAACTTTTTTTGGATTGATGACTAAATTCTTTTCATCCCTAAGTAATGCAGTCCACTTTCTATATCCTAATGCACCCATATTGTCATCAAAGAAAAACTCCATCAAATATTCTTCTATTTGTTCATCTGGAATCTTGTTTCCATCTTTATGCATGGAATATCCTTGAATCGGTCTACCCCTTTTAACTATTTCTCGTACCTTATTTTCTTTTTTCCTTGCATAATAGGTAGACCGGTTAATTTCTAATATATCCAGAATTCGTTTGGTGAAGAACCCTCTAGAAATCCATTTATCTGCCACCTGAATGAAATCATCTAAGGTTCGTTTTTTTTTAATGCATCTTTTAATACGGCAACTTCTAATTCCTTTTCACCCAATAATTTCATAGCTAACTCGTATTTCTTTTTATATTCCTTTTCAGTTGGTTCCGGAGAAGTAAGGCCCACTCCTTCTTCCTCCATCTGATCTCGGATCTCCGTCTCGTACTTTTTTATCCACTTTCTTAAAGTATCAGGATGAACTCCCGCAGCCTTAGCTGTACTTGTATACTTATTTGTTTCAAGAGCCATTCTCACGTATTTCCTCTTTAGATCCTCAAATATTTCTATGTTTTTTCTAGCCATCATTTCACCCCTTTCCCAAGTGGTACACGATTAAAAGTATTGTACTTTTTATATATTTACGTGTCCAATGGATTAAGGGGGCTTAAAAG
>NZ_JBHTKV010000068.1:0-1621 GCF_042678465.1 Oceanobacillus caeni | reverse complement strand
ATTTAAGTTTACCTAAAAATAAAGATTGACTTCCAACAAAAAACAGGCATTGAAAAGTTCAACCTAATAAATGGACTTTTCGATGCCTATTTTAGTCTTTTTTAATCAAAATGTACGTAATTTATTGGAAATTAAAAAGAAAAAGCCTACCTAAATATGCTAAAATTTTATTTGGACAAAACAAAATATACAGCATAAAAAGGAGTCTTTTTCTATGACCAATTACAACACATTTAGCCAGGCAATTTACACTACTAAACGTTCCATTTATGATTTTTCTTCAAAATTGACAGAAGGAATGCAAAAACCCAATAAAAACTTTATCCTAGATATTTTATTTGGCATGGCAAAAAGCAAATCTGTTTTGCTTTCCAACATTGCACGCACTCTAGAAGAGCCCATCGATACGATACAAACCGTCAAGCGACTTTCCAATCGTATGGATGAGTTTCATGAAACAACCGAGCTGTTGGAGAACTATGAAGAACTAATAAAACCTTTCCTGCAAGAAGAAGATAATCTGATTCTGGTAGATAACTCTGAGATTGTGAAACCCACCGCCTGTAAAATGGAAGCTCTTGGGCAAGTGAGAGATGGTTCGACAGGGAAAATTGGCAATGGATACTGGACAACCAATATGATTGCCGTGGCTCCGAGGACAAAGCATCCGATTTCAGTTTATTCTCATTTATACTCATCTGCTGAAAAGGGATTTATCAGCGAGAATGATGAAACATACAAGGGCTTGGATTACGTAGATCAGCTTTTAGGCGAGAAGAAAGCAACCTTCGTCATGGACCGTGGGTATGACAATATAGAAGTCATGAAAAAAATCCTCAAGCAGGAGAATAACTTTATCATTCGGTTGAAGAAAAATCGAAATTTATTGTATCAGAATAAAAAGTTCTCCGTACATGATTTGGCAATCAGAAGAAAAGGGAAAATCAATTTTCGTTCTGAAATAAAGGGAACCGTCTATGATTTGAAAGTCTCTCATCTTACTGTAGAAATCCCCTCGCTTAAGGGAAAAAAGTTCACGATGATTGTTGTGTATGGATATGGCAAAGAGCCGATGGTGCTGCTTACAAATAAGCGAATCCAGAAAAAAGCAGAGGTAATTTCTGTTTTAAAAGCCTATATTACTAGATGGCGTATCGAAGAAATGTTTCGCGTGCAAAAGCAAGAATTTGAATTAGAGAATATTCGAGTTCGTACCTTGCCCAGACTGAAGAGAATGTTTTTACTCTTGTCCATCATGGTTACGTTTATGACACTGAAAATAGAAAAGCAAAATGGATTTTTTCATAGTGTGATTGAACGGGCAAAGGGCATAAAGGCAAAGGATCAAATTAAGATGTTTCTATATCGTTTTTCGGCGGGAATGGAAGCCATACTGAAAAAAGATGCTTATGGGATTCGACATTTTAAATACATAGAAAAGCCAAAAGATTCACGACAACTAACATTTCAACTTTAGACCAATTAATTGAATAGTCAGAATAGACATACTGCGTAGTATGTTTATTTGTATTGGAAAAAACTTGCTTCTTCATTGAAACTGCAAAAAGTTTTCCCTAAAGAATCTCAATATGACGAAAACATGTTCTTATAGGGGAAAAAA
>NZ_JBHTKV010000067.1:0-1667 GCF_042678465.1 Oceanobacillus caeni | reverse complement strand
CCTTAATTATTCATACTTCCATGTGCCTAAGTAAACAAGGTTCAAATTCTATATTTTTTCAAATTATAAATATAGTTAAGCCCAAAATAACCATAAATTTGAGGAACGCAACTTTAAATACCAAAAAATGGCCATTTTTGGGTAGACTACCCCCTTGGGCTTACCATACTTTTAAAAAAATAGGTATTTGTATGTTTTATTCCAGTTTTAGTGCTTGAATTCGTTGAAGAACCTTCCAAAAGAACTTTTGGTACACAAAACTAGAGGACAATTTAAAGTAAAGGGAACGCCCAGATTTTACCAACTTACTAGCGACTTTAATAATTCTTGTGCGAATGGTATCGATTTGCATTGTCTTTTGTCCTTCTGGAAAGCAAAGTGTTCGAAGCCAGTTTGTTAGGTTATACGCTAACAAACTTAACATCATCTTTGCTTCATTTACTTGGAAGGAGTGGCTGTTCATTTTATCCAAATAAAAGCCATTTTTTGCTTCATCAATAAAGGTTTCCATCGTACCTCTTTTTTGGTAGGTATGAACGATATCCTTTGGTGTAAATGCATCGACCAGATTTGTGACGAAGAATGAATGAGTGAAAAATAGTTCTCCTGCTGGTCGAACGGATTGAATGATTATTCTTCTTGATTTAAACCATGATTTTGCTTGATAGTCAATTTCCTCATAATAGTGCTCTGACTTTGTTGCATCTGATGGCGCTGTTGCAGGGTGTAATTCATCTGCCATTCGCTGTAAAACAGCGTTAGACTTTAAACGAATGACATAATAAACAGATTCACGTTCACATAAGTCATACAAGGCTGGGACGGCAAAACCACTATCTGCACGTAAGAACGGTATTGTTTCTGGAAATTCTTCATTGTAATGTGTGATAAGGGGTTCTACAAAGTCCACAACACCATTGGAAGTATAGACATTTCCAGGGCGCAACTGTGCCTTTAAAAAGTCACGGGTTATCCCGTCAAATGCAACTAATGGATGAAATCCAACTGTACCATAATGGGTATTGTAAGCCGCAGACTCTTGTTTGCCATAGGTATCAGCATGAGTGGAATCTAGGTCAATAATGAGTGCCTTTGACTTTCTGAATTCATGAACCTTATCCAAGAGTGCTTGATTGGCTTGATTTAATTGTTCAATGGATTCTTTATCAAACCGTGTATAAAACCGTGATAAACTTGGTTGAGAAGCTAAAGCATCCGTTTCAATAACTTTTGTGAACACAGGGTCTTGAGTCAATTGATCCGCATCGTCATCTTCCGCATATCCAGCAATGATTTGGTAAATCTTTTGGCGGAGTAGTTCTTCATTCGAATGGTAATGGTATTTTCTTTCGTCATTTAAGTGAAGGTATTCAGCAATAGTCTTTAAGAATCCAATTTTCCTATCAAATTCTTTAAAGATGAATTCACCCGTATCGGAGGAAAGGGAACCTCCATCATTTGACAATTTAATTTGACGATTGAAATCTAGTGTTAATTGCGGTAAAGTAGCCATTATAAGAATCCTTTCTGTGGTTATTTTGTGGTGATTTAACTTTAACAGAAATGGATTCTTTTTTCATTTATTTGATGCATGACTAAATTAGCTGGATTCCTTGGTAGATATGCATTTTTAGGCGCTCAAGGATTTTTTATGAATAATTAAGGTT
>NZ_JBHTKV010000066.1:0-1697 GCF_042678465.1 Oceanobacillus caeni | reverse complement strand
CAAGGCTTTTTCTTTTGCCTTTATTGTTCATTAAGGTATAATCAGTCTTATAAAACATAAGGATTGATATAAAAATGAAATTAGATAGTAATAACCATTCAGTGTTCTCGATGTATTATCATCTTGTGTTAGTCGTGAAGTATCGTAGAAAAGTAATAGATGATACCATTTCAGATTATGCCAAAGATAAATTTGTGACATTGAGTGAAAGGTATAATATTACATTAGTTGAATGGAACCACGATATGGACCATATTCATATTTTGTTCAAAGCACAACCTAACAGTGAATTATCGAAATTCATCAATGCCTATAAAAGTGCCAGTTCAAGACTTATCAAGAAGGATTTTCCTCATGTTCGTAAAAAATTATGGAAAGAAATGTTTTGGTCAAGAAGTTTTTGTTTGTTGACGACTGGTGGTTCACCAATTGAAGTGGTGAAAAAATATATTGAAAATCAAGGGGCAAAGTGAGGTGATTTGATATGGCTAAACAAAATAAAGCGTACAAGTTTAGATTGTATCCAACAGATGAACAGGCTTTGATCATACGCAAAACGTTTGGATGTGTCCGTTTTGTCTACAACAAGATGTTAGCTGAACGTAAAGAGACTTATGAGTTATTAAAAGATGATAAAGATGCCTTAAAAAAGGTGAAGAACCCTACTCCTGCCAAATACAAGAAAGAGTACGAATGGCTAAAGGAGGTAGATTCCTTAGCGTTAGCGAACGCACAACTAAATTTGGATAAGGCATATAAAGCATTCTTCAAGGGGAATGCCAAATTCCCGAAATTCAAAAGTAAACGACACAGGCAAAGCTACACAACAAATGTTGTAAACGGTAACATTCAGTTATTGGATAGTCATATCAAATTACCTAAACTAAAAATGGTCAAAATCAAGCAACATAGAAAGATACCATCAGAATACAAAATCAAATCTTGTACCCTATCTATGACCTCATCAGGAAAATACTATATTTCTATTCTTACAGAGTACGAGAAGGAGATAGAAAGCAAAGAAATTGAAAAAGTAGTCGGGTTAGATTTTGCGATGGATGGGTTGTTTGTCGATAGCGAGGGTGAGAAAGCCAATTACCCTAAGTTTTATCGACAAATGCTTGATAAATTAGCAATGGAACAACGTAAACTTTCGCGTAAAAAGAAAGGCTCTTCTAATTGGAATAAACAACGTATTCAAGTAGCTAAAATCGGGGAGAAGGTCGCCAATCAACGGAAGAACTTTCTTCATCATAAGTCGAAAGAATTAGTAACTAACTATGATGCTGTTGTGATTGAAGATTTAGACATGAAGGGGATGTCACAAGCACTAAAGTTTGGTAAAAGTGTCGCTGATAATGGGTGGGGGATGTTTACTTCTTTCTTACACTACAAATTAAAAGAACAAGGGAAACGACTTGTCAAAATAGATAAATGGTTTCCCTCTACAAAAACCTGCTCGAAATGTGGGGCAGTAAAAGAAATCAAATTATCAGAACGCACTTATCAATGTGCATGTGGACTAAACCTTGATAGGGATTACAATTCAGCACTCAATATCAAAAAAGAAGGCATTCGATTGTTAGAAAGTGCCTGATAAAAAAATAAACTCTTGGAACAAGAGGGTTAGCTTGGTCAAATTCGTCAGCTACCAAAAGTGGCGATTACCCAAGAAGCCCCCACTTCAAGCAACCCGT
>NZ_JBHTKV010000065.1:0-1873 GCF_042678465.1 Oceanobacillus caeni | reverse complement strand
GGTGTTGAATCATAATTGTGGGAAACTGTTGAACCTTATTTGTGGAAAATCGTTTAATCCTACTTGACGGTTACAACAATCATTTTCATATTCTCAATTAGCTATCTCTGGAAATCATCTAATACAAAACGAACAAAAAGGTTGTTGTTAATTGGTTATCTTATTATATTTACGATTCAACTAACCTATAATGCTGTTGTAATCTATCCATTAAACGGCGGTGATTCATTCGAGAACACTAAAAAGATTATTGCTGTGCTTTTAATATTTTTCCCCTTTTCACTACTCTATATAAATTATCTTTATGTACTACAAAACAAATTCTTTCCATCAAACGAGAATGGCCATGTTGTGACCTTTGAAGCAATTAAGCTATTTCAAGAAAAAGGAAAAATCTTCATTAACACAATTAAAGACAGTAAGGGAAAAATAAATAGAGCAAATATGGAACAGATTATGTCGGATCTTCCGAGGCATCGTTATACGAAGTACACGAGTCAAAATAATTTATCTAGTACCTTCTTTGAACAATGTGAGCTCTCAATCAAGGAAGATAATAACCTATATATCATTGTGTCAAGTACAGGAAGTCCAGCCAGTGAATTGATTTCGGTATTTACAAAAAAGGAATATAATCATGTTTCTCTTAGTTTTGATAAAGATTTAAGGACTATCATTAGCTATAATGGTGGGGATAATATTCAGCAGCCGGGATTAAATGTAGAAGATTTAAAGTCGTTTCATCAGAAAGAGGACAGCAACATTATAGTTTATAGTCTTCCAGCAACAAAAGAACAAAAACAAATGATATTAGATAAAATAAGGTTAATTAATTTGGAAGGAAGTGCTTAC
The DNA here is from genome assembly GCF_042678465.1 of Oceanobacillus caeni. Taxonomy (NCBI): domain Bacteria; kingdom Bacillati; phylum Bacillota; class Bacilli; order Caryophanales; family Bacillaceae; genus Oceanobacillus; species Oceanobacillus caeni. Next base: position 1,021 of record NZ_JBHTKV010000065.1, on the reverse strand, counting down.
AATTTAGTAGGCCTTGTAACCAAAGTTTCACTTAAACCTAACATTATGTTTTGCTCACAATTTGTTTATTCAATGTTGAAAGAAGTTGGCTTACATTACTTTGAATCTCCGACGACACAGGTTAAGCCCACAGACTTTGTAGAAAAAGATTACTATAGAAAACTTCAATTTGTATATGAAATTAAGTTTTCTGAAATAAAGAGATAATTCCTTGATACTTATTTAATATATCACTCAAAGAAGATAAGATTTTAGAGAGATATAAAGGATTTTAAAGGAAAATGAATAAAACTTTATTAAGCTAATGGGTACTTAACTGTAATAATATTTTCTAAAAAAACATAAAAGGTAAATCCATTCTCCAATTAAAGTGAGAATGGATTTATATACTTTCTGTATGGTTTTCTATTGTAGTTACAATTTCTTCAAATGTTTATTTATGATTAACTACATCAACTATAAAGTCTTGTTCTTCCTCAAGCCAATGCTGATAAATTACTCCCGAGTGCTGATATCCTCAAACGACCCCCTTAAAGTTTAAAACTTCTAAATGATATAACACTGCTTAGTTCCTATTCTTGCCTAAATTGTCGATTCCTTTATGATAATTCATCATTATTTCCCTGGAAATGTCGAATCCCATGAAAGGATATAAAATTATGTATTATAGATCAAACGTTTGTTTTAATAGCAGATGGGATAGGTTTTTAACTTTCATATATAAAAAAGACAGGATATGATTTTCTATCATATCCTGTCTTTCCATATTGCCTGGCGGCGTCCTACTCTCGCAGGGGGAACCCCCAACTACCATCAGCGCTGGAGAGCTTAACTTCTGTGTTCGGTATGGGAACAGGTGTGACCTCTCCGCCATCACTACCAGACAAATGATATTCAATTAGGATTTGTATCCTGAAAACTAAATAAGAGTAAATCATGACAACAAAAGAATTTAGTTAAGTCCTCGATCGATTAGTATTTGTCAGCTCCACGTGTCGCCACGCTTCCACCTCAAACCTAT
>NZ_JBHTKV010000064.1:0-1888 GCF_042678465.1 Oceanobacillus caeni | reverse complement strand
TTTGTGCGCCCGGCATGGGTGCAATCTCTAGGGTGAAAGTCCCGAGCCGTGAAGACAGAAGTAGCGGTTAGCTCAACGCAAGGGTGTCCGTGGTGACGCGGAATCTGAAGGAAGCGGGCGGCAAACTTCCGGTCTGAGGAACACAAACTTCATATAAGGCTAGGTATCATTGGATGAGTTTGCAAAACAAAACAAAGTCCTTTCTGTCGAAGGTGATACAGAGTAAATGAAGCAGATAGGTGGAAGGAAAGATTGCATCCTTACCCGGGGAGGTCTGTTAGAAATGCGCAACACATTGCGTAACCGAACATGCGAATGTTCGCTGAACTATCAGAAATCAGCAGAAGCCATAGTACTAGATACTTCTAGAATATCTAGGAAGGGCTGAATCATTTAAGGAGAATTGCCACTTTACGTACGCAACACTTAATGAAGCAGAAACATTTATTCCTTCCTAATGGAGGAAACGGTGAATCCGTGGGGGACATTAGAAGGGCTGAAAGTAGTTGCCACACAAGAAGGACGGACAATTCACGTAGGAGTTAGATACCATGTTGGAGAGAATACTATCACGGGAAAACTTAATACAAGCGCTAACACGCGTAGAAGGAAATAAAGGAAGTCACGGTGTAGATGAAATGCCCGTACAAAACCTACGAGCGCATATCTTGGAACACTGGACTACCATTCGAGGACAACTCGAAAAGGGAACCTACTATCCTCAACCCGTTCGTCGTGTCGAAATCCCGAAACCAAACGGCGGGAAGAGGAAGTTGGGGATTCCTACTGTGATGGACCGATTCCTCCAACAAGCAATTGCACAAGTCCTAACAGATATTTATGACCCAACATTCTCTCAACATAGCTATGGATTTCGTCCTAAAAGGCGAGGTCATGACGCTGTAAGAGAAGCAAGAAACTATATTAAACAAGGATATCGTTGGGTCGTCGACATGGATTTAGAGAAATTCTTTGATAAAGTTAATCACGATAGATTAATGCGTACATTGAGCCAAAGGATTAATGATTCCAGAGTGCTTAAACTAATTCGCAGATATCTACAAGCAGGTGTAATGGAGGACGGGATAGTGCGTCCAAACACAGAAGGAGCGCCGCAAGGTGGCCCATTAAGTCCACTACTTTCAAATATTGTCCTAGATGAGTTAGACAAGGAACTGGAGAAAAGAGGACTTCATTTCGTCCGCTATGCGGACGATTGTAATATCTATGTACGCTCCAAAAGAGCCGGTTTGCGAGTGATGAAAAGTATTACTAAATTCATCGAAGGAAAACTTAAATTAAAAGTAAATGAACAGAAAAGTGCAGTAGACCGTCCATGGAAACGCAAATTCCTTGGCTTTTCTTTCACTGTCCATAAGGAAAAACCGAAGATTCGGGTTTCTAAAGAAAGTGTCCAACGTTTCAAACAACGTATTAGAGAACTAACTTCTAGAAGGAAGTCTATGAACATGAAGGATAGGATTGAGAAGTTAAATCGATACCTAGTGGGCTGGCTTGGTTATTATCAACTGGCAGATACACCTTCTATATTTAAAGGTCTAGATAGCTGGATTCGAAGAAGGCTGCGAATGATACGTTGGAAGGAGTGGAAGAAAGTCAAAACAAAGTATAAGAACTTAATGAAACAAGGAATCAATAAGGGAAAAGCGTGGGAATGGGCAAACACAAGGAAAGCCTATTGGCGAATAGCCAATAGCCCAATCTTGCATAAAGCCCTTGGTGACCGATACTGGTCAAACCAAGGGCTGAAGAGTCTATATTATCGATATCAAACATTACGTTGGACTTAAATGAAACCGCCGTATACGGAACCGTACGTACGGTGGTGTGAGAGGTCGGAGGTTAGTCGCCTCCTCCTACTCGATTA
>NZ_JBHTKV010000063.1:0-2164 GCF_042678465.1 Oceanobacillus caeni | reverse complement strand
TCCACAGTAGCTCAGTGGTAGAGCAATCGGCTGTTAACCGATCGGTCGTAGGTTCGAATCCTACCTGTGGAGCCATTTTTGTGCTTCCATAGCTCAGCAGGTAGAGCACTTCCATGGTAAGGAAGGGGTCGTCGGTTCAAATCCGGCTGGAAGCTCTTGATATTAAGGCTTTTGTCCATATTAGGATAAAAGCTTTTTTGTTTCCAGTGATGAAACAGTGACGACTTTTCCTAACCGTTTTAGTATGCCTCGAAAAAGTCCGAAAAACGTTGTGCGGAATCTTGGTGAACTTGCGGTCGAACATGTGAATAAATATTGACGGCTGTTTCCGACTTAACGTGTCCTAGACGTTGTTGAACAATCTTCACATGTTCATTTATTTCGAGCATTAATGTAGCATGTTTATGTCTTAACTCATGAAATGTAATCTGTTTGACGCCAGCACGCTCACAAATACGTTTCATGGCACGTCTAACATTACGTTTCATCATGAAATCACCATTAGAGTTTGTAACAACAATATCACTTTTTGGTGTTTGCTTATCTTTGTATTGCCTTAAGAAATCTAATTGTTGATCAGATATTGGAAGTGAACGTCGAGATGATTCTGTTTTCAGTCGACCCAATTGCTTTTCTTGTTCGTGATATGCTTGTTCTACATGTAAAGTTTTATTCTTGAAGTCAATATTTTTCCACTGTAAACCAAGGACTTCAGAGAATCGTAACCCGAACTGTATTACAAGCCAAAACGCTATAGTGTAGGAGCCAAAAGAAGTAAATAAGTCTATTTAATCATCTATTATTACAGTATTTACATTTAGATGTTTTTCCAAGATCAGGAGCTCTATAAAAATGAAGTTATCAAAATAATATTAAAGATGAAAAATAGCTTTCGAGCTGCTCAACTTGTAGAAAACCCCTATTTCAGAATGAGATATTGAAATAGGGGTTTTAAATATTTACTTATAAACACAATATACAGGCTGATGGTTCAGTGTGCTTCTGTATGTAGTAGCAATGGAAATATAAAAAATGCTATTAAGACTAACTTTCTCGACAGCCATATTTTTCTGAAAGGTTCAATAACTTACCTTGTTAATTTGGTATAATAAAGGTAACAATTAAAGGTTTTGGTTAGGTTGTTTCATACAAGAGATAATACACAAAATGAAGTAAGATTTATCTGTCTTAAAGACTTGGCCAAGATCATTTATTTCGTAAAAATTGATAAAGTATATTGACTTTCTGCCCCGTTTCAAGCCCTTTAAGCGAATTTTTCTTGTAGGCATTGATGTAAGCACTAATAGTTTGTCGACGGCGATTAATAATTTTAGCAATTTCTACTATCTTATAGCCAATTAGGTAAAGGTAAACAGACTGGTAACGTGGTGATCCTTTGCATGCTTCATTGCATCATTAAGATTTTCGATCTGCCCTTTAGTATTTATAAGTCACCAATCCTTTCGGGTATTTTTATAATTCTATACCCGAATTGAAAGCAGTTTAGCTCAACTTATATAAGCTTGGGAATTCCTCTAATTTTAGGTGCCTCAAAAATAGTTGCGAAATGGCTCAAATTTAAATTACGAAAAACACTTTCTTTGGATATAAATTTGATTTTTCTCCTTATCAAGTTCAACCTTGTAAAAAATATCGGTGTAATTTTTCCATGTCCTTCTATTCAGTGGAAGATACCCCCTGTCATTGTATTTTTTGTCTCATTCTTCAGTCCTCTTCAGTCCAGTTTCCGCCAATTGAATCATTAGTTTTCTTAGCTTTACCTCTTCCACTAATACCTCTCTCCCTTTTTTTATAATTTTTTAATAATTGTGTACATAAGAAGCAAGACTTATCATAATTGCTCCTTTTGTTGTTTCTTCAATTAAGTTCATCATAGCGTATCCATGTCTAGGTTTAGTTAGAGCAGACATAATAAAAAACATCGAATCTGTTAATTGTTCTGTTTTCTTCAATTAATCACCTACTATATCTATTTAGGATATATCATAATGAGACATATGTACTAAAAACGATATATCGTAATCTGATATTTATGTCTGCGCCATTTTATAATTGTTTGTCGATGTGTTGTAACTGCTAAACTAGACTCAACAGTTTTCCACAAATAAAAGTAAACGGTTTTCTCCAAATAAGACTAAACAGT
>NZ_JBHTKV010000062.1:0-2272 GCF_042678465.1 Oceanobacillus caeni | reverse complement strand
TTAGTTAAGTCCTCGATCGATTAGTATTTGTCAGCTCCACGTGTCGCCACGCTTCCACCTCAAACCTATTAACCTCATCGTCTCTGAGGGATCTTACTCATTTAAAATGATGGGAAGTCTCATCTTGAGGGGGGCTTCATGCTTAGATGCTTTCAGCACTTATCCTTTCCATACGTAGCTACCCAGCTATGCTCCTGGCGGAACAACTGGTACACCAGCGGTATGTCCATCCCGGTCCTCTCGTACTAAGGACAGCTCCTCTCAAACTTCCAACGCCCACGACGGATAGGGACCGAACTGTCTCACGACGTTCTGAACCCAGCTCGCGTACCGCTTTAATGGGCGAACAGCCCAACCCTTGGGACCGACTACAGCCCCAGGATGCGATGAGCCGACATCGAGGTGCCAAACCTCCCCGTCGATGTGAACTCTTGGGGGAGATAAGCCTGTTATCCCCGGGGTAGCTTTTATCCGTTGAGCGATGGCCCTTCCATGCGGAACCACCGGATCACTAAGCCCGACTTTCGTCCCTGCTCGACTTGTAGGTCTCGCAGTCAAGCTCCCTTCTGCCTTTACACTCTGCGAATGATTTCCAACCATTCTGAGGGAACCTTTGGGCGCCTCCGTTACCTTTTGGGAGGCGACCGCCCCAGTCAAACTGCCCGCCTGACACTGTCTCCGAACCGGATCACGGTCCTGGGTTAGAAGGTCCATACAGCCAGGGTGGTATCCCACGGATGCCTCCACGTAAGCTGGCGCTCACGTTTCTAAGGCTCCCACCTATCCTGTACAAGCTGCACAGACATTCAATATCAGGCTACAGTAAAGCTCCACGGGGTCTTTCCGTCCTGTCGCGGGTAATGCGCATCTTCACGCATCGTATAATTTCACCGGGTCTCTCGTTGAGACAGTGCCCAAGTCGTTGCACCTTTCGTGCGGGTCGGAACTTACCCGACAAGGAATTTCGCTACCTTAGGACCGTTATAGTTACGGCCGCCGTTTACTGGGGCTTCGGTTCTAAGCTTCGGGCGAAAGCCCTAACTCTTCCCCTTAACCTTCCAGCACCGGGCAGGTGTCAGCCCCTATACTTCGCCTTTCGGCTTCGCAGAGACCTGTGTTTTTGCTAAACAGTCGCTTGGGCCTATTCACTGCGGCTCTACTCCGTAGAGCACCCCTTCTCCCTAAGTTACGGGGTCATTTTGCCGAGTTCCTTAACGAGAGTTCTCCCGCTCACCTTAGGATTCTCTCCTCGCCTACCTGTGTCGGTTTGCGGTACGGGCACCTGTGACCTTGCTAGAGGCTTTTCTCGGCAGTGTGAAATCAGGAACTTCGGCCAGAAGGCCTCCCCATCACAGCTTGAAATGGCCAGGCGGATTTGCCTACCTGACTTTCTCACTGCTTGGGCGCACACATCCATCCGTGCGCATTCCTTATCCTACTGCGTCCCCCCATCGCTCAAACGGTCATGAGGTGGTACAGGAATATCTGCCTGTTGTCCATCGCCTACGCCTTTCGGCCTCGGCTTAGGTCCCGACTAACCCTGAGAGGACGAGCCTTCCTCAGGAAACCTTAGGCATTCGGTGAAAGAGATTCTCACTCTTTTTTCGCTACTCATACCGGCATTCTCACTTCTAAGCGCTCCACCAGTCCTCACGGTCTGACTTCACAGCACTTAGAACGCTCTCCTACCATTGTTCGTAAGAACAATCCACAGCTTCGGTGATACGTTTAGCCCCGGTACATTTTCGGCGCAGAGTCACTCGACCAGTGAGCTATTACGCACTCTTTAAATGGTGGCTGCTTCTAAGCCAACATCCTGGTTGTCTAAGCAACTCCACATCCTTTTCCACTTAACGTATACTTTGGGACCTTAGCTGGTGGTCTGGGCTGTTTCCCTTTCGACTATGAACCTTATCACCCATAGTCTGACTCCCAAGTTTAAGTATCTGGCATTCGGAGTTTGACTGAATTCGGTAACCCGATGAGGGCCCCTAGTCCAATCAGTGCTCTACCTCCAGTACTCATCATCTTGAGGCTAGCCCTAAAGCTATTTCGGAGAGAACCAGCTATCTCCGTGTTCGATTGGCATTTCACCCCTACCCACACCTCATCCCCGCATTTTTCAACATACGTGGGTTCGGGCCTCCAGTCAGTGTTACCTGACCTTCACCCTGGACATGGGTAGATCACACGGTTTCGGGTCTACGACCGCATACTAAATCGCCCTATTCAGACTCGCTTTCGCTACGGCTCCGTGTCTTCCACTTAACCT
>NZ_JBHTKV010000061.1:0-2440 GCF_042678465.1 Oceanobacillus caeni | reverse complement strand
GTAAGCGTCAAATATAGACCACCTTCTAATATTAATTGGGCTATGTAATAATCTCCTTAAGAAAATCTTTAAGGGGGATTTTTTCATGACACGCAAAGAGAAAAGGCTAGTTTGGGAAGAACGCATTTCTTCGTACAAACAAAGTGGACTAAGCATTGCTAAATGGTGCGATGAGAATAATGTACATGAAAGCCAGTTTTATTACTGGAAGAAGAAACTAAATACTGATCCAAAAGTTGATAACACTTCATCTAAGTGGCTGTCAGTTGAGGTAGATAAGTACGATAATAATCCAGATTCTTCTATCCTTATAAAATTAGGACAAGCATCTATTGAAATTAAACATGGATTCGATCCATCTCTTCTTTCAGAAGTAGTAAAGGCATTAAGAATAGATGTTAAATGAGACAAATATTGAGCGTGTTTATCTTGCGCGTGGAAGTACTGATTTACGAAAATCTATTGATGGATTAGCTGTACTTGTCAAGGAGGGATTTGATCTCGATCCTTTCTCTCCTTGCCTATTTGTATTTTGCAATCGAAAACGAGACAAATTAAAAATCCTTCAATGGGAACATAATGGATTTTGGCTGCATTATCGCAGGTTGGAACGTGGGAAATTCCACTGGCCCTCTGACAAGGACGAGGCCCCAATGCACATTAGTTATCGTCAACTTCGTTGGTTACTAGATGGACTACCTATACAACAAAAACAGGCGCATCCAGAGGTGAAAGCACGTACCATTCTATAGATTAAATAATCTATTAAAATAGGAAGAATTCGACTAGTCAAGTTGGGTTCTTTTTCGTATACTTAATTTATGGAAAAAATAGTAGAGAACAATAATGAGCACACAATTGAATATTATAAAGAACGCAATCAAGAGTTGGAAGCAAAACTAAAATGGTATGAGGAGCAATTTCGCTTACTTCAAAAACAAAAATATGGTGTTTCCAGTGAAAAAACGAATGACGATCAAATGAGTCTACCATTGTTTAATGAGGCGGAAGATACAGCTGATTTAAATATTGAAGAACCTACGCTTGATACTATTACATATCAACGCAAGAAGTCTCGGAAAACAAGAGAAGAATTGATGGAAAACCTGCCAATAGAGACGATAGAATATGAACTATCTCCTGAGGAACAGGTTTGTTCGTGTTGCGGTAATAAAACACACAAAATGAGCGAAGAAATTCGAAAAGAACTACAAGTGATACCTGCTCAGGTAAAAGTCGTAAGGCATGTCCGTCATGTGTATGCTTGTCGTCAATGTGAAAAGGATGAGATAGAAACTCCTATCGTGACGGCAAAAATGCCATTGCCTGTTTTTCCGAAAAGCTATGCTTCACCTTCAATTATTGCTTATATTATGAATCAAAAATATGCCGAAGGCCTACCTTTATATCGACAGGAAAGCCAATTAAAATATCTAGGTATTAACCTTTCTCGTCAAACACTAGCCAATTGGATGGTAGAGGGGGCCAACCGTTGGTTGTCCAAAATATATGACCGAATGAAGTATCATCTTTTGCAGGAAGATATTCTACATGCAGATGAGACTACGGTTCAAGTTTTACGAGAACCAGGACGATCAGCCGATTCGAAATCGTATATGTGGCTCTATCGTAATGGACGTGACCGTCCACCGAATATTCTATTTGAATACCAACGATCACGAGCAAGTAAACATCCAAAAAGATTCCTATCGGAATTCAAGGGATACTTGCATGTCGATGGGTACGGTGGTTACGATAGTCTTCCTAATGTCACCTTATCTGGTTGTTGGAGCCATGCAAGGCGAAAGTTTGATGAGGCATTAAAATCCTTGCCAAAAGAGGCAGACAAATCAAAGGTTACTGCAACCGAAGGATTGGAATATTGTAACCAATTATTTGCGATTGAACGCAAGTGTCTGGATAAGACTCCAAAGGAACGTTATGAAATACGAATCAAACGCAGCCAACCAATTTTGGAGGCTTTTTCAACATGGCTAAAAATGCAAACACCAAAAGTCTTGCCGAAAAGTGCCCTCGGTAAAGCAATTAAATATTGTCGAAACCAATGGAATAAATTAACCGTCTTTTTAGAGGATGGGCGATTAGAAATTGATAACAACCGAAGTGAGCGCTCTATTAAACCTTTCGTGATCGGAAGAAAAAATTTCTTGTTTAGTAATACACCAAAGGGTGCTGAGTCGAGCGCAATTATTTATAGTATAGTAGAAACTGCAAAGGAGAATGGGCTAAGCCCATTTGAATATTTGAAGTATCTATTTGAGCAGTTGCCAAACATTGATTCAACAAACGAAGAAGCGATGGATCAACTCCTACCTTGGTCAACGACTATTCCATTAACTGTCAAAGTTCAAATTAAATCTTAGTTAGAGTATAAAATAGCCCATACCTTAATACTAGGTGTGGGCTATTTGACGCTTAC
>NZ_JBHTKV010000060.1:0-2512 GCF_042678465.1 Oceanobacillus caeni | reverse complement strand
TGTAACTGCTAAACTAGACTCAACAGTTTTCCACAAATAAAAGTAAACGGTTTTCTCCAAATAAGACTAAACAGTTTAGTAATTATAAAAACCTTTCGGTATACTTAGGCTGAGTATATCGAAAGGGAGAGGACAGGAGTGGAAAAGTGGATGGTTTATCAAGAAATACATCGTTTAAAGAGTATAGGTTTCTCAAACACTAAGATTGCAAAGAAATTAAAGATTTCTAGAAACAGAGTAATTGAATATTTGAGTATGACACCGGAGGAGTTCGCTGAGTTTATTGCATCGCTACAAAATCGAACAAAGAAGCTGGATCCCTATCAAAATTACATATTGACGTGGTTAAAGGAACATCCGGATATGACAAGTTCTCAAATTCATGACTGGCTGCAGGATAGACTTGATGTACAGTCAGTGGCTGAGAATACGGTTCGAAATTATGTGAATGACTTAAGAGACAAATATCATATACCAAAAGAAACGATGGAACGAATGTATGGCGCAGTAGAAGAACTTCCAATGGGAAAACAAATGCAAGTAGATTTTGGAGAAACATTTGTCTATATGGATACAGGGCAAAGAAAGAAACTTTATGTAGCTGGGTTCATCTTATCTCATTCAAGATTCAAATATGTAGAATGGATAGATAGACCCCTTCGAACAGCTGATTTGATCAGGATGCAAGAAAGTGCATTTCGATATTTTGGGGGGATGACAGAAGAGATTGTATATGACCAGGATCGTTTATTGGCAGTTAGCGAGAATGCCGGAGATCTAATCCTGACGGAGTCTTTTACTAAATATCATGAAACAAGAAAGTTTAAGATATATCTGTGCAGAAAGAGTGATCCGGAGTCAAAGGGGAAAATTGAACAAGTAATAAAATATGTAAAGAATAATTTTGCGAAGCACCGCATCTACATAGACTTAGATTCATGGCAGCAGTCATCCTTAAAGTGGTTAAAAAGAACGGGAAACTATAAGATTCATCATAATACAAAGAAAAGACCTTTCGAAGCGCACGCCCTCGAAAAGCAGCATCTTCAAAAGGTCAATGGAAATTACATTTTTGAAAATATATCAACTATAAATATAACAAGAAAAATTCATAAAGACAACGTTATTCGTTTTGAAGGGAATCGGTATAGCGTTCCATTGGGAACATTTCAAAGTGGTAAAGAAAATATTGCTTATGTATTCGTATCTAGAGGAGATTTGAGCATCTCCCTGCATCCAGATGGTGGTCCGATTGCCACACATAAATTGTCTGAAGAAAAAGGTAAAGTCATTACAGATCCTAAGCATCGACAAAGGTCTCAAACAAAAAGAGATAAACTCGCAGAACAAGTTATGGACGAATTAGCTGAAACGGAAGTTTCAACCTGGCTTATTCAGACGTTACAAGAACATTACCCAAGACACACCATTGATCAATTCAAAGTAGTACTTAACGCAATCAAGCAACACCCTTGGCATATCAATGATGCCGTAAAAGAAATGAAAAGACTAGGGTTGACTAGTGCTAATGATTTAAGAGATATTGCAATTTCATTAGAGATGCAAAGCAGTAAACAATTGTCCAAAAAAGAATTGATCAATGAGAAATATAAAGACATCACAGCCCCTGAGCGCAGTCAGGATATCTATCTACAAGTACTTCAAGGAGGTAGATAAAATGACAGATTCCTATAATGAACTTCAACAAAAATGCAGGACACTAAGGTTAGCAGAAACGGCAAAGGAACTACCGAATATGCTTAGGGAGGCAGAATCCAAGAGTTGGACCTACTATGAATTTATTAATCAGGTACTCGGATATGAATTGAGTTGTCGCGAAGAGAAGAATCGTTCCAAGTTGATGAAATGGGCAGAGTTTCCTCAACCATTAACGCTAGACCAATTTAAATTAGAAGAGCAATCTGCGATTGGTGATAAGCAATTAAATGTATTAAAGGAACTTTCATGGATAGATGAAAATTTCACATTAATCATGATGGGACCCCCTGGAGTTGGAAAAACTCATCTATCAACCGGATTAGGTATCCACGCAGTTAACCAAGGGTATCAAGTTTCGTTCGTATCTATGGATCACTTACTTTATATACTAAAGACAAGAGAGTATATCAGTAAGTCAAGAACAAGATACAAACGAATTACTACATCGGATCTGATTATTATTGATGACATCATGTATATGGCATATGAACCACAGGATGCCCAACTATTCTTTCAGTTTATTTATGATATGTATGACAAGACATCATTCATCTTAACGTCTAATAAAGGACCAGGTGAATGGGGAAAGTTTCTAGGGGATACAACGTTAACAACGGCGATCTTAGATCGCCTCCTCCACAGAAGTGAAATCATTACATTCGATGAAAACCAAGACAGTATTAGAATGAAATACAGACAAGCTTTATTTCAAGAAAAAGGTGTTGAATCATAATTGTGGGAAACTGTTGAACCTTATTTGTGGAAAATCGTTTAATCCTACTTGACGGTTACA
>NZ_JBHTKV010000059.1:0-3445 GCF_042678465.1 Oceanobacillus caeni | reverse complement strand
ACGTGGAACAATCCATGAATGGTTGTTGTGCAAAAAAACTTAATCTTTTTGTGTCCAAAAACTTGACGTAGATCCAACATTTTAAATCACCTTTAGAGCACTATGAAAATGCTAAAATTCTACTTAAACATAAAGATCTAGTAAAAGAATTACCTTTTATAATAGATAAAGAGAAAAAAACGTTAATTATCATGATCCAGAATATTTCTACGGATATAAATTGGAACATATATTTAACAACATTATATGGGGATATTGTTGAAGAAAATCGATTAGATTTCCAAATATCTATGAAGAATAATTTGGCCATAAACAAAATAAAAGTAAGCCAACCCAAAAATAATCTTGAAGACTATTCAAAATCGCAAATCTCTGTAGAAGGTTTACGAAATGATTCTAACTCTATTTTATTTAATATAAAATCCTCTGAATTCCTAAATGCTAAAAATATAGTCTTTTATATAAAAAGAAGAAAATCGAAGGAAAAGTTCATCCTTCAGGTAGAAAAGGAATGCTCTGAAAACAAAACACAAATTAAAATTCCTATTGGACAGCTAAATGAAATTATCAATTATACTAGTCGATGGGATTTATATTTAGAATTACATTATGAAGGATTTAAGACAGAAAAGAGAATTGGTCTATACTACAGAAATAGTACTTCTATTTCAAAGAAATGTACTGACTTCTTTAATGTTACAAAAACAATCGGTGTATCAGTTTATATTACTAACGATAATGAAGTTTCCTTTTACTTTAGCACAAAAGAACAATATACCAATTCAATTTACCATACAGATTTGCGTTTAGTTAATTTCAAATGGAAGGGTGAAACAATTAGTTTTACAGCCCGTTTGAAAGTTAAAGAAACTAATAATTTTCATGTTGAATCTGTGTTGTTAAGAAATAGAAAAGATAAAGAGCAAATTATTAAAGCTCCAATAGATCGCGAAGTACAAAAGGAAAATAATTCTAGAGTAGTAAAAATAAGTATGAATCTCAATAATGAAGAATTTGAACAGTTTTATTGGGACTTTTTCTTAGAACTATGTATTGATGGAGACAAGAAAAAACTTGTTCGTGTTAAGAATAATAATTATCTAATCAGAAGAAAGTTAAAGTACAAATTATTTAAGTTTAATATTAAAAGAAATAATTATATATTATATCCATATCTTACTCAAAATGATTGCTTGAGCTTAACCTACAGAGAAATGGGAGAATACGAAGCACCGAAATATAAAGTAAATGAATATTTTGCATACTATATATATATATTATTTTATTGGTATTTCAAAGCAAAACCAACATGGTTGATATATGAGAAGTTTTCGGAAACCGCTCAGGATAATAGCTTCTATTTCTTTAAATATTGTTACGAAAATCACTATGATAAGAAAGTATATTACGTAATAAAAAAGGACTCTCCTGATGCAAGGAATCTCCAACCATATAAGGGTAGAGTAGTATACTTCATGAGTATTAAGCATTTAATATTACTTCTAGGATCAAATTTATTGGTTGCTTCAGAAACAAAGGGCCATTCTTATGCATGGAGAGTTAATAAAGGGAAAGTAATAGATATTTTAAACAAAAAGAGATATGTATTTCTACAACATGGTGTTTTAGGTTTAAAAATAATTGATAATATTTTTAAACCTAATAGTACAAATGGTGCAGAACTTTTCGTAGTTTCCTCAAAGTTCGAGAAAGATATTGTAAAAAAACACTTGGGCTATGATGATAATAATATTATTGTTACAGGTCTCGCTAGATGGGATGCCATTACAGCACAAACAAGTCATAATAAACAGAAGGAAATCTTCTTAATGCCCACATGGAGAAATTGGTTAGAGGAGACTGAAGTAGATACATTCCTTGAATCTGATTATTATAAGGAATACAGTAGTTTACTTCAATCTAAGGATTTGGCAAAAGAACTTGATAGAAATAACATCATATTAAACTTTTATTTGCATCCAAAGTTTAAACCATTTATCGAGGATTTTAAAAGCTACTCCCCAAACATTAGAATCATTAACTTTGGAGAAGAGAAAATTAATGATTTAATTATGCGTGCTAGTTTGCTAATAACAGATTACTCCAGCGTAGCATGGGAAATGTACTATCAAAAGAAACCAGTATTATTCTTCCACTTTGACTTAAATAAGTATATTGATAAACAGGGGAGTTATATGGACCTGAAGAAGGACTTATTTGGTGATGTAGCCTATAATTCACATGAATTAACTATAAAAATTTTAGCATATATAAAAAATGGCTTTCAGGAGGACAATCGGTTTTCTAAAAATAGAAAAGATTACTTTGAGTATGTAGATAATCATAACAGCAAAAGAATCTATAATGAGATTATAAAAAGGGAAAAGGAACTACTAAATAACTCTACTAAACTGTCTGACAAATTAAAAGATAGCTATTTAATCAGATATCTTTGGAATAAATATAATAAAAAGCCCTTGATCTATAATATGGGTTACAGGTTATACAACAGGTTAAAGTAAACTTAAATACTACGGAAAAGGTATAGTCCTTGGAATAAGGGACTATACCTTTTATAAAAATAGACCTATGTCAAAAAATTAGAAACAAATCATATGGATTTTGATTTAAATATCCTTTGCTTTGTTTTGTCGTTTAATAAAGACAACACTCCTTTGGAAGCTATCAAGGATAAAGGAAAATCTTTTCCCAACCTTTCGTCGACCCTTGACTGTTTATGGCAAACTAAAAATGTAGGTTATGGCACTTCTTTTATGCATGTCCTATAGGGCTATGCATAAAAGAAAAAGCCACTTGCTAACAACTCAATAATTAACTACACTTCCTGTTGGACCCATTATTCTGGCAGGAGGTAGATTAGGAGTGTTAGAAGTGACTGAAATTAATTATATCAGACAACAAGTGAACGGAAAAGGGCATACATATGCAGAGGTTGCGAGAAGAACAAATAGAGACCCAAGAACCGTACAGAAATATGCGGATCTAGATGAATTCCAACCTGAATTGAAAGGAAGGAAACATCAACCCTCTCCGGTTATGGATCCGGTGAAAGAGATTGTGGATCAGTGGTTGAGGGAAGATTTGAAGAAGAAAAAGAAATATCGGAGAACTGCGAAGCGTATTTGGGAGTTATTAAAGGAAGAGTGTGGATTTAAAGGTTCAGACCGAACGGTGAGAGCATATGTCTCTAAGCGGAAAATAGAATTACTTGAAGAGATGGAAGCAAACGATGAGGCAGCTCTTCCGTTAGAAGCAAGTCCAGGGGATGCCCAGGTAGACTTTGGGGAGGCGCCGTTTAAGGTAGAGGGAGAAGTCATAGAACTTCCGTATCTGGTTATGTCTTTCCCGTTGTAACCGTCAAGTAGGATTAAACGATTTTCCACAAATAAGGTTCAACAGTTTCCCACAATTATGATTCAACACC
>NZ_JBHTKV010000058.1:0-3449 GCF_042678465.1 Oceanobacillus caeni | reverse complement strand
AGCGCCTTGAGACGCTGGTCGGTAGTATAGGCTTATAGCCGTTGTGCAAACCACCCGTTGGACGGGTGGTCATGATTCTATATCTATGCATTTGTCGAGCTTTATAGTAAAATAAAAAAGTATGTATTAAAAAATAAGGAGAGTTACTTTTGAAACGGATAGGACTTTTACCACGTATAATTATCGCAATAGTTTTAGGTATCCTGATAGGTTCATTTGCAAATGAGTTTTTTATTCGTTTGTTTGCTACCTTTAATGGACTATTTGGAAACTTTTTAGGTTTCATTATACCATTTATAATCATTGGTTTTATAACCCCAGGAATTGGTTCAATGGGTCGAGGTGCTGGGAAGTTATTAGGAATAAGTGCCTTTTTAGCGTATTTATCAACCATCATCGCTGGTTTATTCGCCTTTTTCGTAGCCAAAGGCTTGTACCCAACAATACTTAGCAACCAAACACTCAAAGCTTTTACAGATCCATCTGAAGGATTAAGTAAACCTTTTTTAACAGTTGAGATGCCAGCACCAATGGATGTAGTGACAGCACTTCTTATATCTTTCATCCTAGGTATTGGATTGGCAGCAATTAAACAAGACACCCTTCTAAAAACGATGATTGAATTTAAAGAAATTGTTCAATTAGTAATTGAGAAGTTTATAATCCCACTCTTACCTATTCATATTTTTGGGATATTCGCAAATATGACTTATTCCGGTCAAGTAGCTGTTATACTAAGTGTATTTATAAAAGTATTTGTCATGATTATCATACTTCACTTTTTATATTTAATTTTCCAATACACGGTTGCTGGTACACTAAGTAAGCAAAATCCTTTAAAAATGTTAAAAACAATGTCACCAGCTTACTTTACTGCATTAGGAACTCAATCATCAGCAGCAACAATTCCAGTTACACTTAAACATGCAAAAAAACTTAAAGCAGACGACAATATAGTAGATTTTACAGTACCCCTGTTTGCTACAATACATTTATCAGGAAGTACTATCACTATCGTTAGTTGTTCTTTAGCTGTTTTATTCTTGCAGGGACAAGTTGAGACATTTGGCGCTTATTTCCCATTTATTTTAATGTTAGGTGTTACAATGATTGCAGCACCTGGTATTCCAGGTGGGGCAGTTATGGCCGCTGCTGGACTTCTTGAAAGTATGCTTGGTTTTGGACCTACAATGGTTTCCCTAATGATTGCCCTATATCTAGCTCAAGATAGTTTTGGTACAGCAACGAACGTTACAGGTGATGGTGCAATTGCGTCCATCGTTAATTCCTTTAACCGTAAAAAGAAAACTAACAAAACTAGCGATAAGTAGTTTACCTTAAAACACTGAATAAAAATAGCATACCAAATTTACTGGTATGCTATTTTTTTATGGAATGATTATTATACAAATTGCTAATCCTTTTTTTGCGTTCGGGGCACTAATCACCGTAATGAGTACCGGAATCCCTCAGAATAATCTTCTTTCCGTTACTCATCATTTGCAGTTGCTTTGATGTATTAGTTAAATTCGCATAAAAAAACGCTTGGAATTAATCCAAACGTTTTTTAGTTAATTAATTAGGTTTACCATTCTCATATGGCTTTAATATTCCATAAATAGTCTCAACTACCGGGATAGTAATATTATGTTTTTGAGCATAGCGGACAGCGCCCCCTTGTAAATGGTTGACTTCAATTGGTAGTCCTTTTCGTAGATCTTGATGCATAGAAGAGGTAGTATTTTCTGGATATCTTTTAAATGAAGATATAATCTTAGCAATTTCCTCTTCCGCAAAGATAACACCTTCTTTTTTAGCAATAAAACTCATCTCAACTAAAATATTTTTAAAAACATTTAATGTAGCCTCTGAATTTATGGTAAATCCTGAAGGTAATTGTGTTGCAGACGTAATGCCAGAAAAAGCGGTAATTAATAAATATTTTCTCCACATCTCTTTTATGATATTTTCGTCTAATAATAAATTTGTTTTCACATGCTGATTCATTGAATTTAAATGATTACAAACATCCATTTGAGATTCATGTCGTGAACCAAATTTAATGGAACTACTATTTCCCCCATGAACAACATGACCTTGTTGATTTAAAGTAGCGAAAATATATGCGAATCCACCTAATACTTTTTCTTTGCCAACTGCTTGATCTAATTTATCGATATGTTCAAATCCGTTCAATAATGGTAACACAAATGCTCCAGTTTGTTCCGTAATCAACTTTAATTGTGGAATGACACTGTCTAAATGATATCCCTTCACTGCTAGAATAACTAAATCAATATTTTTCACTTCTTTCTCAGACGTATATAGGGTAACATTTTTTGTTTCAAACTCACCTTCTGGGCTTATTAATTTTAAGCCTTCTTTTTTTAACTGCTTTGCACGCTTTTCTCTAACAAAAAATGATACAGAATAGTTTGCTTCTAACATTCTTCCACCAAAGTAAGCACCTACTGCCCCTGCACCAAACACTAATATATTCATATGTTCATTTCTCCCTTTCCTTCGTATAATTCCCAATATTCTAATTAATTTTAACATAGTATACCGATATTCTGTGTTTTTATGTAAACTTAATACTACAAAGAGCTTTACCCACCATACTTTAAGCTTTTAATTATTCTAAATGTTGATTATTGAACTAAAACAATCTGGGTGGTAGTATGAGTTTTATGAGTTTAATAGGATGCAAATCTTTTTTAAACCATTACCCACATTATAAATAAGATGGTGGTGGGGAACCATGCTTAGGTAATAAGTGCTACTAACAAAAGGGATTTTTGTTCTGTTTTTTTAAATAATCCATATAGGGATAAGATTAAACCACTAATCGATAAAACTAACAAAAAGGTTGAAAAACCCCTAGATATTGCCAGCGGAGTTAACGATAGGAAGGAAGTTAAACCTAAAATTAATGCTGTGTAACTAATTATACTGTATCGTTTCATGTAAGGAGTCTCCTTAATTTCTATATTTTTCTTTATGATAACATAATAGTCTGCTAATTTAAATTGTTCGGAGGTAATGATTATGATTGAAATTTATATAATGACAAGTTGTCCGTATTGTAAGGTATTAAAACAGGAGTTAGAAAATAATAACATTCCTTTTAAACTTACTCACCTTGATAACTTCTCCAAATATTGATTATATCAAGGTTTCAGAGAGGTAGCAGGATCATTATCAACATTTACCTATATAACAGACCCTAATATTAAAAATACTACAGCTAGGAATGCTGTGGTAGATCAAAATTTTAATTTTCTTTCCTTTATAAAAAGCCAGGATACAATAAATTTGTATCCTGGCTTTTTATAAATTTGCCTGGCGGCGTCCTACTCTCGCAGGGGGAATCCCCAACTACCATCGGCGCTGGAGAGCTTAACTTCTGTGTTCGGTATGGGAACAGGTGTGACCTCTCCGCCATCGCT
>NZ_JBHTKV010000057.1:0-3786 GCF_042678465.1 Oceanobacillus caeni | reverse complement strand
AAGGTGTTGAATCATAATTGTGGGAAACTGTTGAACCTTATTTGTGGAAAATCGTTTAATCCTACTTGACGGTTACATGTGTATGACAAGGAATTATGACTATTAGCAAAAATAAACAATCATGATTGTTTCTAGACACAGCCATTGGACATAATTCACAAAGTGGTGTGATCAAAATGGAATCGATGCTATTCTAGAATCCTCAAATTTATTGCATAAAAACTCATCTTAAGTGACAGCAGACTCCAAACAGTTGCATGGACTTTACCAATATCGTTTCAGGGGATTACCAATGCAAGTATTACTCACCGCATAGTCCTAGAACATTAAGAAGATTGCCCACACACCTATCCAAGCTTGGCTAAGTTTGTGGGAGCCTATTTTTAACGGAATATCACCAGGAATATCTTTGCAAGCAAACAAAAAAAGCTTGTAGAGAAAAAATACTGACTTTCTCTACAAGCTGATTAACTTCCGCGCTATTTTTTTTGATTAAATTCCAAGGATCATCAGATATGTATAAAACGATGCAAATCAGACTGGAAGATTTATGCGTTAGATACTGAATGGAAATATATAAATGAATTTAAGATAATAATTAGAAAATAAAATTTTAGATAAATATATTACCAAATTAATTAAAATTGTTAAATAAATGTAATATATTTCAAAAATATGAAATTTTTGTATTGAAAAAATGAAGAAGTCAGATAAGCTAATAATAAATAACTGTGTTAAGAGCCTTTTTGGTGTATGTAACTATTCTCCGTTTTAGTTTCAGTGACGAATCAGTGACGACTTCATCACTTTATATGTTGCTTATGTTCAATAGACTTTCGAAATGTGTTGATTTTTCAAGATTTTAATCACAAATATTGTTTGTGTTTTTATGATATTCCCATCAGTTGGTTAAACGCCTTGTAAGATGTTTTTAGAAAGATCATCTTGAACACATTTTTCAATTAGTTATTGTATTTCTTTTGTTTTTAATGTGAAATGGATGTGGGCCTTATTGATTTTCCTCCAGGAAAAGTTTTTGTCGTTAAAAACATTGTAACAGAAAGGCAGTCAATATGGACTTTATCAAAATCCATTCGTACAAATTACTATTTATAATTAATCTTATAGGAGGAATATATGCTTAACATTCATAACATTGTTTATTCTTATGACAAAAAAAATACGGTTCTAAACAACGTAAGTTTTAATTTAAATAAAGGAGAACTATTAACAATTGCTGGCCCTAATGGAAGTGGAAAAACAACGCTTATTAAGTTAATAGTAGATTTACTTAAAATTCAAGAAGGGTCTATTTCCATTAATAAAACTTCCCATGATAATCCATCGGTTAAAAAAGAAATTATATATTTATCTAGTGAGGATTTTTTACCGGATTTTTTAACAGGTAAAGAATATATAGAAATGATATGTGATTTTTATGATACACCATTGGATAAAGAAAAGTTATCTCGCTTAGTAGAGTATTATTCTTTAGATTCTAAATTAGATCAATTGATAGAAGGTTACTCTCATGGAATGAGGAAAAAGATTCAATTAGTTAGTGCATTTATGATTAACAATAAAATTATTATTATAGATGAAACATTGAATGGTATAGATGTGGAAGCAAAAGAAGCAACCAAACTATTATTTGAACAATACAAACGACGTGGTGGTTCCATAATAATGTGTACCCATGATTTAGAATTAGTTGAAGAGATAGGATATAGGGTGTTACTCATTAATAATGGTGTAATATACATAGATGATCTTATTGAAAACATTCTCAAGACTGGTTCTAATTTAACAAATGTTTTTAAAGAGCTTATAGATTATGAGGGCATGAAAAATGAAATTGAAAAATATTTTTAATTTACAAAAGCTATATTTCCTATTTATTTTAAGAAGAATTCTAAGTGTGGGTATATTAAAAGAGAAAATATTTAAAGCTTTCATCTTTATTGCTACAATAGTAACTATTACGGTAACCACAGTTTTTCTATATAATTTTTTAGATGACACCGATGTTTCCGAACAAATTAACTTTATATATTTTATTATTAAAATGCAAGGTGTAAATATTATCGTTTGGACGATGATTATATTCGTTTTTACTAGAATTATTTTCTTGAAAAAAGGGGATTTCTTAAAAATAACAAATCAGTTGCCAATTACACATAATGAAAGAAATAGTTCATTTATTATTTTTGAATTGCTTATGTCTTTAACTATTATTTTTCTAATTAGTATCGCCGTTATTATTGCAGTAGTATTACGCACTAACTTTCATTACATTCCTTTACTAATTTGCACAATTTTCTTTACGAGTTTAACAGGGTATTTATTATTACAACTGATTAATTCCATAATCATATACGTATTAAATTTAATTAAATTAGAAAAAGTAAGTGCACTCGTTTCAATTCTAGGTTTTATTGTTATGTTGGCAATATTATATCTAGATATAATGCAATCTATAAATATTATAAATTATAAAACTGGTGAATTTAATCATTGGTCTCAATTTTACATAGAATTGTATAGTAATTATGGATTTATTGTTACATCCTTAATTTTTGTAATAATCATTTTTGTACTATTAATGATCATTCTTTATATTCCTAATAATTTCGGATCAGAAGATAATCTATATTTAAAAATTAAAAAGCCTACTAAACTTAGACTAACTATGTTTAATTTGTATATTTTACAAATATCGAGAAGAGTGGAAAATATAACAACTCTTATAATTGCATATTTTTTATCGATTTCTTTGCTTATTCTAGATATATTGAATCCGTTATATGCCATGTTTTTAGTTACTACATCAGGACTATATATTTATACTCAAACTGATTCAATTAGAATAAATTACTATAGATTTAACTATAGTGCAATTAAAGATTATATTAATCTAATTATCAGTCAGTATCTATACATATTAATAACTTCATTACCAATATTGATATTAGGGCTTATTATAAATAAAGGTAACGTTAATCTTTATGATACTCTAATTATTTTTGGTCAATTACTTTTAATAATTATACTATCAACTTTGATTGGAATTCTATTCCCGGCAAAAAAGGACAATCCATTCTCACCTTTTATTGGATTTTTAATAATCGTAATAATTTCAGGATTTATATCATTAATATTACAATTCCTAAATTTTTCAAAACTGTACAATAGCATATTAATGATGATTTTATATATTTTCGTTATATACATAAGTTGTTTGGGATTAAAAACACTAAAGGAGGAGTTTTTACATGAAGATAGTTAATATTATCATTGGAACTCTAGTGTCAGCTGTGATAAGTACGGTAATAATCTTAGTAATTAGTTTGATCAAGCTGATGTTTACTCATGATGAAGTTGGATATACAACCTCATTTTTCAATTCGTTATTTGTAAAAGTCGAGGAAAATGCCGACGGCTGGGATTTATATACAACTTTAGGGGTGAATACCGATAATTTAACACCTATTATTTTAACGATTATCTTTTTTTGGTTTTTCTATTTAATTTTAACTAAGGTCTATATGGATAGTAAAAAGAAAAGAGAAAATGTAAAGTAAAAGATTATGGTAGATAAAAAAGTAAATATTAATGCTATCACATTTATTGACGTTATTAAGTACGTTCTAATTTATATGAAATGGTGCAATTATTTCTTTATCCTTTTCTTTATTGTTTCATTATTATTATAGATGTAGTATAGATTTATGGACACAACTTGGTTAAGTCATTAATATTAAACTAACGAAAGGTTGTGTCCGAATC
>NZ_JBHTKV010000056.1:0-4088 GCF_042678465.1 Oceanobacillus caeni | reverse complement strand
AGAGGGTTAGCTTGGTCAAATTCGTCAGCTACCAAAAGTGGCGATTACCCAAGAAGCCCCCACTTCAAGCAACCCGTAAGGATGGTAAGAGGGGGTAGTTCACTGAGTTTAGAATTATATGTTAATCATAAACGTTTAAGGAGAAGGCACCATCATTGTTGGATTCAATCCAACTATGGGTGGTGCATTTTCTATTTAGCGGGAAGGAAATCTTTCCCGTCTAGAGCTTCGATTACTCGTTCTACCGTAAAGATTTGAATAAGTGCATTTAAGGTATATGTCTATAAAGCTTGGCAAATACCAGTTTTTCAAAAAAATGAAATGTTAGATTCTGAAAAGCTCGTCTAATTTTTTATCACCCGCATACAATATTTTGAGGTGAAAAAATTGAGAGAAGCGCAGGTAGACAAATTACATATCTTCTTAGTGATGTTCTTCATTAGTTTAATCATGAGTATCCAATCTCCAATTTTCACTCCTTATGCAGCGATGGTAGGTGCGTCAGGTGTATTAATTGGTATTATGCTTAGTGTTTCACAGTTGGCAAATTTAACTGGAAATTTGATTGCTGGTCCTTTGGTTGATCGGTTTGGAAAGCGAATTTTTATTACTCTGCCTTTACTTGTGTCTGGCATTTTGTTCATCGCCCATGGTGTTGTTGGTGATACGGTTAGCTTGTTAATGCTTAGGGCCATGAATGGATTTTCGTTAGCGTTTTTAATTCCAGCAGCAATGGCATTACTTTCGGGATATGCCAAAAATAGTGTACAGCAAGGAAAAAACATGGCAATTAATGGAATACTAGGAACGATTGCTAGTATCGTAGCTCCTGTAATCGGAGGACAACTAGGTGTGTCGATAGGGTATGCCAATACGTATTTCGTAATAGGTTCTGGATTAATTTTAACCTCTATCTATACGATGAAATTTATAAATGAAAGACAAATTGTTATGATGAAAAGGAACTCAAAAACAGTTTTGAGTCTGTGGGATGTTTTAACTACACCGGGTCTTCAGGTTGTATTTTTGACTGGATTTGCGGTGATGTATATTCATGGGGTCCTTATTTATGAAATTCCTTACTTAACGGTAGAAAAAGGTTTATCTACTGCGGTTACTGGACAATTATTTAGTTATTTTGGTATTGGAACGTTTATATCCTTATCATTGCTTTTTATTAATAGGTTCGACCCTGTGAAGCGGTTGATCCTCGGGTTATTTGGAATGTGTATAAGTTTGTTTGCACTATTTAATTCTCTTCTATCATTAAGCATATTGGTTTTCCTTATTGGTGTCTTTTTTGGAATTATGATGCCGGCGATGGCTACTGCATTAACGGATGTTGTTTCAAGTGAAGGGCATGGGAGAGCTTTTGGCGTTATGTCAGCAGTTTATTCGTTAGGGATGATTTTCAGTACCTTTTTTACAGGTATTATTCGTAGCTTTATTTCACCTTATTTTATTGCATTTTTGATAGGAATGGTTGTTTTGACACTGATTGGTTATTCAAAACTGCAATCTCCAAGTCCAACGAAGTCTTATTAGGAAGGGGAAGGGAAAATGAAAAAAATACTTCTAGCTATTGGGGTTATAGCAATTCTTGGATTTGTTGCTTATTTAGAAAAACCTGAAAATAACTACCATGGTTTCGTTCCTGATTTACACGTCGATTCAACACCTACCATTCGCGAAGAAATCGAAAAGGAAATTGAGGAGGAATCCATTGAAGCTTATGCTCACTTGGAACAAGAAAGTACTCCTGCCATGTCGAGTGTGGAGCTTGAATTGGTAGATACTTATGAAGAGGATGGCTATATGGTTGAAAAATATCGGAAATATGAGGTGTATAGAAATGATGATGGTGTTATTGTGAAAAAAGAACCGACTTCAAACTATGAATTTTTAAAATATAAAATAGACGAATCGAGTGAGTCTATGGGAACACATAATTAAAACTGGCTAAGATAGATTGGCCAGTTTTTTGGTTAGAAAAGAAGAAATAGCATAAACTATAAAAAAGAAGGTGACTAAAGTGGAAGAAAATAAAGAAAAATATACGGTTGCAGGAACTGATATTGAAGAAGTAAAAAGAAAGAATGCGGAATCTGGACTATCCTATAATGAGGTAAAGGCATTACTAGCATCAACAGGAGGTCTAGAAACATCCGTTTACAGTAATACGGATGTAGAGGAAATTAAAAAGAAATTGAACTCTGATTAAAAAAGAATAAGTGATAGAAAGGGAGCCGATACATGCATTAGCGTTTGTTGGCTTCCTTTCAGTAGGTATGAATTACCTTGTTTTATTTATCCACCTAAACGGGCAGTAAGACTCCGATCTTAAGCTTTTGGGAAAGGTGGGAAATCATCAGTGGGGGATGAAAGAAACCCCACACCGATGGTTAGTCTTCTTTATACTTCCACCTTAGCTAAAATGGAAAATACCTGTTTTAAGTCTTGAATTAAATCTTCTGCTTTCTCAACTCCAACTGAAAAACGTAATAGTCGATTATCTACTCCTCGTTCTATGCGTTCTTCCAGTGGGATATCAGCATGAGTTTGAGTTGCTGGATAAGTAATAAAGCTTTCGACGCCACCAAGACTTTCCGCGAATGTAATAACTTGAAGATTTTGTAAAAATGTATCCACCCATTGGCTTTCTTGTAATTTGAAGGAAAGCATACCGCCTTTACCTGGATAATATACGTCACTAACCAAGGCTTCGTTCTTTAAATAAGAAACAATGCTTTTTGCATTTTCTACATGTTTATCCATCCGTAATGAAAGTGTTTTTAATCCTCTTATTAAGAGCCAACAATCAAAAGGTGAAAGGACAGCACCAGATGCATTATGGATGAAGGATAATTTTTCACAAATTTCATTGCCTTTTGCAACAACTAAACCAGCTAATACATCGTTATGTCCCCCGATATATTTTGTCGCACTGTGAACAACAATGTCTGCACCTAAGTCAAGAGGTCGCTGTAAGTAGGGGGTCATAAACGTATTGTCTACAATCAGTAAAAGATTGTGTTTTTTGGTGATAGCTGCAATCTGGGCAAGGTCAATTTCTTGCATTAATGGATTCGTTGGCGTTTCGAGAAATATGGCTTTTGTATTTTCGGTGATTAATTGCTCGATTTGCTGATTGTTTTCAAAATCGGTGTATGTCGTTTGAATATGGTATGTATCTGCGTAATGTTGAAGCAAGCGATAGGTACCACCGTAAATATCTTTAGGAACAATCAACTGATCCCCAGGTTTAAACAAAGAAAGAACGAGCTCGATTGCTGCCATGCCAGAACTACATGCAAATCCGCTATCTCCATTTTCTAGATCAGCAAAGCCCTCTTCCAATATGGTTCTTGTAGGATTTTTTGTTCGGCTGTAATCGAATCCAGTTGATTGGCCTAGTCCTTGATGTTGGTATGCCGTCGATAAATAAATAGGTGGATTGACAGCCCCCGTTGATTGATCACTCTTATTGCCTAATTGAACCAATCTCGTTTCTATACTTTTGTCTGACATTTTTTCATCTCCTTATAAATGAGTGGACCCTGCAAGGAAGCCCTATTGTTTCATCGTAGGATAATCAATAGTAATATTACGTTAATATTCGTTTGCTAATTACTATTTCCTGATCTTATTTTTCACATGAATCAAATGCTAAAATAAAACCCTCTTCCTATAGATAAGAAGAGGGTTGATGCACAATGGCTATTTTCTCTTCTTATCTACAAGCATGATGCTCCTGGAATTGGCACAGTTCTCTGTAAAGTCTGTTGCCGAGGCTTCAAAGGGCCAGTCCCTCCACCTCTCTGGATAAGAAATTTGGATATTCAGTTAAATATTAGACTACACGTATTCGTATTAATTGTCAATAAGAATTTTGGTAATTTTTTGTTTTTTACATAGAAGGTTTTTACATAGAATCATTCTTCATAAACATAATTTCCCTATTACACGGACAAAGTCATCATTTAGTAGGGAGGAAAAGTCCGTGACAAGAGTTGCACCTGGTTCTGTCAAGTAGACAGTACTGAAGTGTCTCTAAATTTTCACCTAATACATTGTCTTACCAAATATTT
>NZ_JBHTKV010000055.1:0-5924 GCF_042678465.1 Oceanobacillus caeni | reverse complement strand
TTCCCAAGTGGTACACGATTAAAAGTATTGTACTTTTTATATATTTACGTGTCCAATGGATTAAGGGGGCTTAAAAGTTTTAACCTCTATTTTTCCTGGAAGATGGCTAACGATGTACGATACATGATCATTCTTCCAAATCGCCGATAGTTTGGATACTGATATCATCTTCCCATTCTGGACGCTGAACAGAGGTAGATTGACAATGACACAATAAAACCTCAGCAGCTTTTAATTGATTACTCTTTAATGTTGATATTAATTTACGCCTATTATTAAACCAAGTAGGATATTCCTTTTTTCCAACGATTTTAGTTTGATATGGTTCATTTGTAAAAAGAATAGAATTTGTACGAGATATAACCGTTTTATGAACTGGAAAGTCTATCTCATGCGAGAGTAATATACTATTAATGATCTGTTCCGTACGTTTCAAAGCAATGTTGGGATTTAAAATTTTAGAAACATCATTATTTTTTTCAATAGTCCAGACCCTTTCATTTCCTGCCATAATGACAGCTTGTTCGTCTACTTCTAAAAAGTATAAAATCTCGATACCGATTGGTGAAACCAATAGAATTTCACAATCGACAGGAACATTTTTTACATTAAAAACAGGGTTATACATTAGTAAATAAGTATCCGGAAAGCGTTGTAGGAGATACTTTAATAATGGATCTGTATAATATTTTTTATGAACATAGGAAATACGGTTCACAGTTGATGTTGCCCATTTCAATTGAAACAAAAATATTTTATCTAAAAAGTAATGCTTTAACTTCTCCTCTGTTTCTGGTAATTCATTTAATTTCCGTCTTGGGTTAACTTGATTTTCTAGTTCTTGATTAGATTCTCTTCTAATCAATGCTTTCCATTTTGCGAAAGTAGAAGATTGTTCTTTAGTATCTTCCTCAAGCTCTATATTGGGTGTGTACATATCAGGATTTGACCACATCCGATATAACTTTTTCCAGTTTTGTTTCTTAACACGAATAAACTGTGTTGGGTATCTGTATGTATCCCATTCATAACGGGATATATAGTCTTGTAATTTAATCAATTGCGCCGTTTTCTCCACCTCCTTCTTCTATTTAATCATATTTGTATTTTATAGTAATTTATATTTCCTGATTGGTTCATACTTTTGATTACGATTTGGGTGTATTTGAAACAAGGTTATTTCACTAACATGCATAGTAGCCTTTGAAGTAAATTCTTTCTTCATTTTTTCCAAAACATCACCATACGAAAGACCAATTTTACCGTTCCATTTTTTTGCTAATGTTATATGGGGACTATAATTCCTATTTTCTTTAGGAAATCCAACTTCGAATGCAGCTTGTTCAACAATCTGTTGGACTTTAATTAATGGTTCTACCCTTTCAACTCCAGCCCACAGTACACGTGGACTTTTTGGATTACCAAACGTACCTAAGGTACCCACCTCTAGACTAAAAGCAGGTCGTTCTTCTACTCTCTTTAAATGAGTTGTTAGTTCTTCTAATTTTTCATCATCTACTGCCCCTAGGAATTTCAATGTTATATGCAAATCTTTTTTGTTATACCACTGCTTATATGGTAATACACCCTGCAACTTATTTTGCCATAAAGCGAAAGTATTTTGTAATTTGTCAGATAGTTGAATAGCAATGAAATAATGTGGGAATTGGCCCATTTTCTTCCTCCTATTTAAGGCTTTGACAATACGCTAGCTCCTCTTCACTCAATTCACGGTACTTACCTAATGCTAACTTTTCGTCTAGCTTAAGTTTTCCCATCTGGAGTCTTTTTAAATAAACCACTTTCTTCCCAACCGCTTCAAACATTCTCCTAACTTGATGGAATTTCCCTTCTGTGATGGTAATCTCAATTTCCGAAACTTCATCACTACGAAGGATGTCTAGATGGGCAGGTTTACATTGATATCCATCATCTATAACGATTCCCTTTTTGAAAACTTCTACGTCTGACTCGGTAACGATTCCTTGTATTTTTGCATAATAGGTCTTCCCTACCTCTTTTTTGGGGGAAGTTAAACGATGCCCTAACTCTCCATCATTCGTTAGTAATAGTAAGCCTTCTGTATCCTTATCCAGCCTTCCTACGGGAAATGGTTCAAAATATTGATGTTCTTCCGTTAATAAATCAATAACCGTTTTTTCTTTATGATCAAAGGTAGCTGATATAACACCTGGTGGTTTATTCATCATCAGATAAATATATTTCTTATATACAACTTGCTTCCCATTTACCTCCACGATATCTATCTCTGGGTTAACATGTTTGCTACCATCTTTTACTACTACTGCATTAACGAATACTTGTTTTTTCTTAAGTAGGCTTTTTACATCTTTTCTACTACCATAACCCATATTAGCTAATAACTTATCTAAACGCATCGTACATTCACTCCATATTATCTTATCTACTTCGCTTTCTTTTAATCAAATCTATTGAAATACGTTTTCCTAAAACTCGTTCAAGTAATGTAGAAGTATGTGCAAGATATAAATATACTCCACCACCGGCCATTACTCCAACCATTAGATGAATGATAACACCCATACGAGTGTCCGCTGGAATAATAAATTCTAGAATTATTTTCACTATCCAAATGGCAATTACCATAATGGCTGTAAAAATCAGAATAAGTATTGTACGTTTGAAAAGCTGCTTATAACTAAAACTAATCGATTTTTTGATATGAACCAAATTAAGCACAACTGCAATTCCTGAGGCTAAAGCCGTTCCAAATATTGCTCCTTTTGCCCCAAACCAATGAATTAGCTGAACATTTAATAATACTTTTACAAGTAGACCTGCTAATAAACTGATTACTGCAAAACGTTGTTCATTAATCCCTTGTAGAATAGCTGCACTTACACTGAATAACCCAAACAATAAGACGACTGGTGAATACCAAGCTAACAGTTGTCCTGCAATATCATTCATTCCATATAATGCGCCATATGTTTCATTAGATAAAATAGCCATTCCTGCTGCTGCAGGAATTACAAGCACAAAAACAATTTGCAACGCTTGATTGATTTGATTATTTAAAAGTTCTCGATCTTTTTGCGTAAAAGACTTAGTTAACGTAGGTAATATAGATAACGACAGACCTGTTGCTATCGTCATCGGAATAATGACAATCTTATGTCCGTAATAATTAATGACCGCATAAGCCGATTCCCATATTTTCTCTAACCCTGAAGCAACCATTGCTCTTTCAAATGTAAACTGATCCACTAATTGATATAATGGAATGGCCAATCCTACCAATATAAAAGGACCAGCATACTGGAATAATTCTACTAATAACTCTTTCGTTGAAACATTATATGATTTTTGTTGCATTTCAAGCTGCTGATTGATGGTTGGCTTTGTCTTCTTCCAATAAATATATAAAACAATGCAAGATGCTAGAGCACCAATAAATGCAGCAAAAGTAGAAAAACCAACTGCTGTAACAATAGACCCACCCATTACTTTGATAATGACGAATGAACCGACTAAAATGAATAAGATCCTAATGATTGATTCAATCACTTGAGAAACTGCTGTTGGCATCATTGTTTCATACCCTTGGAAGAAACCTCGAGAAATACTCATAACGGGAATGATTAATAGGGCTATACTTACCATTCTTGTTACAAAGGTAACATCCTCAACTGTTATCCCAACAGGATCATCACTTGTAATCATCAAGTGAGCTAGCCATTCTGAACTGAAAAACAACACTAAAAAAGCGACAATACCTGTTATCGCCATGATCTTACTTGCTATTTTGAACATTTTATAGCTTGTTTCATAATCCCCTAATGAATTATATTTAGAAACAAATTTCGAAACAGCTACAGGAATTCCAACAGTAGAAAGGCTAATAAAAATACTATAAGGTGTATAGGCAAAACTAAATAGCGTCCCACCAGTATCACCTACTAGAGCATTAAATGGGATAACATAAATCATCCCTAAAAATTTAGATAAAAAAGATGCCAGTGTTAAAATAAATGCACCTTTTACTATATTCGACATATTTTCACCTGATTCTCATTTTTCTTTAAGTAGGATATACATACAGGTTATTTTAACACATCTCATAGTAGGATTGATAACGTTACAACGTAAACTTGTGAAGATTTTTCTAACTTCTTTGATAAAAAGTTACAAATAGTCCTAAATATTGAAGCAGTCCTCTCGCTTCTATCTTAATTAAAACGAGTTGGAATTGAGTTGCGACGTATGGTAATGATATGATACTACCGAAAGGAATGAAGAATGTTGAATTATGATGTCATAGTTATCGGGGGCGGTCCTTCGGGATTAATGGCTGCAATTACAGCTGCTGAACATGGTGCTAAAACGATGTTACTTGAAAAAGGGAAAAAGTTAGGAAAGAAATTAGCTATTTCAGGCGGTGGAAGATGTAATGTAACAAATCGTCTACCCCAAGAAGAAGTAATTAAACATATACCAGGGAATGGAAAGTTTTTGTATAGTGCATTCTCTATTTTTAATAATTACGATATTATTGATTTCTTTGAAGGAATGGGTGTAGCTCTGAAAGAAGAAGATCATGGAAGAATGTTTCCAAAATCTAATTCTGCTAAATCCGTAGTAGATGCCCTTATTAACAAAATGAAAGAACTGCATGTAGACGTAAAATTAAATTCCCCAGTAGAAGCTATTCACTTTGATGAAAATCAACATACGATCATCTTAAAAGAAAATGGTCACAAAATAACAACAAAATCGGTCGTAATTGCGGTTGGTGGAAAAGCTGTACCCCACACTGGCTCAACAGGGGATGGTTATGCTTGGGCAAAAAAAGCAGGACATACTATAACTGAACTATATCCAACTGAAGTAGCTCTAACATCAAATGAGGAATTTATCCAAACGAAAGTATTACAAGGATTATCGTTAAGAGACATTAAGCTATCTGTTTTAAACAAACGGAATAAACCAATCATCAGCCATCGTATGGATATGATATTTACGCATTTTGGTATTTCTGGTCCTGCTGTCTTACGATGCTCCCAATTCGTCGTAAAAGAACTGATGCGTGGAAGAAATCAAGTTACAATGGTTTTAGATACTCTACCCGATGAAAAAGAGGAAGAGATCATTCAAAATATGATTAAGCTGGTTCATGATAATCCGAAAAAAGCATTTAAAAACACAATAAAGGGAATCGTACCTGAACGATTTCAATCCTTTATTTTACAACAACACCAAATAAGTGATGAACAAAAGTGTGCCAATGTCTCTAAAGAGAATATTCGCGATATCGTACATGCCATGAAACATTTTACCTTCTCTGTTAATGGGTCTCTCCCTTTAGAAAAAGCATTTGTAACAGGTGGAGGGGTATCCATAAAAGAAATTGTTCCAAACACAATGCAATCAAAACAAATGCACGGTCTATACTTTTGCGGTGAAATATTAGATATTCATGGTTATACGGGCGGATATAATATTACATCTGCGTTTGTTACTGGAAGACTTGCTGGCATGAACGCAGCTCAAGAATCAACGACAAACTGGTAGATGATACCTAGCATGAACACTCTATTCTGTCACAAGATAATACTGTCTTGAACAACTTGAAAGGGTGATAAGGATGCAAATGAAAAATCAAAACTGGTTACCAATTATAGCATCTCTCGGTGTAGGAGCTGCAACTTACTACACAATGACCAAGAAAAATCAAGGTTTAGGACAAACCGTACAAAAAGTACTTCCATTTGTGTCTGCTATGAGTGGCATGGGCGGCACAGGTGGAAACCAGCAACAAATGCAGTAGTATTAGAAAAGCACGCCTTATTTTGGCGTGTTTTTTTCATTATGACTTTAGTCCGTTGAGTACGCGGCAGCGTGCGAAACAGAAAACCACCTGCTATGCGGGTGGGTAACAAGTG
>NZ_JBHTKV010000054.1:0-6414 GCF_042678465.1 Oceanobacillus caeni | reverse complement strand
CATGACTAAATTAGCTGGATTCCTTGGTAGATATGCATTTTTAGGCGCTCAAGGATTTTTTATGAATAATTAAGGTTATAACATGTTATATTTTCTATACCCTTATATTTTATTCAATAACATATGATTTAAACAAGAAAGAAGAAAAAGAGTTTAAGTCTTTTTTTACAAGATAAGATATATTAGAATAATTAAAATAGCAGAGCAAATTCAAGTACGAATTGCCCTGCTATTTTTGTATGATTTTCAGTTTTAGTGTTGTAAGCTCCCTTCTAATTACACAAGAGCTGCTTCGTTTATATTACCCCTTAATCGATTTAGTTCATCGTATGGATTTTTGCCAGAAATTACAGTAATTCCATTTGCTTTTTCAACGAAATCAAAGGATTCTTCATCTTCAATCCAAAGAATTTTTACTTGTTTATTCTCAAGATCTTCAATGGAAGAAGCAGATAGGGATGCACTTTTAACCCATAAAGCATCTACTTCATTTGGAATTTCTGCTAAGTTGTTAATAGAAACAATTTGAAACCCGAGTTTTTGTAACTTTGTTGCCGCTTCACTGTTGGAAACAGTTGTTGCAATTACTTTCTTTCTAATTCCTCCATTACGGTCAAATGGGGAAGAGAGTAACCATTTAATTGCGTCCTCTTCTGTTTCTTTAATAACTGGAGCTTCACCAGTAGCTTTTACAATAGCTTGGTCTAGGTCTTTTAAGATGTCATCTGTTGATTCAAGCCCAATAGATAGACGAACAAGTTCTTCAGATGTACCGCTCTTCTTCAAGTCTTCAGCACTTAATTGTTGGTGAGTAGTAGAAGCTGGATGGATAATTAGTGATTTCGCATCCCCAACGTTTGCAACGTGAGATAATAATTTAATATTGTCAATAAGCTTTCTTCCTACCTCACGTCCACCTTTAATACCGAACGTAATGATTGAACCGAAACTATCCTTCAGGTATTTTTTCGCCTTTTCGTGGGATGGGTGATTTTCTAATCCAGGATAGTTAACCCACTCGACTGCTGGGTGATTGTTTAGGTATTCGGCAACTACTTGTGCATTTTTCGTATGTTGCTTAATGCGTAAATGTAAGGTCTCCAATCCTTGTAAAAATAGGAAAGCATTTTGTGGACTTAAACACGCGCCTATGTCACGTAATAATTGGACACGTAATTTTGTAATAAATGCTGCTGGGCCAAGGTCTGCATATTTTAACCCATTATAGCTTTCATCAGGTTCTGTAAACCCTGGGAATTTCCCATTCCCCCAATCAAAACGTCCACCATCTACAACGACACCGCCAATGGTAGTACCATGACCACCAATCCATTTTGTGGCGGAATGTACAACGATATCTGCCCCCCATGAGATTGGTTTTGTAACGTATGGAGTTGCAAATGTGTTATCAATGATTAACGGAATTCCATTCTCATGAGCAATGTCCGCAATGGTTTCTACATCGAATACTTGTAAACTTGGATTTGTAATAATTTCACCAAAAACGGCCTTTGTTTTTTCGTTGATAGCAGCTCTTACTGCTTCAGGGTTTGTTCCATCTACAAATTTAACGTTGATGCCATACTTTGGAAGAGTATTAGCAAAAAGATTGTATGTACCACCATATAGGTTGCTGTCGGCCACAATCTCATCTCCGGCTTCTGCAATATTCAAAATAGCAAATGTTATGGCCGCCATTCCTGATGATAGCGACAGGGCACCAACACCATCTTCTAAAGCTGCTATTCGTTGTTCAAACGCATCCAATGTAGGATTCATGATTCGAGAGTAAATATTACCAGGTTCTGCTAAACCAAATAAATTTTGCGCATGCTCGGTATCACGGAAAACATAAGAAGTTGTTTGATAAATCGGAACCGCACGTGAGCCGGTTGTTGGATCAACCTCTTGACCTGCATGAAGTAATAATGTTTCAGGGTTTTGTAAATCGAATTTAGACATAGATAATTCCTCCTTGAGTGTTTGATTGGTATGTTACTATTCCAAATCTGGAGGTAGAGGGGATGAAAAAAAGCCCTCTTCCTAAGAAGAGGGCTTCTATTTATACAAATAGCCGATCCTCCTCTTATCTTCCAGTTCATGTGACCTGTAGGATTTAGCACCGTAGAAAAGTAAGAGTTACTAACTTTCAGGTTGCCGGGCTTCAAAGGGCCTATTCCCTCCACCGCTCTTGATAAGAGATTATTGATTAATGCTTAGTATAATGGTCGGGATTTTATTTGTCAATACATTTCAAAAAAATAAATAATTTTATCTTACCTCAAGCTTCTGGGGGAACAAAAAAGGTAGGTGGGAGATCAACTGTCCGTAAAAATCCGACTAAGGGGATGGAGGAAAACCTCCACAGATGGTTGTTCTTCTTTATACATTTAGTATTCTAACTATTGTATTTTCAGGGGCTTAAGTTTTTTTAAACCTATTCAATGAAACTTAACTAAATGCATATATATAAGTATGAAAATGGAAGGGGGATAAGGACGGATGGGAAAGAAATATAAACATATAGAAACAGCAATTATTCACGATGGTTATGAGGATAAAGAAATGTTAGGAAGTTTGGCACCACCCATTTTTCAGACGTCAACTTTTACATTTGATTCAGCAGAACAAGGGGAGTTGCGTTTTTCGGGGAAAGAAGATGGGTATATATATTCGAGACTTGGAAATCCTACTGTAACTATTTTGGAAAAAAAGATAGCTACGTTAGAAAATGGGGAGCGGGGACTAGCTTTTAGTTCAGGGATGGCAGCAGTCTCGGCTGTACTAATCGCCTTATCAAAAGCAAACGATCATATCTTATGCTCTTCAGGTTTATATGGGTGTACGTTTGGTCTTTTAACCATGATGAAGGATAAGTATAACATGAAAGTTGATTTTTCAAATATGGACACCGAAGAAGAAATCCGCTCCAAAGTAAAACCTGAAACAGCGGTCATTTATATTGAAACTCCGATTAACCCGACGATGCGTTTAGTAGATTTAGAAATGGTTTCAAAGGTTGCCAAGGAATTTGATATTCCAGTTGTTGTGGATAATACCTTTTCCACTCCTTATTTACAGAAACCACTTGATTTAGGTTGTGATGTTGTCATTCATAGTGCAACGAAATATATTGGCGGGCATGGAGATGTGATAGCAGGACTCGTGGTTGGGAAGAAGGAATTTGTGGATAAGGTTGCATTAACTACTTTAAAAGACATTGGTGGGGTTATGTCCCCGTTTGATGCCTGGCTTTTAATTCGTGGGTTAAAGACATTGCCTTTACGTATGGATCGCCATTGCGAAAATGCGAAGAAGATCATGGAACATCTCAAAAATCACCCGAAAGTGGATAACGTATTCTATCCACATGATTCAACAAATCCTGACTTCCGTATAGGGAAGAAACAAATGAGAAAAGGTGGGGGAATGGTATCTTTTGAGATTAAGGGAAACAAAAAAGATGCACAACAATTTCTTAATGCTTTATCGATGATAAAAATTGCGGTTAGTCTAGGTGACGCAGAATCACTCATTCAACATCCAGCAACGATGACTCATGCTGTAGTACCTGAAGAATCTCGTAAAAAGATGGGGATTACAGATCAATTAATTCGATTATCGGTTGGTTTGGAAGCATGGCCAGACATTTGGGACGATTTAAAACAAGCATTAGATCAGTTGAAATAAGGAATTGAATATCCACATGCCGAATCAAAGAAAGCGGGGATTGGGCGTGGTAGAATGGAATATGAAACAATATGGATGGAATACTAAACTTCAATGCATCGTTCTTATAATTAGTTAAATGAAGGAAAAGTAAGTATAATATGGATATATTATTCCTATAGGAAGAGGTGAAACAATGGGAATACTAACTTTTTTATTCGCTTTTATCATCGTAATGAACATTTTATTAGGTATTTCTATTGTTTTTCTTGAAAGGAAAAACCCACCATCGACTTGGGCTTGGTTAATGGTACTTTTATTTATTCCGATTTTAGGCTTTATCCTCTATTTAATTTTTGGCCGCTCCCTATATAGAAAACGTATTTTTACCTGGGATCGAAAAACATGGATAGCGTTCAGGAAGTCAGTAAAGGATCAGATGGGTGTTTTCCATAACCATCAGTTTCGGTTTAATAATCCGAATATGCAGGAGTATTCGGATATTGCCTACTTGCATCTACGAAATGATGATGCCGTTCTTACCCAGGATAATGATGTTCAAATTTTTACGGATGGAAAAAAAAAGTTTGATTCATTAATAGAGGACTTAGAAAAGGCGGAAGATCATATCCATCTTCAATATTATATAATACGAAATGATGAGCTCGGACAAAGAATTGCAAGAACATTAATAAGGAAAGCGAAGCAAGGAGTAGAAGTACGTGTACTATACGATGATTTGGGGTCTCGTTCGTTAAGTAAAAAATTCCTCCATAAACTTCGAAAGGAAGGGGTTCAGATTGAGGCATTTTTCCCTTCTACATTCTTAAAAATTAACTTTGAAATTAATTATCGGAATCACCGAAAAGCAGCCATCATTGATGGGAGGATTGCTTATATAGGTGGTTTTAATATTGGTGATGAATACCTTGGGAAAAAGAAAAAATTCGGTTACTGGCGTGATACCCATTTACGAATAGAGGGACATGCAGTAAATAGCATACAGACAAGGTTTGTTTTAGATTGGAACCATGCGTCAAGACGGGATATTTTATATAATAAACGTTATTATAATGCTAAACCTAGTGGTAATGTAGGAATGCAAATTGTTTCGAGTGGTCCGGATTCAGAGTTGGAACAAATAAAGTATGGTTACATTAAAATGATTTTATCAGCTAAGGAATATATTTACATTCAAACACCGTACTTTATTCCTGATAATAGTCTTTTTGACGCATTAAGAATTGCGGCATTTTCCGGTGTGAAGGTTAGGTTAATGATTCCGAATAAACCAGATCATCCATTTGTTTATTGGGCAACACTTTCTTATTCTGGAGAATTACTAGCTGCGGGTGCGGAAGTGTATATTTACCAAAATGGCTTTCTCCATGCCAAGACAATTGTAGTTGATGGAAAGATAGCCTCGGTGGGTACAGCAAATATTGATGTACGAAGTTTCCAACTTAATTTTGAAGTGAATGCATTTATTTATGACCAAGAAATCTCCAAACAATTAGTGGATGCCTTTAATCAAGATATAAAATTATCTACGCAGATGACGGAAAAACTATATAATAAACGTACGATCGGGATTCGATTTAAGGAGTCGATTTCTCGTTTAATTTCACCGGTACTATAATGGGAGGATATACACAGAAATGGAATTAGAAGCAAAGGCTTGTTCAGAATCAAGAGCAATAAAAACAACACTTGTACTTCCGCCAGATACGAATAATCATGGAACTCTTTTTGGTGGAAAGTTATTAGCACATATTGATGAGGTCTCGTCCATCGCTGCATTAAAGCATGCAAGAAAAAATGTTGTAACAGCATCCATGGACTCTGTTGACTTCTTATCCCCAGTAACATTAGGGCAAACAATCACAATAGAAGCATTTGTTACATATGCACACCGGACGTCTATGGAGATTTTCGTTAAGGTAGTAACAGAAAATGTAATAACGAGTGAAGAAAGAGTGTGTAATACCGCATTTTTAACGTTTGTGGCATTAGATGAAAATGGAAAACCAGATGTAGTTCCTGCCGTTTATCCAGAAACAGAACAGGAAAGGGCACTTCATGAAGCGGCTATCGAACGTGCAGAACAACGTAAAGCAAGAAGAAAACGTTCGAAAGAGTTTGCGGAGAAATTTGGATTTTAAAAATGAATGGGTGAGTGACCATACAGCTAAAAATGGTCACTCATGTTAAATAAATGATGATAAGTCTAATAGTAAATGTCAATTTTCTATGACTTTGGTTCAACTTCCTCATAGGTGATAAAGTCTTCTGCCCAATTTTGAATTTCCTTTATAACAGGTTCTAAAGCTTTCCCTTTATCTGATAGACTATATTCAATCCGAACTGGAAATTCAGAGTAAATAGTACGTTTAACAATTCCTTCCTTTTCAAGCGTCTTTAAACGATCAGAGAGCAATCTTCCACTTATAGGCAAATCAGTTTCCATCTCTGAAAATCGCTTCGGCCCTTGCAATAATTCAAATAATATAAGACCAACCCAGCGTTTACTAAGAAGTCCCATTGCTTTTTCAAATCGTGGACATAATTTCTCCATTCTGATCACCTCAATCTTATCTATTAATTACTAAAAGTAACTAAATGTCATTTTAGCAAACTCTGAACGATGAGTAAAGAACTTGGAGAAAATGGTATGTGTCAAGTTTTTCTCGGTGTGTCTTTCACACCAATATTTCCGGCACTCTATTTTTGTACACTTTTTCGGCT
>NZ_JBHTKV010000053.1:0-6873 GCF_042678465.1 Oceanobacillus caeni | reverse complement strand
AGCCGAAAAAGTGTACAAAAATAGAGTGCCGGAAATATTGGTGTGAAAGACACACCGAGAAAAACTTGACACATACAAACAGGAATTTTAAATTGACAAGGCTAAGAAAGTAATTTATTGTGTAGAACGGTGGAATTATATTTCAGTTATTGAGATATAATTCCATCATTTTATTTTTATGGACTTTCTGTTAAGTTAGCAGATAAAAATTTGCTTAGGAGGATAAACAAACATCTAACTGACAAGAGTACAAACAACATGATGGAGGAAAAGCAATAATGGAAGATTCAAAAAGAAAAACAGCTTCACTAGATTTACCAACGTTCTTTATAAGTGGTGGTGCACTAATACTATTTGTGATAATTGCGTTTATTAATGCTGACTTTGTTGCAGATACGGTGGATTATTTATTTGGAATATCCGCTACTTATTTTGGAATGATTTATCAACTAACTGTATTAGTTACATTTTTCATTGCTCTAGGATTAGCAATTTCTAAATATGGAAAAATTCGTCTAGGTAATATGGAAAAACCGGAAATGAGTACATTTAAATGGATTTGTATGATTATGTGTACACTCTTAGCTGGCGGTGGAATATTTTGGGCCGCTGCAGAACCTTTATCCCATTTTATAACTGTACCGCCTCATTTCTCAGGAATTGAAAATGGAACACTCGAAGCGATTGTACCTGCTTTAGCAACGAGTTTCGTCGACTGGGGGTTCCTATCATGGGCGATTCTCGGAACATTAGGTACAATCGTATTAATGTACGCCCATTATCATAAAGGCATGCCATTAAAACCAAGATCATTGTTATATCCGATTTTTGGCGAAAAAATCATGCAAAAAAGCATATTAGGAACACTTGTTGATTCGTTTTCCATTATTGCTGTTGCTGCTGGAACCATTGGACCGATTGGATTCTTAGGTTTACAAACAGGCTATGGATTAAATTCATTAACTGGTTTACCTAATACTTTAATCATTCAAATTATAATTATTATCGTCATCGTTGTTGGCGCGGCTATCTCCGCTGTAACAGGTATCCATAGAGGAATTCAGCTTTTAACCAGCTTTAATGTTCTCTTGGCACTAGGATTAATCATTGGAATTCTATTGTTCGGTCAAGGATTTTTCATCTTTAATAATTTCTTTGAGGCGTTTGGTCTTTATATAAATGATTTTATTTCGTTCAACACATTTCGTGGTGATAAAGAATGGCTTAGCTTGTGGACCGTCTTTTTCTTTGCTTGGTTTATAGGATATGGCCCTATCATGGCCGTTTTTACAGCTCGAATTTCACGCGGACGTACTATTCGTGAACTTGTTTTAGCAGTCGCAATCATCGCACCAATTATTACAACTTTTTGGTTTACTGTTGTTGGTGGGACAGGAATTTTTCATGAATTAAATCTTCCTGGCTCTATATCAACAGCATTAGCTGACGCGGGGCCACCTGCTGCCATGATAGCAATTACGGAACAATTACCATTTAAAATGATTTTTGGATGCCTGTTCCTACTAGCTACTGTTATTTTCGTATTAACAACAGCAGACTCCATGGCTTTATCGATTTCTATGGCAATTACAGGTGACGGGGATCCCCCAAGCTGGCTAAGAGCTTTTTATGCGTTGGTTATGGGTCTAGTTGCCATTGTTTTAGTTACAATTGGCGAAGGAAGTGTCAATGCATTACAATCCTTTATTGTGGTGACAGCAGTACCTGTTGTATTCTTGTTAATCACAACGTTTTGGACAGCACCAAAAGCATGTAAAGATTTGTATAACAATCATAAGAAAGAAACGCTATAAAGAAGACTTCCCTCAGTGGGGGTAGTCGCACTTATCGGATCTTTACGGGCAGTTGATCCCCCACTTACCTTCTTTGTTTCCTCAGAAGCTTGAGGTGGGGATCTTACTGCCCGTTAAGGTGGGATAAGAGATGTAATAAAACCACCCCCAGAAGTTTGACTATTACTCTGACTTTTGGGGGTGGTACCAAAAAAAGCCCTTTTTATGGGGCTGATGAGGAAATTACTTTGCTTCTTTATATTTGTCTTCTAACCTTTGTTCAATTTTATCTAACAGCTCTTTATCTTCCAATATTTGTCTTCGGTTTTGCTGAACCAATTCTTCAAAATTCAGCTTCTTTTTCAAAGAAATGGCAATTCACCCCTTTATTCTTTTTAGACAACTTGGCATTCTCCCAAAAGTCTTAGTGAACGCCATAGTTGATCTTATATAGGAAGAAAGTTTGATACTTCCAACCTGTTAAATAGAAGTATAGCCATTTCTTTTTAATTTTATAAT
Organism: Oceanobacillus caeni; assembly: GCF_042678465.1. Classification (NCBI taxonomy): domain Bacteria; kingdom Bacillati; phylum Bacillota; class Bacilli; order Caryophanales; family Bacillaceae; genus Oceanobacillus; species Oceanobacillus caeni. The sequence continues at coordinate 4,561 of NZ_JBHTKV010000053.1, read as the reverse complement.
TGTCTTTAAAATTAATATATTTATTTTTTACTTGAACTTAACCCCAAAAAAGAAAATTTCCTTCATCCCCCACCTACTTTCTTTGTTTCCCTAGAAGCTTTAGGTGAGATAAACGCAGCTTTTGATATAAAAAACACTCATACAACCTGTGTATGAGTGTTTTAAAATACCTATTAAGCATGTGCATGTGCAACTTTATTACGTAATACCATTTGAAGAATTCCACCGTGACGATAGTAGTCAATTTCCACTTCACTATCAAAGCGCGCAATTGCTTCGAAAGTAGTTTCTTTACCAGTTTCTGCGTCTACTGCCGTTACTTTTACTAGGTCATGTGGTTTAACATTTTCGCCGATTTCCACACTAATTGTTTCTTTACCACTTAAACCTAATTTCTCAGCACTATCTCCTTTTTGGAATTGCAATGGAAGAACTCCCATCATTACTAGGTTTGAACGGTGAATACGTTCGAAACTTTCCGCAATAACAACTTTAATTCCTAAAAGATTTGTACCTTTTGCTGCCCAGTCACGAGAAGATCCCATGCCATAGTCTTTACCAGCTATAATTGCAAGACCAATACCAGCATCCTGATATTTCATGGCCGCATCATAAATAGGCATTACTTCTTCTGTTGGCCAATAAGTTGTATAGCCGCCCTCCGTTCCAGGAGCAATTTGGTTACGAATACGAATATTTGCAAATGTTCCACGCATCATGATTTCATGGTTACCACGACGAGAACCATAAGAGTTAAAGTTACGAGGTGAAACACCCTTTTCTTGCAAGTATTTACCCGCTGGCATATCTTTAGCAATTGCACCTGCTGGAGAGATATGGTCCGTTGTTACGGAATCACCAAATTTACCGACGACACGTAAATTATTTAAATTTTCCACTGTTCCAGCTTCTTTAGATAAACCTTCAAAGAATGGTGGATTTTGAATATAAGTTGAATCTTCATCCCATTCGAATAATGGTTCATCCGTTGTAGCAATTTCGTTCCATTTTTCGTTGGAATCGAAAACATTTTCGTACTCTTTACGGAAAATTTCTGGCGTTACAACTTTTGCTACTTCTTCTTTGATTTCTTGCATGGAAGGCCAAATATCATTCATGTAAACGTCATTACCGTCAGCGTCTTGACCGATAGGATCTTTTGCTAAGTTAATATCTACCGTTCCTGCAAGCGCATATGCAACTACAAGTGGTGGAGAAGCTAGATAGTTAGCTTTTACCAACGGATGAATACGTCCTTCAAAGTTTCGGTTACCTGATAATACGGAAGAAGCAAGTAAATCATTATCCTGAATCGCTTTCTCAATATCTTCACGTAATGGACCTGAGTTACCGATACAAGTTGTACATCCGTAACCAACCAAATTAAAACCTAACTTATCTAAATAAACTTGTAATCCAGCATCTGCTAAATAACGAGTAACTACTTTAGAACCTGGAGCTAGAGATGTTTTCACATATCCAGGAACTTTTAACCCTTTTTCAACAGCTTTTTTAGCAACCAATCCAGCACCTAACATGACATATGGGTTAGATGTGTTCGTACAAGAAGTAATTGCAGCAATTGCAATAGAACCAGTTTTCATAACAGATTTAGAACCATCAGGATTACTGATTGTTACTTCTTTATCGAATTCTGATTTATCCATACCGAATCCTTGGTTACCTTCAGGTGCAGTTACTGCTTTCTTAAATTCTTTTTGCATCTGAGATAAAGGAATTAAGTCTTGTGGACGTTTAGGACCAGAAAGGTTCGGTTCTAATTCAGACAGATTGATTTCCACAATATCAGTATATTCTGGATCAGCTTGATCTGGAGAATACCATAAGTTATTTTCTTTACAATATTTTTCAACCAGGTTAATTTGTTCTTCACTACGTCCTGTTAGATGTAAATAGTTCAATGTTTCAGAATCTACAGGGAAGAAACCACAAGTTGCACCATACTCCGGAGCCATATTCGCAATTGTTGCACGATCAGCTAGTGGCATATCTTTCAAACCAGGTCCAAAATACTCAACAAATTTACCTACTACATTTTTCTCACGTAATACTTGAGTTACTTTAAGAGCTAAATCTGTTGCTGTAGTTCCATTTGGGAAACTTCCAGTAAATTTAACCCCAATAACTTCTGGTGATGGGAAATAAGATGGTTGTCCGAGCATCCCTGCTTCTGCCTCAATACCACCAACACCCCATCCAAGTACTCCTAAACCGTTAATCATAGTAGTATGAGAGTCCGTACCTACGAGTGTATCTGGGTATGCATCATATTCACCATTTTCGTTTTCAATTCCATGAACAACGTTAGCAAGATATTCTAAGTTTACTTGGTGAACAATACCAGTTGCTGGTGGTACAGCACGGTAATTATTAAATGCTTTTTGTGCCCAGTTTAAAAACTCATAACGTTCAGCATTGCGCTCAAATTCTAAATCCATGTTTGCTTTAAGTGCATTAGCAGTTCCGTATTGATCTACTTGCACGGAGTGGTCAATTACTAAATCTACTGGTACTTCCGGGTTGATTTCCTCTGGTTTACCACCTAAATCAACCATTGCTTTTCTTAAGGAAGCGAGGTCCACAACAGCTGGAACACCAGTAAAGTCTTGAAGAATTACACGGGAAGGTTTAAAAGGTACATCTACACCTTCACCTTCTTTGGTCCCCCACTTCGTAAGCGCTTTTACATGTTCGTCTTTAATCTGATGTCCATCAAATTGGCGAACAACTGATTCTAATAACACACGAATAGAAAACGGTAGACGTTTAATACTACCTAATCCTGCTTCTTCAAGAGCTTTTAAATCATAGTAGTTATACTTTTTACCATTCAAATTAAACTGTTTTTTTGAGTTGAAGTTGTCTTTCCCCATATCTCTGCCCCTTTCTAAATTGTCGCGTTGTCTAGTTTGTTCATTTGATAAGAAAACATGAAATTCTTACAAACTATAATCATATAAATCTATTTACATTTCTATCTTATCGGATTAACGACAATTAGACAAATATTTATTGCTTGTCAACCTATATAAAAAAATTATGCAAAGTGATAAGAAAAACTTATCACTTTGCATAATTTTTTTCACTTTCTTTAATACCACCTCGGAAGACTACCCTTCCTTATTCCCCCAGAAGCTTTAGGTGGGATAAATTAAAACACCCTAAAGCTAGCTTTATTCTTTAGGGTACATCATTAGATATCTTTTTCAATTCTTTTGGAAAACTTAATTTAAAAGTACTACCTTTTTCTTTATTTTTATAGATTTCCAATGAACCATGATGATCTTCCATTATATTTTTACTTATCATAATGCCTAGTCCAGTTCCATTTTGCTTCGTTGTAAAGAAAGGTTCCCCCAATTTATGTAAAATTTCCTCTGGGATTCCGGGACCTTCATCTGAAATATGTATATTGACGTAATCATTTGTATTCTGAACACTAATTGTAATTTTACCAGGCTCTTCCATTGCTTCAATCGCATTTTTTACGATATTTAAAAATACTTGTTTGATTTGTGACTTATCACAATAAATGGATTCTACAATTGGTTGCTCCACCATGATTTGGATATTTTTAAGTTTGGCTTGTGTCTGTAGAAGATTAACCGTGTCATTGACCATTTCTTGTAAGGATTCCGGTCGTTTAAGATCAGTTAGTGGTTTAGATATAAATAGCAATTCCGAAGTGATTTTTTCCATCTTCTCTATTTCTTCAATCATAATTTTATAATATTCTTCGTTACGATTAATTCCCGCTTGCAATAACTGCAAGAAGCCTTTTATGGATGTTAAAGGGTTTCGTATTTCATGCGCAACGCCAGCAGCAAGTTGACCTGCTATCGACATCTTTTCCGATCGAATGAGTAATTTCTCCGCTTCCTTTTGCTCCGTAATATCATTCAATAGAGAAACATAATAGATTTTTTGATCTTCCACAAACTTACAAAGACTACATTCTGTTATCACTTTCCCTCCGTTCTCGTGGTATAAACTAATTATGAATGCTTGCTCCCTATTTTCAATTCCTTCATAGTTAGCAGATATGTAACACTTTTCTTCACGCGTTAAAAACTGATACCAATACTTACCTAATACATCCTTTGTGTTGTATTCTAATAATTTTTCAACGGAGCTAGAAACAAAAATAATTTTCCCTCTTTCATCACAAACGACTATAATTTGATTTTGATTACTTTCAATCCAATCAAATATTGATAAGGGTAGCATGGAATAATTTGAAATAAGTTCTTGATTTTCTACCTTAGTATTATCATTTGACATTGAGGAATTTGTATCTAGCTTGTTAGTTATCGCATTTTCAATACCCATTGCAACCTCCCCTTCTTCCTTTATTTTTACATCTCTCTTTTATATATATGAAGGAATCTATCGAATATGATACTTGTTTGTCTTATTTATGAATATTATAATTATATTTGTAAACCCTTTTGTCATTTCGTACTATTGTAACTGCTAAACTAGACTCAACAGTTTTCCACAAATAAAAGTAAACGGTTTTCTCCAAATAAGACTAAACAGT
>NZ_JBHTKV010000052.1:0-7458 GCF_042678465.1 Oceanobacillus caeni | reverse complement strand
GAACACAGAAGTTAAGCTCTCCAGCGCCGATGGTAGTTGGGGGTTCCCCCTGCGAGAGTAGGACGCCGCCAGGCAAAACTAAAAGACAGGATAGGATGAAAAATCTTATCCTGTCTCTTTATATTGGGAAAAGCTTTGATAAACACAGTATTCTTTCCAAACAATTAATCTTAACTATTATGATAAAGAGTTATTTAAACAATTTAATAGTAATTTTACGTTACATATTTCGGAGGGAATAGTGATTTATCAAGTTTTATTCTTCTCATTTGAGTTGATGTCCATTGATATTTTAAAAGTGAATAAATAGCCCATACTTAACATAAATCATAATGAAGTATATAATTTAAGTACATAAAAACTTAACAGGAGGATCAATAACATGGGTAGGAAAGTTGTTTCAAAACAAATTTGGCAGCGCTTTCTCTATGAGGGGACAATTGGATTGAAAGAAACGAATATATCTAGTGAAATAATTGAATCCTGGCAGTTTTGTAGAAATCAAAATGTAAACCCATATTGTGGTAAGGCTGGAAAGGTCTTAGATTTACAATCATTAAAACGAAAGAAGAAGCAAAATCAATTATTGCTAGATTTAGCCAAACCACATATTGAACAATTAAGAGATTTTTTAAAAGGCTGGCGTTATGTAACCACTTTAACAGATTGTGATGGTTATATATTATTTGAAGAAGGAGAGAACACGGTTAAACATGCGGCTGATAAAATCTATTTTATCGAGGGAGCGAAGTGGGGAGAGAAGGAAGTTGGTACTAATGCGATTGGACTTGCTCTACGCTTGAAAAAGCCGATAACGGTTAAGGGATATGAACATTTCTCAGTTGCCTCTCAAGCATGGAATTGCACTGCTGCTCCAATATTCGGACAGGATGATAATTTAATTGGTGTACTTAACATTTCCAGTCTGTATCGTTCGATTAACTATAATTATGTTTTAGCATCTATAAAATTAGCTGCTGATTCTATTTCTTTAGATTTGAAACAACAAGTGCAAGAGGATTTGGAACTGCTGATCCAACCCGATTTTAACTCCGACCAGAATGCAATCATATGCTCAACTAATGAAGTTATTTATTCATTACCAACGGGACTATCTTCTACGTATCATTCTCTCATCGGATGTACCTTATCTGAATTTATTAAAGAAACGGATATACAACTATCAAATCTACGTATCCCTATTAAAAATGGAAATAGGATTATTGGATATCGTATCCCTATCGAAATGCCTTTTAAGGATTCTTCAACACTTAACTTTAAAGGTGTGAAAGGTACGAGTGCAACATTTCAGAAAGTATTGGAGGACGTTAAGAAAGTTTCTGCTACGGATACATCGGTACATATATATGGAGAAACCGGTACTGGGAAAGAAGTTATATCTCAGACCATTCATGATAACAGTAGTCGTTCCAACGGTCCTTTCTTAACAATAAATTGCGGTGCATTACCTGAAGGATTACTAGAAAGTGAATTGTTTGGATATGAGCCAGGATCTTTCACTGGTGCAAACAACAAAGGATATAAAGGTAAATTGCAACAAGCTAATGGTGGAACATTATTTCTTGATGAAATCGAAGAAATGTCATCATCGATGCAAGTGTCATTATTAAGAGCTCTACAGCAAAGAGAAATAACACGTATCGGAGGGACAGGCTCGATTCGTCTCAATATCAGAATAATTACTGCTTCTAATGAGGATATTCGAAAGTTGGTAAAGGAGGGGAAATTCAGAAAGGATTTGTTTTATCGGATTTATGTTTTCCCTATTCAAATACCTCCACTAAGAGAGAGAAAAGAAGATATCAAACACTTCATAAATGACTATTGTGAGAGGGAAAGATGGTTTCCTAGTTGGATAAGGAGATTGGAGAAGATTTTCATGCAGGGAGAGTGGCAAGGGAATGTGCGTGAACTATATAATGCTTTGGAACGATGCAAAATATTATTTACCAATCAAACACCAAACGATGAAGAGTTATTACAACTTGTCTCCGTATTAGAACCAACTTCACTTTCCGCCAAGTCCCAACCTAAGAAAATAGAAAACTATGATGTTAGAACACAATTAGAGATTAAAAGAATGAAAGAAGCGCTAGCTAAATATAACGGTAGGGTATCTAGAGCTGCAGAAGAATTGAATATATCAAGAGCAACATTATATAGAAAGATAAAGAAATTCAACTTATAATTCATAAAATATTTGAGAAAAAATGAGACGATTTGAGAAAAGCGTCTCATTTTTTTATTTTTTATTTTCAAAGTAATTGAAAGCGGAGTCATAGCAAGATATTACTTGTTGGCATGTTTTTTGCATATAAACTAGTGAAACAGCGAAGAAAGGAGTTGATACATTGAAAGTATTTGATGTAGTCATCATCGGTGCAGGTCCAGGTGGATATGTCTCAGCTATTCGAGCTGCACAGTTAGGGAAGACAGTTGCCATTGTGGAAAGAGAAAAAATTGGTGGAGCTTGTCTGAATGTTGGATGCATTCCTTCAAAAACACTATTAAAGTATAGTGAATTAGTAGAGGGAATAAAGCAAGCAAATGATTGGGGGATTAAAACAGGAGAAGTTTCTATTGATTTTCCCAAATTAATGAACCGAAAAGATCAAGTTATTCGAACGTTAACTGGTGGAGTGTCTCATCTACTTAAGAAAAACAATGTCACCGTCTTTCAAGGGGAAGCAAAAATAAAGGCAGATTTAACGGTTGATATTGGTGCAGAGAGAATTAGTGGGAAAGATATTTTATTAGCAACTGGTAGTAAACCATTTGTACCTCCAATTAAAGGATTGGAGGAGATTGATTACCTGACAACAGATACATTTTTTGATTTGAAAAAACTACCCAAATCACTAGTAATTATTGGTGGAGGCGTTATATCCGTAGAATTGGCATCTGCTATGGCACCATTAGGAACGAAAGTAACGATTATCGAAGTAGCCCCAGATATCTTAATGACTGAGGATGATGATGCGAGAAAAATTATTAAAAAGCAATTAGATAAGCAATCGGTTCAAACTATTATAAAAGCAAAAATTAAAGAGGTAAAAGAAAACAAAGTAATTTTATCTAATCAAGAGATACCTTTTGATAAACTTTTAGTCGCAACAGGAAGAAAGCCCAATATTAAATTGGCACAGGATTTGAATTTGAAAATGGATGAAAGTAATAAATTTGTTGCAGTAAACGAGGTTTATGAAACGAGTAGAAAACATGTTTACGCAGTAGGGGATTTGGTTGGGTCCTATCAATTGGCACATGCTGCGAGTGCAGAAGGAATTGTTGCTGTACATGAAATGGCAGGCGATCACAGTTTAAATCTTGACCAAACAAAAATTCCAAGATGTGTTTACACACACCCAGAAGTCGCTTCGTTTGGATTAAGTGAAGAACAGGCGAAAGAAGCTGGTTACGATGTGAAAGTAACCATGTCAAGTATTGGCGGAAATGCTAAGGCTATTGCTATGGGATCGACAGAAGGCTTTGTAAAAATTATTTCTGAAAACAATTATGAAGAGATCTTAGGCGCTGTTATCGTTGGTACTGGTGCGACAGAACTGATTGGTGAGATCTTAACCATGAAACACGCTGAGGGGACCGTTACGGAATTGGCAACAATGATACATGCCCATCCAACTGTTTCAGAAACAATTGGTGAAAGCGCCAATGCCCTATTTAAACAAGCTATTCATATGTAAAAAGCATTAAAGGGAGGAATTTGAAATGGAAAAGAAAACAGCTCTATGGATTTATCAAAAGATGAATGAGATTCGATTTTTTGAAGAACAAGTTCGTCGTATCTTTGGAAAGGGTCTTATTCCAGGTTTTGTTCACTTGTATGCTGGTGAAGAAGCTGTTGCAACAGGGGTTATGGCTCAGTTAGAAGATAGCGATTATATCACCAGTACACACCGTGGTCATGGACACGCTATTGCAAAAGGTTGTGATATTAATGGGATGATGGCAGAAATTATGGGTAAAAAGGATGGATTAGGTGGAGGTAAGGGTGGATCAATGCACGTTGCTGATATCGATAAAGGTATGCTTGGTGCCAATGGGATTGTTGGTGGCGGCTTTGGTTTAGCAGCTGGTGCTGCACTTTCTATTAAGACGTTAGGTAACGATAATGTGGCGGTTTGCTTCTTTGGGGACGGCGCCTCGAATGAGGGGACATTCCATGAAGGCTTAAATCTTGCTTCGATTTTGGATTTACCAGTTATCTTTGTTTGTGAGAACAATCAATTTGGTGAAGGAACACCGTTTAGATATGCAAGTGCGTCTGAGACTGTTGCGGAAAGAGCGTCAGCCTATAATATGCCAGGTGTACGTGTGGACGGAATGGATGTTGAAGCAGTGTATAAAGCTACGGAGGAAGCAATTGAAAGAGCAAAAGCTGGTAAAGGACCTACATTAATTGAATGTGATACGTATCGTCAATACGGACATTTCGAAGGTGACGAACAAAAATACAAATCGGAGGATGATCCAAATAGAGACCGTGATCCAATCATAGAGTTTCGGGGGAAGGCGGTTGAGAATGGTTGGATAACAAAAGAAGAAGCAGATTCCATTGAATCAGCAGCAGAAAAGACGATTGAAGATGCTGTTGCATTTGCTGAGGTTAGCCCATTACCTGATGAATCATCCTTATATAAAGACGTTTTCGCATAAAAAAAGTAAAAGGAGGAATTACAATGGCTGAAAGGAAAATTTCATTTATGAACGCTATCACAGAAAGCATGGATATGGCAATGGAAAAAGATGATCGGGTTATATTAATTGGAACAGACGTTGCTGGTGGAGCGGAAGTTGATCACCTCATCCAAGATGATGTATATGAAGATGCATTTGGTGGTGTATTTGGTTTGTCAAAAGGACTCGTTGGAAAGTATGGGAGGGAAAGGGTTATTGATACACCGATTGCAGAGCATGGTTATTTTAGTGCTGCAGTAGGTGCAGCTGCTACTGGATTACGGCCAATCTCTGAATTAATGTTTAATGATTTCATTGGCTTTGCCTTAGACCCTATATTGAATCAAGGAGCTAAGATGCGCTATATGTTTGGTGGGAAAGCTAAAATACCACTTACTGTACGAACGGTACACGGAGCAGGTGTTGGAGCAGCTGCGCAGCATTCGCAAACCTTATATGGAATGTTTGGATCTATACCGGGAGTAAAAGTGGTTGTTCCGTCTAATCCATATGATGCAAAGGGTCTGATGTTAGCAGCGATTGAAGAGGATAACCTTATCGTTTTTTCAGAGGATAAATCGATTTATGGTATGAAAGGTGAAGTACCGGAAGAATATTATACAGTAGAGATTGGTAAAGCAAGCGTTACGAAAGAAGGAAAGGATCTTACTATCGTTGCAATTGGCAAAATGGTTCATGTAGCGCTTGAAGTAGCGGAAGGGTTGGAAAAAGATGGGGTTTCTATAGAAGTAGTCGATCTAAGAACGGTGGCACCATGGGATGAAGAAACCGTTTTAGAATCTGTAAAGAAAACAGGAAGACTCATTGTAATTGATGAGGCAAATCCGCATAACAACACTGCTACAGATGTAGCTTCAGTCGTCGCTGATAAAGCATTTGATTATTTAGATGGACCTATTAAAACTGTTTGCGCACCGGACACACCTGTACCATTTGCCGCGAATTTGGAAAAAGCATATATTCCAGATGCGAACAAGGTGTTAAAAGTGGCAGAAGAATTAATTTTTGATTTAAAAAAAGAATAAACTTTTAGGAGGTGAATGATTAAATGAGTGAACCCATTGTAATGCCAAAATTAGGGATGACGATGACAGAAGGTACAATTGTAGAATGGCACAAAGAAGTCGGAGACCACATCGAACAAGATGAACCAATATTGACAATTAGTTCAGAAAAGCTTACCCAAGAAGTGGAAGCACCAATTGCAGGTGTTCTGTTAGTCAAAAATGCGGATATTGGTGATGAAGTAGAAGTAGGAGGGATGCTTGGAGCAATAGGAGAAGAAGGTGAACAGGTCGGGAATGCTTCTGTTTCAATAGATGTTGAAGAGAAGGAGAAAGAATCGGCCATTGTTTTTGAAACATCAAAAGAAAAAGATCCTAATTGTCAGTCAGATGATAAGGAAGGAAAGACAATTAAAGGTGAGCGGATATTTATTACCCCATTGGCTAGAAAAATGGCCAAGAAAATGAACTTTGATATAGAATTAATCAAAGGTACTGGTGGTAATGGGCGAATTACGAAATTGGACATTCAGCGAGTGGAAGCTAATGGGTTCGATTATCAACCAGCAGAAACATTAGAAGTGGAGGAAAGGACAAAGAATTACGTTGATTTAGAAGCAGTGGGCGAAGGGCTCTCACCAATGCGCAAAGCTATTGCTCGTGGAATGCGTGGAAGTTTAGCACAAACAGCACAGTTAACCCTGCATCGAAAAGTAAATGCAGACAAACTGATTGATTTCCAAAAATCACTACGAAAGGAAATTGACAAAAGTAATCTAGATGTAAAACTTAGTATAACTGTACTAATTGCTAGAGCAACCGTTCTTGCCTTACAAGATTACAAGAAAATGAATTCTCTCTACTATAACGGTGAGCTAAAAGAATTGGATGAGGTTCATTTGGGAATTGCCACATCACTTGAGGACGGTTTGGTTGTCCCAGTTGTTAAAAATGCACATCAAAAAACAATTGGAGACCTTGCAAGAAAAATCAAAGAAATCTCAACCAAAGCTAGAAATGGAGAAGCAAGCGGTGATTTACTCTCGGGTGCTACCTTTACGATTAGTAATATGGGTGCAACGGGAATTGAATACTTCACTCCAATTCTAAATTCACCAGAAAGTGGTATTTTAGGTGTAGGTGCATTACAGGAGGAATTAGCCTTAACGGAAGAGGGAAAAGTGAAACAAGTTAAGAGAATCCCGTTTAGCTTAACTTTTGATCACCAAATTCTAGATGGTGAAACAGCAGCACAGTTCTTAAATCTAGTAATGAAATATATTGAATCACCTTATCTACTAACCTTATAAATAAACAAAAGAAAAGACCTTGGAAGATATTTTAATTACTCCATATATCTTCCAAGGTCTCAAATTTCTTACTTCAGGTTTTCATATGAAGGATTTACTTAGTTTATAATAATTGTAAATAGATAGATGAAAGTGTGCCAAGTGTATAATGAAGGCTAGACCATAGTATTTTCAAGAAAAGCCGATTTTATTCGAGAAATTCTATGACCTTTTTTAAATTTACAAAAATAAAGTATAAATACTCCCCCTTCTTGCAACTAGGTATTGCTCAAGCCGAATAACACAAAGGAAAATTTATATAGAGGAATGAAATAAAATAATTTTTATCCTTAATTATTCATACTTCCATGTGCCTAAGTAAACAAGGTTCAAATTCTATATTTTTTCAAATTATAAATATAGTT
>NZ_JBHTKV010000051.1:0-7630 GCF_042678465.1 Oceanobacillus caeni | reverse complement strand
ACTGCAAAAAGTTTTCCCTAAAGAATCTCAATATGACGAAAACATGTTCTTATAGGGGAAAAAAAGGTAAACTTAAAGATAATTAGGATTGACAGGGGAATACATTTATGATATATTTTCCAAAATAGCTAAATAACCAATATTTAATAACTCTTATCAAGAGTGGCGGAGGGACAGACCCTGTGAAGCCCGGCAACCTTCAAGTTTTTTCTTGAAAAGGTGCTAATTTCTGCAGATTAATTTCTGGAAGATAAGAGGAGGACAGAAAGATTTAAGACCTCTTCTTATTTATGTAGAAGAGGTCTTTTTGTGTTTTGGTATAAAAGTGAATGACTATAAGGGGCTGATACGATGGCGAATGAAAAACATAGTGAAAGTTCATTAGTTGCAAAAGCGTTAGTAGATGGAAATAAAAACGCATCCATAGCTGAAATTTCTAGTGACAATAATTTTTGCAGTATTTATGTCAGCAAGTATAGAATGAATAAAGAAGTTGGGTTTGAAAGAAAGTTGTTTCAGATGCTTGAGGATTTTCAACTTTATTACAGAAATATACCGTCTAGTGTCGATACTATTAACCTTATTTTACATGAAAATCAATTACATCAGGAGATAGAATGTGAACTGATTCAGAGGATTAGTTCGGAGCTTTCAGCAGATAAAGTGACTATTCAACGTAATCTTGCGCTAATTATGCTAATTGGAGGAGAGATGAATCATAATGTAGACAATATTACCAGAGCAGCGAATGTTCTTGCAAAAAAAGAAATTAATATTGAAATGATACATATGAGTCATGGCTCATCCAAGATAAGTTTAGTATTAGGTGTAAAGGCTCATGATGAACCAAAAGCTGTTGCGGCTCTTCATCGTGAATTTTTTGCTGGTGTTTCGGTTTGATCATATGTGTTAGATAATATAGGACATCTAATTAATCAGTGTTTTGACTATTAGATGGTCCTTTTCCTTTTTGTTATACTGTTGACTCTTATTTGAAACATTCTTTAACCTGTAAAAGGTTTGAATATTCATCTGTTCTTACAGGTATTGGAGATTATCATTTTAGTACTACTGTTCTCTCTTTTCAACAAATAACAAAATTAGTGTTGCCAATGGACCTAATACAAGAGAGAGCAAAAACCAGTTTAATCCCGTTCTATTCTTCCCTTGTGCAAGTGCAGCGTTTATCAAAGCAAGTGTACCCCATCCTACAAAATATTGGTTATCCATCATCTGTCCTCCTCATTAATCCCATTCATCTATGCAGGGGGCATCTCCTCTTATTGCCACCTTTGTACGCGTGACAGAAATTATGAAACGGTCCAAGGACTATACAAATATTTGATTTAGGTCTAATTTCAAACCTGTTAAAACATTAACGGAAATATTATCACCTTTTGTTAAGACTCCTTGAAATTTGTATTGTTTACCAATTAAAAGATGTATTTCTACAGATTTGTTAACCGGATCAACAATCCAACACTCTTTTACTCCTGCTTTTTCGTAAAGCTGATATTTCTTCCAACGGTCTAACTTAACAGATGAAGGTAAAAGTATTTCGATGATCATATCTGAGGCTCCATTACAACCCCTGTCGTCAAGCTTTTCTTGATCACTTACAACATATAAATCGGGTTGACTACATTATTTATATCATCGTCCTCTTTGTTATCCACTAATAATCGTACATCGAAAGGCGCAAAAAATACTTCGCATTCCTTTTCTTGGAGAAAGACTGAAAAAGCCGTAGATAATTCCCTGAGAACTTGTTGATGCCTACGTGAAGGGACAGGAACATATAAAAAGTTCCCCATCAATTAACCCAAACCTTTTACCTTCATCCTATGTTAGATAATCGGCATATGAATATTTCTCTTTTTCATTCGGAATGACCATTAAATCCTTCATTTCAGCTTATACTATCAACATATTATCATAACCGAAAACATTGAACATCTTCCTTTAGATCACTTTAATAATAACTGAACCTGTTACATACTGCTTTCCCTTGTTATTTTACAGCTTTGAAAATGTCTTTCTTAAATTTTCTGGATTGAATTTTAATTCATCTGGTTCATCCGTTTCCCAAACTTCATAATCCTCATCATTCAGCATTTTCCTAATTTGGTCTGTATCATAGATTTGTAGGTTGTATACCCTATTGGCCATCATTAAAATGGAGGCCATATGAGCTCCTTCTGATGTTGATCCACAAATATCCTTCACTAAATTTACCTGATAATCACGATAATACGCATCCATTACCGTTGACAGCACACTGCAGTCGGTTAGAACACCGCCAACGACTAGATGCTTAATATGGAGGTTTTTAAGTACCAGTTCTAAATTAGATTCATAAAACCCACTGTACCGGTGTTTATCAATAATAATATCGCCTTGTTCCGGTTTAATCTCGTCGGCAATTTCAATTGAAATAGACTTAGAATGGTAATAAATTGGTTCACCATTTTCGTTTAACGGTTCACCAGCCGCAAGTCCAACTGCATCCGCACGATTAATATGTCGCGTATAGATAATAGGTATCCCTTTTTCTCTACAGTCCTCAATAAGATCGGATGCGTTATCAAGAATTCCTTCCATATCCTCAATTTCTGAAGTTCCCTCTTCTTTTTGAAGATCCATTAATAAAAGTGCGGTTTTATTGAGATCCAAATGGCCTCCCCCTTACTTTATTTCGTCATATATATTCATTGTACCGGATGGCACTATATAAATGGAAATATTCTGATATATAGGTTCAAAGGTTTCTATTTATTTCAAGTGCAATAACGATATTTTGACTGTAAATGAAACATTTTGATTTGAAATACGTATAAACATAGTAGGGTATGGTACTTTTTAATAAAGGAGAAGTGGAGTGTTTTATATTTAAATACTAGAAATCTAAAAGGAGTATTTGTTATGGTAAAAAGAGTTTCTATGGTTTTGTTAACTATGGTTTTAGCTATTGTTGCCTTATTTTTAGCTGCTAAAAATCCAACCGGTCCTAATACTGTTTCTTTCGATGAACCATTCATTCTGTGGATATCTTTAGGAATACTCGTAGTACTATTCTTACCACCTTTAATTTTATCATTTTTTAATAATCTTGCGGTAAAAATTATTTCTACTATTTATCAAGTCTTTATAGTTTTAACTTTTTTAGGACTTGTTCCAGTAGGTTTTATGATTCCTAGTACTTCGGTAATAGTTATCGGGGCTTTGGGTACTGTTAGTAGCATTTGTAGTATCATTGTCACTATTTTAGTAGAAATAAAAAATTGACTTTTATGTAAAGGAATCTTATGAAAGATATTTTAATTTCGACTTTGTCCATTATAATAATTATGTATGTCATTTTTAAATAAAAAATTTTAAAGGAACTTACATGGTTTCAGATTTTTAGCGTTGGGGCTTCCTATCTTGTTGCAGTCCTTTTTGCTTTCATTCTTATATACTACGGAGGAAATTTGGTTTCTGGGTATTTTTTAAATATAATCTTTAAATACATAATTTTTCTTGTAATCGTTTGTATAGCAGTATATTTATGTGTAAACATTTTAAACAGGGTATTGGGGATAATTACTAATGGCATTCTTCCAAAAAACTAAAGGAAAGGGATGTCAGATGTCAAAATCAAAAAACGCTCAGATTTAATTTTTTTCTGAGCGTTTTTGCTCGTTATTATCGTAGGCCTTATTAAAAAACAGGTTGTTCCCGTCTTATTTTCCCTAAGAAATATTCTATTTGTTTATTCGTACGATTTAACATGGACTCGTCAGCAATCAGATGGTCACTTGTCATATCTAACTGGCTGTCCTGAAAATAAAGTCCTTTTAGGTTTTGACCTTTCATCGATGCTAGTAAGGGTTTCAATGTATATTCCAATGCTAATAAATGAGACGGACTGCCACCAGTCATTACTGGGAGTACTGGAGTATCTTGCAAAACATCTTGCGGAAGGATATCAAATAATGCTTTTAACACACCAGAGTAAGAAGCTTTGTACACTGGGGACCCAACAATAACACCTTTGGCTTTCCCTAATCGTCTTGCAATCTCCTTAATTTCCGGGCTTTCGAAGTTTCCAAAAAGTAAGTCCTTCGCATCCACGCCTTTTACCGATATATGTTTAATCAAAAATCCTTCCTGTTTTACTAAGTCACCTAGATAATAAAGAATACGTTCCGATTTTGATATAGAAGAAGGACTTCCCGAAACAATGACAATATCACTCACACCCATTCCCCTTTCTTTTCGATAAGTGGGATCCCTAGTCAAAAAGGGATTCCACGTTTAATAGTTTGCTAAAGCTTTTTCTTCTAAAATTAGGATAACATTTTCTATAATCATCATATTGCTCGTCTAAAACTGATATACTTAACAAAAACCCGTCGGCGGCATTATACCCACTTTTTTTATTTTTTCGAACCATACACAAGTATACTAATTAATTTACTTGGTTTTGTCTATTGAATATAAGTATAGCATTCTTCCAAACTAACAACAATAGGATGGGTTATAATTTTTTATCCTTTCACTTATAGAGAAATTCTATAACAGGGTCTTCTAATCGTTAAACGCGATTTTCCCTGAACATAAAATTAACCATTTACCGTATCTAAACTAACAATGATAATCCGTGCTTCAAGTGATCTTAATTCTTAAAACAATTGTATATTTTCTATAAAGCACTTTAACAAATTTGTCAAAAACCTTATAAGCCAATTAACCATAGTGATGTACAATAATACACAATAGTAGTTATTTACTTTTTCATAAATAACGCTTGAAATTGAATGATCATCTTGTTACAGTAAGATTGATAAATGTCATTTTCACTAATGGGAGGGATGATTTTATAGGCCTCGTTTGATCAAATAAAGAAAGATTTTACATTATTGGCGAAGTGATTGGGAAATTTTACGTGAAATTATTATTACAAAGTGAGGGAACTTTAATGTGGGTTATTACTGTTTATGAACAAAACGATATTCATATGTTTGAGTTTAATAATCAAGAAGAGGCAAATGAAGCTTTTAAGAATATGAAAGGGTGCAAGTATCTTAGTGAAGTGATTTACTATAATGACTTTGATTCAGAGCAAATCGAAGAAGCTTACTTGCATGCCATAGTTTCCTAAAAGAAAGAAATCCTCTTATACCACCAACAAAGTTTCCAATTTCTAAATCGCCGAAACCTCTGTGTGCGGGGGAACCATCTGGATTCAATGGAATCCAAGGGGTGAATCCTTTTTTAAAAAAGGTAGGGCTACTCAATGGCCCGAATCCGACAGCTAACCTCGTAAGCGTTATGGAGAAGGATGGTGAAGCTTGTGGCGTCCAAAAAAATACGTGTCTACAGATCATGTACAATGAATGAACCTGTAGACACGTTTTAATTTGTTTAAAAATATCGGATCAGGTACTAGAATGAGAGGCCGTGCGAAAATCATAGCCGGACGTGCAATAAGAGTTGGGCATTATAGCTTGCTAAAGGTTGTCATATTATTAAGTTCGATTGTTGGTTCAACAACAAGAACAGTAATAAAAATATTCGATGTGGAAACAGAGTTAATTCATCTCGCAGATTATGAAAAATTCAGTGGTGCCCGTAATTATGGAATATGAAGGATACAAATATATTACTCAAGCAATAATGAATGCAGATGTTATTATAAGGAATTCATTCAAGCGATATTGATAAACAAATATGATTTATTATCTGTAAAGGACTTTTAAAGAAGATTATGAGTATGGTTGTTACTGCAGGCTTTTGCTTAATTGTCGGACAACAGTTAAAACGAATATTATCTTACATAAAAGCACAAATCGTTTCTTCCTATGTATATAGAGGAATAGAATTTCAAGCTAAAGAAATCATTAATGATGACGTACTATTCCGTATCGAACCATTAATTGAGGAAATTATTGTATTAACCGAAATATACGAAGAGATTCGGGAAGTAAAAAAATGAATTGAATTCATTTCCAAATAATATAAAAAGGCTCCACAGGTAGGATTCGAACCTACGACCGATCGGTTAACAGCCGATTGCTCTACCACTGAGCTACTGTGGAATAATCTATACGCGCCCTAGAGGATTCGAACCTCTGACCCACAGCTTAGAAGGCTGTTGCTCTATCCTGCTGAGCTAAGGGCGCACTTATATTAACATACTCATGTATGGAATTTGAAACACCAATCACTTTATATGTTAGTAATGGGCCTGAGTGGACTCGAACCACCGACCTCACGCTTATCAGGCGTGCGCTCTAACCAGCTGAGCTACAGGCCCACTATCAATAATGGAGCGGGTGAAGGGAATCGAACCCTCATCATCAGCTTGGAAGGCTGAGGTTTTACCACTAAACTACACCCGCATATCGTGTCAATATTATAAATAAGATGGTGGCTCGGGACGGAATCGAACCGCCGACACACGGATTTTCAGTCCGTTGCTCTACCGACTGAGCTACCGAGCCAACTAATTTACTCTTATGTATGGAGGAGGTAGAGGGATTCGAACCCCCGCGCGGTTTGACCCGCCTGTCGGTTTTCAAGACCGATCCCTTCAGCCAGACTTGGGTATACCTCCACGTTATTATGGTTTCTACAAATGGACCCTGCAGGATTCGAACCTGCGACCGATCGGTTATGAGCCGATAGCTCTAACCAACTGAGCTAAGGGTCCATCATAAATAATTAATGGGGCGACCGGTGGGAATCGAACCCACGAATGCCGGAGCCACAATCCGGTGCGTTAACCCCTTCGCCACGACCGCCATCTTATAACTATGTATTTCTGATAGCAGCAGAGGGTATTTAACCCATGATCTTCACGGGTATAAACCATACGTTCTCGCCCACTAAGTTCTTCCCGAATAATTGGCTGGGCTACTAGGATTCGAACCTAGGATACACGGGATCAAAACCCGATGCCTTACCGCTTGGCTATAGCCCAATACTTCATGGTGCCGAGGACCGGAATCGAACCGGTACGGTAGTCACCTACCGCAGGATTTTAAGTCCTGTGCGTCTGCCAGTTCCGCCACCCCGGCAGATGTGATGAGCCATGAAGGATTCGAACCTTCGACCCTCTGATTAAAAGTCAGATGCTCTACCGACTGAGCTAATGGCTCGTACTTGTAATTTTATGGTGCCGGCCAGAGGACTTGAACCCCCAACCTACTGATTACAAGTCAGTTGCTCTACCAATTGAGCTAGGCCGGCATATGGCGGTCCGGACGGGACTCGAACCCGCGACCTCCTGCGTGACAGGCAGGCATTCTAACCAACTGAACTACCGAACCATAATTTGGTTGCGGGGACAAGATTTGAACTTGCGACCTTCGGGTTATGAGCCCGACGAGCTACCAGACTGCTCCACCCCGCGATATTTATTAGATAATATTAATGGTGGAGGATACAGGGATCGAACCTGTGACCCCCTGCTTGTAAGGCAGGTGCTCTCCCAGCTGAGCTAATCCTCCGACGCACAGAAGTACCAGTGCATGTGTTGCGACAGGATGTCGCGTACTTAACATGCCTTTCTTGAAAATGGTGACCCGTACGGGATTCGAACCCGTGTTACCGCCGTGAAAGGGCGGTGTCTTAACCGCTTGACCAA
>NZ_JBHTKV010000050.1:0-8950 GCF_042678465.1 Oceanobacillus caeni | reverse complement strand
GCGCCTTGAGACGCTGGTCGGTAGTATAGGCTTATAGCCGTTGTGCAAACCACCCGTTGGACGGGTGGTCATGATTTGGGTGCTTCACACTAGGTGAGAATTAGCTACGAGTATTCCTTGCATTCGATCTGCCTTTTGCTCGTCGTTGCTCATCTGGTAGCTTGGCTTTATTTGTTTTCACCTTATCTGTTTTTCCGTCTTTAACCATGTTCATTCCTCCAATATATGATATGGTACGGTTTTTCGGTTCATGAAATATGCATGGAAAGTTGGGTTAGATACTGCATATTTCTTCAAACACATTAATATTTAACCGAATACAACCATTATTACATTTACCGGAATGAAAGTAATTATTCATTGAAGGAGTTTCACTGACAGTCGGTGAGTATAGATAATGTAGTAAAGGCATTATGGACCTTTACGATATTGTACAAATTATACAGTTAGAGCTGTATTCTTTAAATTTTTTCTTTAATAGGGTATGCTTAAAGTACCAATATAATTATATGTTGAAGGAAGGTAATACAATCGTTGATTCAGAATTAACGGTCAAGCGTAACTTAGCAATCATGTGGTTTGCTAATTTTTTTATTGCCGGAAGTATGACAATGGTTATTCCATTCCTTTCCTTATACATTGAATCAATGGGAAACTTCTCTGATTCATATGTTCAAACATGGTCAGGATTAACTTTCGCGGTTACCTTTGTCACAGCATTTATTTTTTCACCGATTTGGGGAAGATTTGGTGATAAACACGGAAGAAAACCGATTCTCATTATATCTGCTATAGGAATTGGCGTTTCTGTTTTTCTAATGGGGTTTGCTACAACGGTTTGGCAACTTTTTTTATTACGGCTTTTTATGGGAATTGTAACCGGCTTTATCCCAATGTCTCAAGCTTTCATTTCAACACAAACACCTAAAGAAGTCGCTGGTAAAGTACTTGGAACATTGCAAACTGGAAATATTACGGGCTCATTAATGGGACCAATGCTAGGGGGAATACTTGCTGATACGTTTGGTTTTGCTGGGACATTTAAGTGGATTTCATTAACAATCTTTATTTCAGCCATTCTCGTAGCTTTTGGAATAAAAGAAATCAACGTTAAACTCTCAAATGATGCAAAAGATTATAAATCTTACTCTAGTAAAGAAGTAATCCTATATATATTACGTAGTCCTGTACTACTCGTTGTTTTGCTCTTATCTACACTTGTTCAAATCGCACACTTTAGTATTCAGCCCATTCTTTCCTTATTTGTTGCCGAAATTCATGGCCCTGAAAGTTTGGCATTCTTTGCAGGCTTAGCCTTTTCAGCCGCGGGCCTGGGAAATTTACTAATGTCAAGACGTTGGGGGAAATATGGAGATAAGCATGGACATACTAAGATTCTAATCATTTTACTTTTTGTTGCAGGAATGGTTTACTTACCAGGTGCATTTGTAACGAATATATGGCAACTTGTCATTTTACGATTCTTATTAGGTGTATCCATAGGTGGTATTGTTCCAGTTCGAATGGCTTACATACGAACTGCAGCACCACTTTCCATGCAAGGAGAAGTAATAGGATACAATACTAGTTTACGATTTTTAGGGAATATCATTGGACCTGCACTTGGTGGATTTTTGGCTGCAATCAATGGGTTCTCTACAGTATTTGTTGTAACGAGTTTACTTCTTATTGTAAGCGGAGTGCTCATGCTTGTTACATGGTATAAATTCGAATACTTGGCCGAACAGGAACAGTCCTTTCCTACGCGTTCTAGACATTCGCATTAACAGAGATATAACTGTAAAATTACACTAATTAGCATATCAGTATTGAATCGTTATTTGAACGTTCTAAGATTTTAGCTATAACTATTTTGAATTTTTGATGAATATTTAGATAGGGGATTCCCCCTATCTATTTTAATGCACAAAACAGAATAAAAAGACACTCACATTGCAAATTAACCTGGATTAAGCAATTGAAGTTGTTCCATTAAAGTTACATATCTTCATTATCTTTATCATTATTCTTAGGATTATTAATATCTAGCTCAATATTATTTTTTCCTAAAAGGTCCACAAAGGTCTCATTAAGATTTTCTCCATAGAAACCTTTGTTTAATTCAAGAATTCCTTGTTCTGGTTGGTTTTGTTTTTTCTTCATTTGAAAGTATCCCTCCTTACCATTAATTTGTCCAAGAAACACGTATCCTATGTTTTAAAATCACTACTGATGTGTAACAAGGCGTTTTCACATATCTTTCACATATAATCTATTGATTAGCTGTCATGCTACTGTTACATTGTTGTTAGGGTGCAAGTCCGTATCCTTAAGTTGAATGGAAATGACCCGTGTTCTAGAAAACATCATTAGACAAAGTAGTGGAGGTTATGAAAAGTGGGGAGAAGAATTTTAATATTGATTGTGGCATTAACAATGGCTGTTTTAGCTGCATGTAATAATGATAATGATACGGATCAGTCGCAGGAATCAGAAGAGCTAAAAATGCTTGAAGTTGATTTCGAAGTAGTTGATAAGGCTGATGTAGGTGAAACAGTAGAATTGAAGGCAATCGTTACATATGGGGATGAAAAAGTGAAGGATGCGGATGAAGTCACTTTTGAATATTGGAAACAAGGAAATGAAGAGGATAGTACTAAGATTGAAGCTAACAATAATGAGGATGGTACATACACAGCACAAGTATCTTTTGATTCAGATGGAGTTTATGAAATGTATGCCCATACGACGGCAAGAGATTTGCACACGATGCCGAAAAAATCAATTACCATTGGAGACGGAGCAAGTTCCAATCACGAGGATGAACATCAACATGATGGAGAAACCCATGAACATTCTGGTCATGGGGAAGGTCTTGATATGCACTTTATAAAACCAGAAAATACGAAGGTAAATGAAGAAGTAAAGCTTACTGTAAATTTACAGATGAAGGATGAACCGTTTGAGGGCGCTCGTGTCCGATATGAAATTGTTAATGACAACTCGGATATACATGATTGGGTTGACGCGGACGAAACTGTTTCAGGTGAATACACTAATTCCTATTCGTTTGCTAAAGAAGGAATGTACAAAATAGTCATTCATGTTGAAAATGACGAAGGTCTTCATGAACATACAGAGCATCAGATCGAAGTGAATAAATAGAAAAAGAGGGAAGGGAGCTACTCTTCCTTTTTATTTTGTCAAGCATTTGAAACACACATAGCCGTCATCTGTTTTCTTTTTGGCTTCTCATATAATAAGGATATACAAGACATACTAATGATAGGAGTCCGATTTCTAACCAATAATTAAATGGAGTGAGTGATAATGCCATATCGAGAGCAGATTCCAATTGATAAAGGTTTTGATAATACATTAGCTATGTTGAAAGATGGCTATTTATACATATCAAATCGAAGAAAACGTTTTGGAAGAGATATGTTTGAAACTAGGTTGCTAGGTGGACAGAAGACTGTTTGCATTGCTGGGGAAGAGGCCGTTAAAATTTTCTATGACGAATTAAAGTTGAAAAGAAATGGAGCCGCTCCCAAAAGATTACGGCAAACTTTATTCGGTGAAAAATCGATACAAACAATAGATGATTCCAGTCACAAACATCGAAAACAATTATTTTTGTCACTAATGACGGAGAAACGACTACAAGATGTTGTAAGGATATTTAGAGAGGAATGGACATCAACGCTTGATGTGTGGATTCATAAGGAAAAGATTGTTTTATATGAAGAAGTAACAAACATATTAGCTACGACAGCTTGTAAATGGGCAGGGGTTCCATTACCCCAAAATGATATCGCCATCAGAGCAAGACAATTGGAGGCGTTATTTGATTCCGCTGGATCTGTTGGTCCACGACATTGGAAAGGGAGACAAGCTCGGAATACTTTAGAGATGTGGTTGCAAAACATAGTTAAAGATGTTCGTAAAGGGAACCTTGATGCACCTGAAGAAACAGCCCTACATCGTATGACTTGGTATCGGGACACACATGGAGAACTTTTAAATCCCGAGGTAGTAGCTGTAGAGATCCTTAATATTATACGTCCAATTGTTGCTATTACTATCTATATTGTTTTTGTTGCATTATCCTTAGTTGAAAATCCGAAAGAAAAAGAAAGGCTATCCCACGCCAGGGAAGATGTTTATGAAATGTTTGTACAGGAAGTACGCCGCTATTATCCATTTTTCCCATGTGCAGTAGCTAGAGTACGTGAAGATTTTCTATGGAAAGGACATGATTTTAAAAAGGGAAACCTTGTTCTGTTAGATATTTATGGGACAAATCACCATCCTGATATATGGAATAATCCAGAGCAATTTAATCCTGAACGGTTCAAAGATAGAACAGAGAATCCCTATGATTTTATTCCTCAAGGTGGCGGAAAGTATGCTAAAGGTCATCGTTGTCCTGGGGAAGTATTGACTATTGAAATAATGAAAACAAGCTTAAACTTGCTGGTGAATCATATGGATTACAATGTACCAGACCAAAACCTAAGTTATAGTATGAGGCGAATGCCGAGTTTACCGAAAAGCAGATTTATCATGAATCAAGTGAAGAAAATTTAATTCAAGGTATGGCTACTACAAGAGAAAACAACCATTAGCCAAAAAACGTGTATTCGGAAAATCCGAATACACGTTTTTGGCTTATTAGCATTGATAAATATCCTGTGTTTTTTTGCCTGTAATGACGATAGTGTGATGTTATTAAAAATGGGTTTACATAATAGTGTTCCTTAAAACTTCTTGAAAAATATGTCTTTAACCATACTTTAATAGGGTTATCATCTAAGCATGTCTCCATAACACGAATATAATATATCGACAAAAGAAAAAGGAGGGAAAGCTATGAGCAAAGTATGGAGAAACCCAGATTTCTTCGGGGACGATGGAAGGCGATCTGGTAATTCAGAGTCAAGAAGTAATTCCAGAAGTAGTTCAAGAAGCGATGTAGATAACGAACTTGATTTTAGAAGTGACATTGATTCAGACAATGAAAATGAAGTCCAAGTTAAAGATAAGAATACTAACATTGCTAAAGTAGTAAAGAGTGGTAACTCAAGAGTAGATGTGGATATTCACGTAGACAGTGATTCTCGTGCAAGAGTACGCGCTAGATCCGAATCAGATTCCGATCAGGAGCAAGATCAAGATCAAAATCAAAGATTTGATATCTAACTAAATTTCAGAGGGGTACTTAGAAAAAGTATCCCTCTATCGATATGAGGTGTTAAGAAAAGTGGAAAAACGACTTGAAAATAGGTTAAATACACTGATAGATAAAAGCGGAAATTCAGATGTAGATCTAGTTATAAATATAGAAACAAAAGCTATTGCATATAGTATTTTATGCAGTATTTATGCTAAAGGTGAAATAAATGAAATGGAATTGGAAAGGGCAGTAAAAAAACTAGATTCTTTAATTGAAAGAGATCAAAGAAAACAAAGGGAAAGAGACCATGCACTTGAATTTAAAAATAGAGATTTTCAACAGCGAATTTCAAGAAGAAAATGGATATAAAATTTTCTTCTATATTTAGAATTAGTTATTTAGACACTAGATGTACCTATATAGAATACTTATTCGGTACAGTGAAAAATAGAGTAAGTAGCTAACGTCTCGTTTGTACTTACCACAGGGAATATTGGAGAAAGGACAAATAAGTATAATAGTTATCAATGAAGTGTTTTTATCTGATTCATATTTTAAAGATCGTAAATCCACGTTAAGGTGCCTAGCCCCACTGCTGAACTATAATAAAGCAGTGGGGCTAGGCACTTTTTTCATCACTTAAGGAGCAGGAGATTCCCTCAAGACCTGTGACGTATAAAACCCTGAAAAAATACAAGCTTGGCAGGTATATCATGTAATTAATGAATACGATAGCCCCTTAATATAATAAAAAATTACCCAATATGTTAAAATATAAGAACATACTCTATAAAAATATTTAATTTCCTAGTACTAATGATATTCTATTAACCAATTAGGAGCCTATAGGGGGGATGAATCATAATGAATAAGAAATATTTGGATTTACTTGCAGAGAAATATGATAGTGAGGAGAAAGTGATTAATGAACTAATTAATCTGGAAGCCATTCTTAATTTACCAAAAGGGACAGAGCACTTTGTAAGTGACTTACATGGGGAGTTTCAATCCTTCCAACATGTTTTAAGAAATGGTTCTGGTAGAGTAAGGGAGAAAATTGTAGAGCTATTCTTTAGCGTTCTATCAGAGGAAAAAATTAATGAATTGACAACATTGGTTTATTATCCTGAAGATAAGCTACAATTAATAAAACATAACTTCGGCAATAATAAGGAGTTACACGACTGGTATGCAGAAACCATTAAACATTTAGTCAAGCTTATATCTTTCGCTTCTTCAAAATATACACGTTCGAAATTACGAAGAGCCTTACCGAAGCAATTTGTATATATCATTGAAGAGTTACTATATAAAACGGAAGATGAACTATTAAATAAGGAACCTTATTACAATATCATTGTCGAACGAGTAATTTCTCTTGGCCAGGCTGATAAATTGATTATTGGGCTTGCTTATTGTATGCAGCGATTAGTAGTGGACCATCTTCATGTAGTTGGGGATATTTATGATCGTGGGCCGCAACCTGATAAAATTATGGATACATTGATTGATTATCATTCAGTTGATATTCAATGGGGAAATCATGATGTATTATGGATAGGTGCCTTCTCAGGTTCAAAAGTTTGTCTCGCTAATATTCTCCGCATTAGCGCTAGGTACGATAATTTGGATATTATTGAAGATGTGTATGGAATCAATTTAAGACCTCTTCTTAATCTTGCGGAAAAGTATTACACAGACAATCCAGCTTTTAGACCTAAGGTACAGACAGGTAAAAAAATAACCGATCAAGAACGTTTACAAATCACGAAAATGCATCAAGCCATTGCGATGATTCAGTTCAAACTGGAAATGCCTATTATTAAAAGACGTCCATTCTTTAACATGTCAGAAAGACTTTTGCTTGAGAATATTGATTATGATAAAAATGAAATAAAGATTCAAGGGAAGACGTACAAACTTGAAAACACCTGTTTCGCAACCGTTAACCCCGATAATCCAGAACAACTTATAGAAGAAGAACAAGAAGTGATTGACAAACTATTATTCTCTGTTCAGCATTCAGAGAAACTAGCAAGACACATCCATTTTCTTATGAAAAAAGGTAGCCTCTATTTAAAATATAACGGTAACTTATTAATTCATGGCTGCATTCCTTTAGATGAAAAGGGAAATATGGAAGAAATGGTAATTGAAGATACTACATATGGCGGTCGTGATTTACTTGATATTTTTGAGTATCATTTACGATATGCATTTGCTCATCCAGAAGAAACAGATGATCTCTCAACAGATATGGTCTGGTATTTATGGACTGGAGAATATTCATCACTATTTGGAAAAAGAGCCATGACAACCTTTGAACGATATTTTATAAAGGACAAAGAAACCCATAAAGAAACGAAGAATCCATATTACTATCTACGTGAAAATGAAGATATTTGCCGTAAAATTTTAACAGACTTTGGGCTTGATCCAGATCATAGTCATATCATAAATGGCCACACACCTGTAAAAGAAATTGAAGGGGAAAACCCAATTAAAGCAAATGGGAAGATGATTGTCATTGATGGGGGCTTCTCTAAGGCTTATCAATCTACAACAGGAATCGCTGGATACACGTTACTTTATAATTCATACGGTATGAAACTCGTTGCTCATAAACATTTTAATTCTAAAGAAAATTTATTAGAAAATGGAACAGATGTTTTATCCGTGAAACGGGTAGTGGATGAAGAAGTGGAACGGAAGATGGTTCGAGAAACGAATGTCGGACAGGAATTGTTAGAAGAAGTAGCCGCACTGAAGAGTTTGTTGGAGTATCGATATATGAAATAAAATAAGAGTGAAGACAATCTGCCGATGGTGGATTGTCTTTTTTCGCATCAGTAGGGTATCAAGGAAATCTCGCTAACGGAAGTCCTTTTTATTAATATTCCAATAATTTTAACATTTCACTTTACCAACATTAATAAAATTTGATAAAGTAGAGAAGAGAATGTTAATTAAGGGAAATTTAAATAAATTCGGAAAGAACAAGGGGTGAAGGGTTTGACGATTTATTTAATAAGGCACGGGGAATCCGAACATAATGTAGATTATACGATAATGGAACACATTCATGATTCGGAGCACAATTTAACAGAACTTGGGCAGAAGCAGGCAAAAGCTACAGCTGATTTTTTGAAAAACGTAGTAAGTGAAAAAACTATTTTATATAGTTCACCTTATGCACGAACGATGCAAACCGCCAAAGCCATACATGCGGAACTACCGGGTGAAGTTCCTTTTCTCCAAAATCCATTAATACGCGAGTGGGAATTAGGAAACTTGCTTAACATTAATAATCGTACACCACAGCTAAAGAAGGAATTTAAAGCTTCTGGTTCGTTTTTCTATCGCTATCCAAATGGAGAATCAATGGCAGATGTCTACCTTCGTGCCACTATGTTTTATAATACGTTTCTTCAGCGAGTCAAGCAACAAAATCGTTATGAAGATGTGATCATGGTAAGTCATTCTGCTTTCATGCATGCATTTTTGACGTTTATGATGCAGTGGCCAATCGATAATAAAGCAAAACCTAAACCGTTTGATAATGCATGCGTTATTGCCATAGATGAGGTGGATGGAGATTACCAATATAAACAAATTTTTGCACCTAAGATTAGTGTGACTAATTAAAATTAGTTATAGAAAAGACTGAAATTCTTAACTTAAAATTTCAGTCTTTTCATTATTATGACTTTAGTCCGTTGAGTACGCGGCAGCGTGCGAAACAGAAAACCACCTGCTATGCGGGTGGGTAACAAG
>NZ_JBHTKV010000049.1:0-9150 GCF_042678465.1 Oceanobacillus caeni | reverse complement strand
GAAAGCGAGCAAATACAATTTGAACGTAAAAGGCAATTTGAATCCTTTGTAAAAGAAAGAAAACTCAAGAAAAATCCTTCATTTCGTCATTACGCGAAAAAAATATATAACAAATTACTTTCTTAAGTATTGGGAACAATTGGATACCTCATATATAATAAAAGTATTCGTAATTGAAAGGAGTTTTTATTTGGCTAAGTTTTTTACAACCAAACGGATTATTATTGCAGTTTCACTTATATTAATTGCAATTATTCTATATTTCTATTCTTCCGCTTTCATGCCTTTAATATTAGCCACGGTTACAGCTTTCGTCTTAGAACCTTTAGTTCGGTTCCTGCAGAAACATTTAAAGCTTAAAACTAGGGCACCTGCAGTATTAATTTCATTTCTTTTGTTTGTTTTAAGTATCGCCTTTATATTTTATGTTGCTATCACTAGAGTCGTAAATGAAACAATACGATTTGCAGAAAGATTACCTTATTACATTATTGATATCAATGTCTTTATTGAAAAACTACTAGAGGATATTAATAAAACTGCGGCGGGACTTCCACCTATTTTTATAAATGAAATGAAAGGACAGATTTCTAACCTTCTAGAATGGTTGACCAATATGGCGCAGGGAATGATACCGATACTAGCGGGTTGGATACAGGGAATTCCTAATTTAGTAGTTGTTATTATTATCTATTTAATAGCTTTATTTTTAATAAGTATGGATCTTCCGAAATATAGAAAAATATTTTACTCCAAGTTCCGTGAAGAAAATGCTGAAAAAATCCAATATATTTTACAACGTTCCACTCGATTTTTTACGGGTTTTATGAAAGCACAGTTTTTCGTTAGTATTATTATTTTTATTGTAACGTATATCGGTCTGATCTTTATCTCTCCACATAATGCACTTGTCATGTCTTTAGTTATTTGGATAATCGATTTAATCCCAATCATCGGTTCCATTGTTATCCTTGCACCTTGGGCGTTATTTGATTTAATAGCAGGAGATACGAGTACGGGAATTCAATTGCTTATTTAAGCTGCAATATTATTAATCATACGTAGAACGGTTGAACCTAAAGTCATGGGAGACCAAATTGGTTTACCTCCTCTTCCAACTTTAATTGGTTTATGGTTAGGTTTATACTTCTTGGTGTCATTGGATTATTATCGGTCCATTATCCATCATCGCCATACTGTCAGCGAAAGAAGCTGGACTTATTAAATTGGATTTTAAAATATAACATCCAAAATGAAACCATGATGAGTGGTTTCATTTTTTGTCTAAGAAGGGGTATCTACTAAAATTTATTTAAATATAGAAAAGAATGGCACTATTTGTTATGATATAAAAAACCATCTATTTACGAACCTTTCCATACCTAAATTGTGAAATATTTCACTATACCACATTAAAAGCATTATCTATTATTCTATTAACAAAAATTTTTTATAGAAAGTAGGTTTTATTTTGAAAGGCGAATTAAAATGGGGGCTTATGATTTTATTTTTTGTTCTTATAGCGTATATCCTCCCCTATACACTACTAACAAATGTGACAAAATGGTATGGGAGTTTCTTTGTTTGGATCATCCTAGCCGTCATCGTTATTGGGATTAATTATTTTATAACAAAGGATTGGGGTAAAGAAAAATGAGTACAACTTTAGTATGGAGCGCCATTGTTATATATGTCGCAGTTGCCATTCTCATTGCATTTTTATCAAGGTCTGGAAAACAAAATAACATGAATAGTTACTTTCTTGGAGACCGAAAGATGAATGGGTTTGTATCTGCGCTTAGTTATAGTGCCACAACTTATAGTGCGTTCATGTTAGTAGGGCTTGCTGGTCTTACATATAATGGTGGAGTTGGAGCATTAGGTTTTGAACTGATTTATTTAATGGGGGTTTCCCTCGTTGCCTTTTTTGGACCAAGGTTTTGGAAAGTAGGTAAGAAATTTGGCTATGTAACCCCATCCGAAATGTTAGGTGATCGCTATGATAGTAAAACAGTAGCAATTCTCGTTGCTGTCTCGAACTGTATTTTTTTAATTCCTTATAGCGCGGTTCAATTATCAGGTGTTGGTTACTTATTACAAGGTGTGACAAATAATGCTATTTCCTTTTCTACTGGTGTTATTCTTGCTACAGCATTAGCTATTTTCTTCACTTATATCGCAGGAATTAGATCAGTGGCATGGACAGACTCCCTACAGGCACTTTTTATGATTATTACTTCTACTATTGTAGTGCTAGTATTAATTAAAGGGCTCGGTGGTTTTAGCGGTTTCTTTGGCACACTTGAAACAAAATACCCTCAATATTTAACCGTTCCTGGAAATGGCTTTTTTAGCTTTCTAAACTTTTTAGGTTTAAGTCTACCTTGGTTTTTCTTTAGCTTATCCAATCCACAGGTTAGTCAAAGATTGTACATGCCTTCATCACTAAAAAGTATGAGGCATATGCTTATGGGATTTTTGATATTTGGATTGATTTATACGATTGTGGCAATTATTTGGGGGTATTCCGCTTTAATCATGTTTCCAAATTTAGAAAATGCGGACATGGCAACACCATTAGTTCTTCAATCAGATCTAATACCGCCAATTTTGGGGGCTATCGTTATGGTAGGAATTATGGCAGCTGCCATTTCGACTATTGATTCCATTTTACTTACCCTTTCATCTTTGTTTGCTAGGGATGTATATGGGAACGTGAAGAAGAATACAAGTGATTCCGCACAACTTAAAGTTGGTAAATTTATCATTCCTGTAATAGCAGCTTTAGCATTTATCTTTTCGCTAATGGAAGTTAACCTGATTGCAGTTTTATCTGTTTCTTCCTCCGCTGGTTTGTTAGTAGTTGTACCAGCCATAATCGGGGCGTTCTTTTGGAAGCGTGGAACGGCAGCTGGGGTTATTTCTAGTGTAGTAGTTAGTGGATTCATTGTTATTATCCTGGAATTGATGCAAATAAAGCCTTTAGGTTTAGCTTCCGGACTTTGGGGTATTCTTATTTCAACCATCCTTTTCATCAGTGTAAGTTTGCTGACAAAAGCACCGGAAGAGAAGGCGAAGGGGTTCTTATCTGTATAATATAAAGTTTAGAAGAGATTAGGGACATAGGAAAGTCTAAAAACTATCCTATGTCCTATTGAAGTTAGTGTGATCATTTTAATCCACTAAAATGTAAGTAGCTTTTATCGGACCATGAACTCCAACAATTAAATTCATTTCAATATCCGCACTATTACTTGGCCCAGATATAAAACTTACATAAGATGCAACAGTCTCCCCTTTAAGCGTTGCCTCATGAATTTGATTAGCTGCTTGTGTCATGCGAGGAACAAGCGTACTTTTTGGAATAATGGCTATATACGTTTTGGGTAATAAACTAATGGAGCGGCCATTATTTTTATTATTAAATAATGTCACAGTAGCGGATTCAGCTAATGTAATATCACTAAATGTAATTCCTACATCTGCCTGTTCCGCAATTACCTGATTTCCCTTTCCTAATTCGGGATCCCAAATATGAACATTTACATTTTCATCTAAATTTTTATAAAAACGGTTTAGTCCATATTTCTCATTACGAGGATCATTGGATACTATAATCGACTTTCCATCATATTTCCTAATCGTTTCTTCAAGAACTATTGGTAATTCCATCTGATCTGTTTGTATAAAATCAGTATGGATAGCTTCACACTGTTTTTCTAAAACTTCAACCAATTCATCCTGCGATGCCCCTTTAAATACTTCATATTGAGGATAAACGCTCCAATCAGGCCGTGCTACCCCTTGGGTTCGACGTGGCCTGTTAAGTCTATCGGCTAGATTATTTAAAAATGACTCCTTATTTTGAACGTTCATGTTGTTCACTCTCTCTTTCTTTAAACCAAGCACGAAATGACTTTTTGCTAGGGGCAGGAAAATCACGTACATCTGTCCATCCTTTTAGAGGCCCTGGTCCATTTTCAATCATGTCCTCGTCTTTGATCCATGGGATTAAAGCAGGCCTTGCTAATTTAGTACTTATTTTATAAGCGGCAGGACTTGATGACCATTTAGCAAACCCATTCATCAAAATCTTTTCAGTCATTGGTGCCTTATTCTCCCTTTCCACGATAATTTGTCGGTGGCGGATAAGCATTTCATGTAATGGAATTTTAACTGGACATGCTTCTGTACAAGCACCACATAAAGAAGATGCATAAGGAAGTTCTTTATGATCATCATATCCATCCAATAACGGCGTAATAACCGCACCAATTGGTCCTGGATAAATGGAATTGTATGCATGACCTCCAACATGTCGGTAAACTGGACAAACATTGATACAGGACGCACAGCGTATACAATGAAGAGCAGCTTGAAATTCCGTTCCTAAAATTTTCGAACGACCATTATCAACAATAACTAGATGATAATCATCAGGGCCATCTACTTCATCCTCTAAGCGCGCCCCACCATAGGTTGTGATATAACTAGTTAACTTTTGTCCAACAGCCGATCTCGTTAATAAACTAACAAGTACTTCCATTTCCTCCCATGTAGGGACAATGCGTTCCATCCCCATCACCGTGATAACAGTATCTGGAAGGGTAGTTACCATTTCTGCATTTCCTTCATTCGTTACTAACGTAATTGCTCCTGATTCTGCTATAGCGAAGTTGCATCCCGTAATACCAACATCAGCAGATAAGAAATCTTTACGTAATTCCTTTCTAGCAAAAGCAGCAAGCTCTTCTGGGTCATCGGATTTATCATACCCTCTTTTTTTGGCAAAAATATCGCGGATTTGCTCCTTGTTCTTATGTAAAGCAGGGGTAACAATATGAGAAGGTGCTTCCTCATCCAACTGCAAAATCCATTCTCCAAGATCTGACTCGACTACCTCCACCCCTAAATCCTTTATCGCTTTATTTAAACCAATTTCTTCCGTTACCATAGACTTCGCTTTCACTACTTTTCTGGCGTTTTTCTTTTTAACGACATTCTGAATATAATGGTTCGCTTCTTCAGCAGTCTCCGCGAAATAGACATTTCCACCTTTATTAGAAACTGCATCGCTCAATTGCTGTAAATAGAAATCAATATTTTCTATTGTATGTGTACGAATTTCTTCTCCTAACCTGCGCCAATCTTCCCAGTTTCCAAGTTCTTCTGCTTGAGAAAGTCTTCCAGCTCTAAATCTCCCTTGTGCGGAAGAAACGGCTTCACGCATGAAATCATTCTCAATCCCTTTTGTTATACGTTCATTATACGGAGCTTCCCCAATTTTAACGCTCATGTAAACTCCTCCATCCATTAGTGAGTATTTAATATTTCTGTAATATGGATAACTTCTACTTGTTTCCCTTCTCTACGCATTCTTCCACCTATATTCATAAGACATCCCATATCACCACCAACCAAGTAATCCGCTCCTGTCTCGGATACATGCCTTGATTTTTCTTTTACCATTTCCCGAGATATGTCAGGGTTTTTCACCGAGAATGTTCCACCAAAGCCACAGCAATCTTCTGCAACGGGAAGTTCAATTAATTCAACTCCCTTAACATTTTGCAAAAGTTTCCTTGGCTGATCCTTAACACCAAGAATTCTTGTCATATGGCATGATGGATGATAGGTCACTCTTCCTTTAAATGTGGAACCAACATCTGTTATTCCAAGAACATCAACAAGAAATTGCGTTAATTCATAGGATTTATTGGCAAGATCCCTTGCATCCTCCTCCCACTCTTTATCTCCCGCAAATATCTTGGGGTATTCTTTTAACATTCCAATACATGATCCAGAAGGACCTACGACATATTCCGAATCTCTGAAACTCCTCATCATCTGTTTCATAGATTGTTTTGCTTCTTTTAAATAACCACTATTAAAAGCTGGTTGACCACAACAAGTCTGGGATGCAGGAAAATCCACCGCACAGCCAGCTCTTTCTAAAATCTCAACCGTATTTTTTCCAACGTCTGTAAAAAACATATCACTTAAACATGTAATAAATAAGGATACTTTCAAACCTCTCACCTCTTCATTATGTAGACTACCAAGATAGCTTCTTACCATTTATCAATATGTTTAAATAGATCTTTATTTACCTCTTCTAAATGATCATGCATACATTGCCCCGCAAGTTCTGAATCCCTATCTTTTAAAGCATTAAAAATCCTTTCATGTTCCAAATATAACTTTTCAGATCGCCCCTGCGAATATAACAAGACTTTCCTTGTTTCACGAATGGATTCGGTAAGTAGATCGGACACACTACTCATTAGGTTGATAAGTAACTGATTATGTGTTGCACTTGCAATCGCCATATGAAAATCGGTATCCGCACTTGCTGCTAGTTCATCATTATCTTTTGCATTTTTCATAACAATTAGTGCCTTTTCTATTGGCATTAAATCTTCCTCTTTATAAACTTTTGCAGCAAGGCTGGCTGTTCCTACCTCTAATATTTTCCGTAGTTCATACAACTCTTTAACATCGTTTTTCTTCATTAAAAAAGCTGTAGTAACAGGCAAAGTGAATCTAGACGGGTCAAAATCCTTTACATAAGTCCCTTCCCCTTGTCTCATCTCAAGTAACTCCATTGAACGAAGTCCGCTAAGTGCTTCCCGAATAGCAGATCTACCAACATCAAAATGATTTGCCAGTTTTTCAACAGAATCTAACTTATCCCCCGGTTTTAGTTGTTTATTTTTAATCATCTCGATTAAAGAATCTGCCACTTCTTCGTAGATTTTTCGCTTTCTTATTTTTTTATATTCCAATTCATGTTCAACCCCTGTTCATAGTTGTTGGATTTCTTAAATCTATTAAATCCCTTCTAGTTGTGATGATAATCTATTGTTATATTTTTTGATACAATGGTTCACTCCTAAAGAAAGTAATCTGGCAAAATTTTAATGTTTAATCAGCGAGGCATAATACCTTGCCGATTTTGTTTTTAAATGAAGTAGAAACAGAATCCTTCCAACAAAACTTAACCGCTAACTTCTTCAAGATTTGAATCACTTTGCTCCTTCACTTGACCATTACCTTTGATCGAAATAATCGCAATGAAACTGACTAATGCAGCTAAAATCATATAAAGCGCAACCGGTACGTAAGAATTGTTAAAAGTGGCTAATAATGTTGTTGCCACAAGCGGAGCCGTTCCTCCTGCAAATGCCGCACCAAGCTGATATCCTAACGAAATCCCGGTATTACGTATTTTCGCCGGGAAAAATTCCGACATCATCGTTCCCTGGACAGCATTGAGGGAACCCCAGATGAATCCCAAACCAATAACCGTTGCTAAAATAAGTAAAAATACCGAACCTTGTTGCAGCATCCAGAAATATGGAAAAGCATATAATACAGTCGCCACAATACCAAATAGGTAAATTCTCTTTCTACCAATTCGATCTGATAGATGTCCAATAATCGGAATAAGAATCGTAGCAACTAAGGAGCCAATTACAACCGCATTCAAAGCCTCGGACTCATTGAATGACAAATTGGATGTTGCATAAGAAACGATAAATGTTCCATATATGTAGAATGGTGCCGTTTCAACTACTTTTGCCCCCATCGCGATTAACACTGCTTTCCAATGGTAACGTAATGTATCTGCAATCGGAAGCCTTGATATTTCACCCGCCTCTTGGGCTTTTTTAAATGCGGGAGTTTCATCAATACCTTTCCTAATCCATAAACCGAATAAAACAAGTAAGACACTTAATAAAAACGGTACACGCCATCCCCAAGACATGAACTGCTCATCTGGTAGAAGTGTCATCACCGACATAACCAAGGAACCTAAAATCAATCCCAGGGAAATCCCTATTTGCGGCACACTTCCAAATAACCCCTTTCTATTTTTCGGTGCATATTCTACCGCTAACAGTACAGAACCGCCCCATTCGCCACCAAGTGCCAACCCTTGCACGAAACGTAAACAAGTTAGAAAAATTGGCGCCCAAATACCAATCACTTGATAAGTAGGCAGCAGCCCCATACCAAAGGTAGATAAGCCCATTAAACTGAGCGTTAGTACTAACGTCTTTTTCCTACCTAAACGGTCCCCAATATGACTAAAAAGGACTCCACCGATAGGTCGTAAGAAAAAAGCAACTGAAAAGGAAGTATACGCAATAATTAACCCCAATACTGGATCCTCACTTACGAAGAATAACTGGTTAAAAACTAAGGCAGCAACCGTACCGTATAAAAAGTAATCAAACCACTCGATCGCACTACCTATTAAACTAGCACAAAGTACCCTTACATTCCCCTTTAACATTGTTTTTCTCCCCCCAATTAATTAATTCACCCCAATTTAAATCGCTTACAATTCTCGGATAGTTCATATGTTGCCAACTCATCAGATGACCCGATAACCTTATGTTCGTATTCTATCATGAGTTTTAGGGCTTGTAAATATCATTTTCAAAGGAAATGAATTATCCAGTATATTCCATTTTATTTGGTTTTAATAACTTAAAAGTTGTTGTAACAGTACTTTTATCTTACTCATAAGTGCAACAATACAATTGGAGTTACATATAACTTTTCTTATTCAACTTAAAAAAAGACAGGAATCTTCCTCCAAGGAAATAATCCTGTCTTTCATTCTAAACTGAGTCACTTTTTTTCTTCTTAAAAATCATACTCCTCTTCCTTAGCCTTACGAATATTCGTATGGGTTTCAGTTAACACTACTGTATCTTCGACTAAACGTTGGATCCGGAAGATAATATCATCATTGATTATTTCTTTCCTGTAAAAGTCCTTTTCTTCAATAAATACATACGATTGAACAACTTGTGCTTTCATATAAGATAAAATCGGTTTTAATTGTTGTTCTACGATTAAATAATGTTTGGGTGATCCAGCGGTAACAAGGATACTTACGATTTTGTCCCAAAATGATTTTTCAGGAAGCAAATCAAATATATTCTTCAATGTAGCAGGAATAGATGCTTGAAATATAGGTGTTCCAATTATGATGGCATCTGCTTCCATTATTTGTTTTGTAACGAATCCAGTATCACCTTCATATTCCAAATAATTTCGCCCATCACTAAATTGAATATCGTAATCTGCTAGGTCAATTAGATTAAATTCTACTTCTGGATATTTTTCTAAGATTTC
>NZ_JBHTKV010000048.1:0-11687 GCF_042678465.1 Oceanobacillus caeni | reverse complement strand
GATTCGGACACAACCTTTCGTTAGTTTAATATTAATGACTTAACCAAGTTGTGTCCATAAATCTATACTACATCTATCAGGCTAATTCATTAATTATATAGCCTGATTCTTCACTATTATAAAACTCTACTTAAGAGAAAAGCCTATATTACCAGCTTTTGTAGTATAGAATTGGAAATTCCTCTTCTTATAAGTAATACTATTTTCATTAATTCTTTTAATATTTACTAAATGATGACCGTTATATCTTATAAACACACTGAACAATGAATTGGTTAAAGTATTTAAGTCTTCATAGCTCACACGAAATTCACCCTTATTACCGGTTATTTTAACAGGAACTGTTAACTCATTATCCGTATTATTTCTATCTCTTATTAAAACATGTTCTACTTCACTGATTTCATCTCCGTAAATTTCGAAGTTTTGAACATAATAATTATTTTCTACATAGGAGTCATTTGCACGAACAAATAATTTTATTGGAATTAATTTATAAATATGATCCTGATCGAATGAGTAAACATCATAATACGCTTGTCCATCTTTTATGACAATGTGTTTATTCCTTTCCAATTTATACCACTTAAACAAATCAATAAAGTCCTGTTCTTTACCTTGTAAAACTAATTTTGCAGCCACTTGATAAAGTGGCGTATCAAAGGATTCAATTATATTATATGGACGATCTTTTAAAATATTTAACGCTTCTCTAATATATTTTATAAAACCCTCTTTATTGTCACTTCTAACAAAGACAAAACTGTCACAAGCTTTGATTAAATCATACTCAACTAATCTTTTCATAATTTCTCTCTCTATATTAGTAGGCAATTCCATATCATAAATGGTTTTAAGTATTTTCATATCTGCTTCTCTTTTATATAGTACATCGGTTGTCTTTGTAAGAGAGGCATTATTTTCATTCATTCTGTTTAAGTAACATACAGTATCCTTAATAGTAGAAGCAAAATTACAATGAGTTAATACCCTTAGAAGAAAATGCTTATCTTCTCCAAATTTCAT
The DNA here is from genome assembly GCF_042678465.1 of Oceanobacillus caeni. Classification (NCBI taxonomy): domain Bacteria; kingdom Bacillati; phylum Bacillota; class Bacilli; order Caryophanales; family Bacillaceae; genus Oceanobacillus; species Oceanobacillus caeni. The sequence goes on along the minus strand of NZ_JBHTKV010000048.1, from coordinate 10,661 downwards.
TTCCGGAAAACGTATGTCATTTTCTTTCAAAATTTTTGTTTTAATTAGTTTAGATTGTGGACCCATATAATATAATAAATATGGTATATCAAAGGGCGACATATGATATCTATTTTTATATGACATAAATTCCGCATGGATACTTTTAGATGAATCATCCACTTTAATCGTTCGTCCCGTAACAAAATCATCATTATTCCCATCCATTGTTTCTACTAACTTTTTAATTCCATCCTCTGCCAACCAATCATCAGAATCTAAAAACAGAATTTTATCCGTAGTAGCTAATTCAATTCCCACATTTCTAGGCATTGCTGCTGCGCCAGTGTTTTCTTCTAATAACACTACCGTTATATTTGAATATTTTTTTGAATAATCCACCAATATTTCAGCTGTATTATCACTTGAATGATCATCAATTATAATAAATTCTATTTTATCAAATGATAACGTCTGATTAATAACAGAACTTACACATTTTTTTATATGCTGTTCAGCATTGTAAGCTGCTGTTACAATTGTTACTTTCTTTTCACCCTTAAAAAGCCTCTTTTTAAGCGACTTTGGATGATTAAATACTTTCGTCTCTTTATTGTTCAACATTTCTTTTGCTTTTTCAGATAAATGTTTATCCATTATATTCCCTCTTTTTTAACCTTTTAGGTTCGGTTTAATACTTTCAATATACTCTAATAATGGTTCTCTTAAATCTTCTCTTGCTAAAGCAAATTCAATAGTTGTCTTAATAAAACTTAATTTTTCTCCGACATCATATCTTTTTCCCTCGAACTCAAACCCATAAACATCTTGAACCTTATTTAAGTTCTCAATTGCATCGGTTAATTGTATTTCACCACCAGCACCAATATTTTGCTCCCCTAAGAAGTGGAAGATCTCAGGTGTTAAGATATACCTTCCTATAATAGCCAAGTTAGAAGGTGCTGTCCCTATTGGAGGTTTTTCAATAAATCTTCTTACTTTATATCGTTTTCCTTCAGTGGATACCGGATCAATAATACCATATTTATGTGTCTCAGTTTCAGGTACTTGTTGAACACCTATAATAGAAGAATTTGTCTTTTCATGCTCGTTCATAAGCTGTTTCAGACACGGAACCTCACTTCGAACAATATCGTCACCAAGTAAGACTGCGAAAGGTTCGTTACCAATAAATTTCCTCGCAGACCATACTGCATGCCCTAAACCCTTTGGTTCCTTTTGCCTAATGTAGTGTATTTCTACATTTGCAGATTTTCTTATCTTTTCCAATAAATCAAATTTCTCTTTCTGAACTAAGTTTTGTTCCAATTCATATACACTATCAAAATGATCTTCAATTGCCCTTTTTCCTTTTCCTGTAACAATAATAATATCTTCTATACCAGAATTAATGGCCTCTTCTACAATATATTCTATTGTAGGGCGATCGACAATAGGAAGCATTTCCTTTGGCATTGCCTTTGTTGCCGGTAAAAAACGTGTCCCAAGTCCTGCAGCAGGAATAATGGCCTTTTTTATACTCATTTTCAACATCCTTTTTATTGAAATACCTGGTCAACGACTCTCTTAGTAGCCTGACCATCTTCCAAATAACAAAACCTTTGATAGAACTCTTTAGTGGTTTCAGTGGGAATAAACCCTTTTTTCTCTATTTTCTTTACCTCACTAATAATTTCTTCTGTAGTTTTTAATAGTGGGCCGGGCGCTTCCTTTTCAAAATCAAAATAAAAGCCCCTTAATTTATCTCTATATTCTTCTATATCATACACAAAAAAGAGCATTGGTCTTTTTAGTAGCGCAAAATCAAAAAAAACTGAAGAATAATCGGTGATTAAGTAATCAGCAATAAGATAAAGTTCACGAATATCCTCATGGCTAGAACAATCATAAATAAATTCTTTATAAGCTGTTAAATCGATGTTTTCTGCAACAAGATAATGAAGTCTTAATAAGATAACAAAATTATCCCCTAATTCCTTCTTTAATCTATCTAAATCCATTTGTAGATCAAATTTATATCTACCTTTAGAATAAAATTGATTATCTCTCCAAGTAGGAGCGTATAAGATAATTTTTTTATCCTTTGGTAGCTGAAGAGAATCCCTAATATTAGCCATTGTATCATCAGTACTATTAATCAAGAAGTCATTTCTTGGATAGCCTGTTTCAAGCATGGATTTATTAAACTTAAAAGCCCTTTTAAATATCTCTGAAGAATAACCATTGGGTGATACTAAATAATCCCATTTTTTGGCTTCTTTTATGAAGTTTTCTTTATATTTGATAGTATCTGTTCCAGGCATATGGACTTCATCCATATCGGCAGCTAGTCTTTTAAGCGGTGTTCCATGCCATGTTTGCAAATATATAGTATGTTCTGGTTTGGGAATCCATAATGGCAAACGGCTATTAGATACCCAATATTTTGATCGCGCCATGATTATTATCCACTTAAGCGAAAATCGTCTAATAGCATTTACATTTTTATTTTCAAAGACCTTTTTATGTCTACGGTCATAACTCCAGTACAATTCATATTGTGGTTTATGTTTCACCATATATTCATAAATCGCTCGTGGATTATCACTATATTGCTTTCCTAAAAAACTTTCAAATATAACTTGATTCCTTTTTGGTGGAAGTTTTCCAAATAGGAAAATTAATACCTTAATTATTCTCTGAACTAATTTAGTGACTTTCCCTTTCATGACATCACACCCTAATATTACTTTAGAAAACTTGACATCCGCCTAGATTTTGAGCGAATGCCTACGTTGCACTTATGCAGGAAGAAAGTTTTAAACTTTTCGATCTGCTAAAAAATGAGATACCTATCACCATTAAATAGGTATCTTATAATCATGAACAATTATAAACATTTGCTACTTTTTATTTTTAAATATTTTATCAACAACTCTCTTACTAGCTAAACCATCATCTAAGGAACAGTACTTCTCCTGAAACTGAGAATATTTCTTTTCGTATTTAGCTGAAACTGTTTCAATATCTTGAACAGTTTCAATAATTTCCTCTGTATTATAAATTAGTGGACCCGGAGCTTCGTTTTCAAAATCCATATAAAAGCCCCTTAAATTATCACGATAATTATCCAGGTCATAGGTATAGAATAGGATTGGTTTACCTGTATTCGCGAAGTCAAACATAACAGATGAATAATCCGTTATTAATATATCTGCCAATAGTTGCAACTCCTGGATATCCGGATATTTAGATGCATTAATGACAAAGCCTTTTAGATCCGGATCAATCCTTATTTTATTACTCACAACGACATGCATTCTTAGTAAAATAACGTATTTGTCACCTAGTAATTCTTTCATTTTATGAAGATCCATATTAATATCAAATGTAAATTTATTCTTCTTCGATGTTTGATCATCACGAAATGTCGGTGCGTATAAAATAACTTTCTTGCCTTCCTCTATATTAAGGGTATTTCTAACCTTGTTAATGATTTCTTCTTTATTATCCTGATAGAAGATATCATTTCGTGGATATCCATACTCTAATACTTCCCCATCATATTGGAATGCACTTCTAAATGCCTTTGTCGCATATTCACTCGGTGAAATGAGGTAATCCCAATTTTTCACCGCATTTCCTACTCGTTCTACATAATCATCAGTTCGACCATGGACTTCTTCAATATCATAGAGCATTTTCTTCAAGGGTGTCCCGTGCCATGTTTGTAAATAAGTCGTTTCAGGACGTTTTTTAATATAGGTTGGGAAATTTTGGTTATTTACCCAATATCCTGCTCTTAGTAGATAGTAATAGTATTTCGGACTTAACCGTTTCACACGCATAGTATTCGCATCATTAAAACGGTGGTTCCGGTTATAAATCCACACTTTCTTATAATCCAATTCTTGTCGATTAATTTCGTCATAAATATTTTTTGGACTGTCTCCAAACTGCTTCCCAATTCCACTTTCAAACACAATTAATTTTGGATCCACTGGAATAACTTTGGAACCTACTTTAAAGAATAGCTTCATTGTTGGAAAATAGTACTTACTCTTTCTATATTTATTAAAGAGTGCTTTTGACAACATATCTAGCTTAGGATTATCAATGACTCTTTTTTTCACTTGGTTATTTTTTACTACTTCATAAATTCGTTCTGAAGCCGAAGTGTCACGATATTTAATGAACTTATTCGCACGAGCTTTATATTCCTCTTTCATGACAAAATCGTTCTTCGCATACTCTTCAAGCAATGCAATAATTTCTTCGCTATCATTACATATTTCACCCGGAAGATCATTATTTAGATCTAAGTGAGAAGGCCTCTTACCAATAAAACGAGAACGATCAAATTGATAGTAAATCACTGGTTTGTGAAGGAAACTGAAGTCAAATCCCACACTGGAATAGTCCGTAATCATAAGCATGCTTTCTTTAATAAGCTGCTGAACATCAACTTCTCCCTGGTTAATCACTTTTACTGCGTCATTTTCAAAGAACTTAGAGAACTTCTGCATGTTCGGATGTAAGCAAAATAGAATATCAAAATCTTGTTTCTTGGAAAGTTCATGTAATTCTGGACAATTAATTAAATACTCATATCGCTCATAATATTCACTTTCTAAGAAGGCTTCATCCGTTACGATCCAATCACGCCACGTTGGGATAATTAAAATCTGTCTCTTTATTTCAATATCTTTCTTAAATAGCGTATCAAATCGAGAAAGACCTGTTACAAATACTTCTTTCGGATGATAGCCGAAATCATTGACAATCATTTCTTTCTCAAAATCAGAACTTACAATGAATAAATCCGTATCAAATCCGGGAGCATTTTTCCCATAGTTCGCTACCATATTCTTCGTACCCATGACCCCATGCTGCAGGAACACTTTTGTTGCTTTTACTTTCCTTTTAAATGTACCTGTTCGAATGGGGTACAAATAATCTGGGTGATGAGATGAAATAACTTTTTTCGATAGTAACGTATATAAAATATGTTTCTTAGAACGATAGTCAATAACATTTCCATATTTCTCTACATTGCGCTTTTCCGGAGAATCTGGATCTATTACATAATAAACTTGCTTTTCAGGATAATTCTCTCTCATATGTCTGAAAAATGCATATCCCGTATCTTGTGCTTTATATGTTCTCTCCCCAACAAGCCAAATATCTTTATTTCGATTCATAAGTCGAACCAGCCATGCCCAACGCATGACTCTACGCATATATTGATACGTTTGAATCGGGTATTTATATACTTCAAAAGATAGATTGAACTTCTTAAATGTAAAATAAGGATTGATGACCATTGCTTCATGATTATCTTTGGCATACAGTTCCCTTAAGAAAAGCTTCGCTCTAAAGGTAGGTCTTCCGATACGAACCATTTTCGGTTCCCATTTATCGTGAACATTTAGTTTGAAGAATAAATCATAAACATCATCATCTAATACTCTTCCTTGGTTCATATCTTTCAAGTTTATATTTGCAACATAGGTATAGCGATTCAATCCATACTTTTTCTCTACTTGTTCTTGAAGTTTATGAAACGTAATCTCACTTGAAGTTAAATGATGATCCGTATCCCGACCAACTAGAACAATCTCCCCATCCTGAATAATCGAATTTCTAGAAAAAATCTTTCCTTCAAGTCGCAACGTTTGATTTCTCTTTTTCGCTTTATCAATTTGTAGCCTAATCGGTGAGTCCGGTTCAGCATTCACAATGATAGATAAATTCCCTTTTGTAGATATGTAATTAATAAGAGAAAAATCATCTTGCGTGTAAAACTCCAACCCTTCTATTCTTGTCTCTTGGAATCTTCCTAGTCGAATAAAATATTCTACATAGAGAACATCATTTTCTTCTACTAACTTCAAATCATCGGATTCCTTCCTAGAATGAGTGATGGAATCATATAGGGTTCTGACTTTAAAATACCAGTCAAATGTCTCTCCATCATTCTCCTTAAGTAAATCCGTTAATTTTTCTAAGGGAACTTCGAAATTGAACGAATTGGAAGGAGTAATTTCCGCAATTTGGTGCTTTTTCACCTCTTCATCACGTGAAAATAACCATAATTGCTTGGCAGTAAAATCCTCTCTACGAAATGCTCCGGCAATCCGAAGCGTATTTGCATCTTGAATAATGTCTAACCTTTGTTTAAGTTTTGGTTTTGGCTTTGTTTTCTTTTTCGTAACTCTATTTTTTATCCATCGTAATATCATACAAAAATCCCTACAATCATTTTTAGTTTAGTTTTTCTTCTTTTATCGACAATATGCATTATCACAACATAAAGAATCGATTGTCGAATCCTTTTTTACTCTATAATACTACAACTCTATATTATAGTCTTCACAACTGTCATATTCAAACTTCATGAGCACATTTCTTTTTTAGGAAAAAACTACTAAATTCTTCAAATTACCACTTAACATTTAGTCCCATTTATGGAATAATATGGGTTGTTATGCTCATAGTTTCGAGGTGAACACATGAAATCTACTTTAAACTCATCATAATATGACAATTTCATAGGGGGTATAAAAAATTTTTAAAAAAATAAGTCTCTTTTTGTCTGCCTTTATATTGGTGTTCCATATGGTAAGTACACCCGTTTTAGCAATGACTTCTACTAAACAGGACATTCCACAAGAACAATCTATCATTCTATCAAATGAGGAAAATGAGGAAATTCCATTATTTGAAGAAGCTTCTGATACAAGTGACGTACTAATTTTAATACCGAATCACGAGGAAGTCGTTGTTTTAGAAACAATGGAAAAGTACACCAAAGTAGAATTTACAGATGAGGAAACGGAAGATGTATTTCTAGGTTACGTGTCGAATGACTTCCTTGAATTAGACGATATTGAATTCTCCTCTGAAACTTCATCGGGGAACAAGGAAACTGATGAATCAGTTCTAGAAGATGGTACGATTGATGAAAATGAAACTGATGAATCAGCTCTAGAAAATGATACGATCGATGAAAACGAAACTGATGAATCAGCTCTAGAAAATGATACGATCGATGAAAACGAAACTGATGAATCAGCTCTAGAAGATGATACGATCGATGAAAACGAAACTGATGAATCAGCTCTAGATGATGATACGATCGATGAAAACGAAGAAACAGAAGGTACAGAAGAAAATCTATCTGAGGTTGAACCCGAAGAACATGCAGATGATGATCAACAGGTACCGACTGAAGAAGAACTTCAAGAATCACAAAAAAAATCAAATAATCTAGAAGAAGATGAGACAAAAGAAGTAGATGAAGTAGAAAAACAAGAAACGAAAAATGATGATTCAGTTTCTGAAGAAGAAATCACCGAAGAAAAAAATACACCTGCGAAGACAAATTTTGTCCAAACTATGAGTAAGAAAGTAACTACATATAATGGTGTTGCTTTAAAAAACAAAACAAAAGTGTACCAAAAAACATCAAGAGATTCGAAAGTATTGAAATCTTATGATCAAGGATCCATTCTTAAATACCAATCCCACTCTTCTAACTGGTACACAGCAACAGTGAAAGTGAATGGAAAATGGCAACTAGGATTTATCCCTGTAAGTGATGTGGAGAATATTAAGAATCAACAAACAATCTATCATGGTACTGCAGTAAAGAATCCTACTAAAGTTTACCAAAAGGCTTCTACTGGATCGAAAACATTAAAATCATATTCACAAGGTTCTGTCCTTAAATATAAGTCTTTTTCATCCAACTGGTATAAAGCTACGATTTACGTTAACGGTAAACGTAAAACTGGTTACATTCACAAGAATCACGTTAGTAATGCAGTAAGTAAACTAAAAACATACCATGGAATTGGATTAAAGACTCCTACTCCTGTTTATCAAAAAGCTTCTACTGGATCAAAAGTTCTGAAATCATATAAACAGGGAACGATTCTAAAATATGAATCTTTCACGTCTAACTGGTATGAAGCTACGGTTTATATTAACGGAAAACGTACTAAAGGATATATTCACAAATCCCATGTAGAAAACGTAGGTGGTTCCCAAAGTAATCTTGAGGGAATCGCTAAAACAACTACAAAGATTTACTCCAAAGCTTCAACTAATTCAAGCGCATTGAAATCCTATACGAAAGGTTCCGTATTAAAATATAGAACTTTTTCATCTGGTTTTTACGAAGCTACAATTTATATAAATGGTAAAAAGACTACAGGTTATATTGATAAACGTAATGTTGAAAATGTGTTAAAAAAACCTAAGACATTAAAAGGTAGTGCACTTAAACATCCAACTAGAGTTTTTAAGAGTGCTTCGAAATCATCAGGAGTACTAAAGGATTATTCTTTCGGTTCGAGTTTGAAATTCCAGACATTTACAAACGAATGGTATAAGGCGAAAGTATATATTAACGGGAAGCCCACAAATGGATATATCCATATCAATGATGTTTCAGTTGGAGATTTTGAAGTGAACACGAATTACGGCTATTCCTTTAAAGAAATGGTAGATAAACAAATGAAAGCTGATCCACAGTCTAATGGTCAAGGAACGATTAAAGCAAGTCGTGGGGAAGTGGAATTTTACGCTAATCCTAACAACTTCCCAGTTGCAACCAATGAATTCTTCCAATTCTTAGTTCTGTCTGGCCCAGCTGGATTAGATGCAGCAGAAGTAAATAAAAAAATCCTTAACCACACTGCAGGGAGTTTACAAGGAACAGCGCAATACTTCATTAATGCTGGTAAACAATTTAATATTAATGAAGCATATTTAATTGCTCATGCATTACATGAAACTGGCAATGGTAGGTCTGATTTAGCGGTTGGTATTCCTGTAGATGCTAATGGAAAAGTGACAAGGAATTCAAAAGGAGAAATTGCAAAGACTTCTAAGACGAAACACAAAGTTTACAATATGTATGGCTACGGTGCTTACGATGGTTGTGCAGTGGAATGTGGTGCTAAATACGCTTTTGATAAAGGATGGTTCTCTCCTGAAGAATCTATCATTGGTGGAGCAAGTTCCATTCATAGCTACATCAAACGGGGCCAAGATACATTGTACAAAATGCGTTGGAATCCAGTAAGCCCTGGATACCCTCAATATGCAACCCATGTACAGTGGGCAACCGCACAAACAGGCCGCTTATATGATGTTTATCAATTACTAGATAGCTATACCGCATTATTCGATGTACCAGAATTTACAAATCACCGCGACTATAAAGATGGTGTCTACGGTAGAGTGGCTACTAGCTCATCCAGCTTGAACTTCAGAAGCGGGCCTAGCACTAGTTACGGTAAAGTTGGAAACTTGCCAAAAGGTGCTAAAGTGCAAATCGTAGGATCTGAAACAAATGGATGGTACAACGTGAAATATAATGGTACTTCTGGTTGGGTAAGTGCGACTTATATTAATTTAATATATTAATAGAGAATTTATTATACGTAGTTCAATAGAGCATATCAAAACATTGTGATTGGTATGCTCTTTTTTATCGGGGAATTAGAAGAAGGTTATCCTACATGGTTTGTACCTTCAAGTTAAATACTATCAGCCCTATGCCTACATACTTTATTCATTTTTTATGTCCTCATTAAAATTGATACCTATGGTGATGATAAGCCATTGTAGAATGGCGATTGAATAATTGTTTTGAAATAACGTTAACTCTACGCTTTCATATGCCAATATAGCAATAAAGAAAGCAGCAGATAATTTTGCAAGACTGCTTTCCCTATTTTTCAATAAAAGTTTCCAAATGGTGTACAGGAAGAAAAGAAAAATAGCAAAACCAATAAAACCTACTTCAATTAGTATTTGTAAATATTGATTATGGGCAGTTAATGGAATAGTAATTATGTCGCTTGCTCGTATTCCCATTCCATAGCCAAAGAAAGGTTGTTCAGTGATTTTTACAAATAACTGTTCCCAAATCTCGCTTCTACCAGAAAACAAATTTTTATTTGTATATTCAAGTGATAACTCATTGAGTGAATTCCCCAATTCTGTCTCCTTTAATTTTGTATAAATAAATAGAAATACAAAATTAATAAAAAGAATTAAGTAAAGTAAGTTGGAAGATACCTTTTTCATACGACTTAGTATCATCCACGCGATTAGCATAATCAAAATTGCTAACAGAATAGAACGGGAATTTGTAATATAAATTAAAAACAGATTAGCCAGTAATACAATGGAGAAATAAACTTTTTCCATGATCGAACTGCTATATTTCCACGAAATCATTTGGAAATACAACATACAAAATAGTAACACACCTAAATAATTCGGGTTATTATAGATACTTGCAAATCTATTTGGAAAACCTAGAATATACCCGTGTATCCATATAAAAAGAAAGAAAACACTTGTTATATACCCTAATAATTTTACAATTTGTAAATTCCACTTCATTCGAATAGATCCCAAAATAAACAAAAACAAGAAGATAACTTGTAAGAAATAAGTAATGTCCTCGTTTTTTGTGAAGATAAAGCTAATCGTATTAATTAAAATAAGTAAGGAAATAGATAGGTAAATCATTTTAAATTTGTCAAATTCCGCTTTATGATAAATTAAACTTCTAATTAAAAATAGTAGATGTAGTATAGATTTATGGACACAACTTGGTTAAGTCATTAATATTAAACTAACGAAAGGTTGTGTCCGAATCA
>NZ_JBHTKV010000047.1:0-11811 GCF_042678465.1 Oceanobacillus caeni | reverse complement strand
CATTTATGATAGAGCGCCTTTTCTTTTTTTTCTAGAATTTTGTTTCAAATCCCCGAGAACTATTTTACACATAGTTCCTGTTTTTTCTACAATAAATTGCTTAATTTGAAGTGGGTTTTCTTCTTGTATTCACATTTCTTAGGTGTATGAAGCGCAACAGTTCTTACCGAAAAATTTCGTGTATAGATTATCTGTAGACAATAATACTAATGGGTGAAAGGAGAGTGCTAATGATGCCTAAAAAACAACAATTTCAACCAAACCCAGACGATCGTAGTGATAACGTGGAAAAACTACAAAATATGATTGAAGATACGATTCAAAATATCGAGAAATCTGAAGAAACTCTTGAGAATGCAAGTGGCGAAGATAAACAACAAATTATGTCTAAAAACAAACGAAGAGAAGAAGCTATAGAAGGATTTAGAGAAGAAATTAAAGATGAATACCATAGTTAAATTTTTACGAAGGCACCTTTATAACAGTTAAAGGTGCTTTTAATATGTAAAGAATAAATTCACTTTCATCTTTCATTCATGATAAAATAATTTGGAAAAGAAAACCTAATTTACTGGAGTTATTTTCAACCAGTCAAATAAAAGCCTAGCATCGTATATAAAGGAGAATAACATATGGCATTTGGTATCAAAAGAGAGGAACTAAAAGCTTGGAAGAAGACAGTGTCAAGTGGAAACATTGGTATTTTAACACATTTCTGGATGGATGATAGATTTCCGGATAGCTATTCTGTGACAAAAGTTGGTTGTACGAATATAGAAAAATTAACGAAATGGGGAGAACAATATGGATTAGATCCAAGATGGATACATAGAGATGAAAGATTCCCGCATTTTGATTTATTTGGGGAATATCAGAAGCAAGTATTAATGAACGAAAAACAGTGGGATCAATTAAAACGATTTAATTTAGATACACAAAAATAAAAAAGACGATATAAAGGAAACTTATTTTTTCCTCTTATATCGTCTTTTTAAAGGACTTTCTATTTTTTCTGGGACATAGTCTACTCCGCCCGGATGGAAGGGATGACATTTACTGATTCGTTTGATACTTAAATATGCCCCTTTTATCACTCCGAATTTTTGAAAGGCTTCTAAGCTATATGCTGAACAAGTAGGATAAAATCTACAAGTTGAAGGTGTGAAAGGACTAATGGCCTTTTGATAAAATTTAATTAAAAACATAAAGATGTATTTCATTACATTTCACCTGATTTATACATTAATCATTACAACATTACATCCACTTTATTTTAGGTTCCGTTCCATTTTTAATCCGTTTTAAATTTTCCCGATGTCGATAAAACACGAAAATAGTTAGAATTGATATAACAATCATTAAACCGATATCTTTGAAAAAAATGGATACTAATATAGTAACCACACCGGTAATCATGGAAGATAAAGAAACATATTTAGAAATATAAAGTGTTATAAGGAATGTTGTAACCATGATAATGAATAGTAAGGGATTGATACCAAGTATAATGCCTGCTGAGGTTGCAACAGCTTTTCCACCTTTAAATTTAGCAAATAATGGATATGTATGACCAATAACTGCAAAAATACCAATAATTAGTCGATTTATTTCCGCATCAAAGAATAAAGGAATAAGAACGGCAATCGTTCCTTTTAATATATCAGATAGAGTAACTATAATTCCTGCTTTTTTACCTAATACGCGAAATGTATTCGTAGCACCTAAATTACCACTACCATGTTCACGAATATCTATTTTAAAGCCTAATTTTCCAACGATTAGAGCAGAGGGAATTGATCCTAGCACGTAAGCTATTAGTCCAAATAACACATATTCCATGAATCAGTCCTACTTTCCGTATGAAATATTAATTTAAAGCTAATCTTATTTTAGCACGAAATAGTCATTAATAAAGAGAAACTTTCGTACAGATAACGTAATGCCTGGTAAAATCACTATAAATACTGTCAAAAAGAAGGATGAAAAGGTCGAACAAATGCGACATGTCATTTTCACCGGACTTTTTTGAACAACCTTTATAGGGATGGAAATTAAATGAAAAATGATAGGTAACTATGCTATAGTAAAAAGGGACAACTATTAAGATAAATGAATGTAACTAGGAAGACAAGCATTTTTTTAAATATTTTATATAGGAGGATTATATAATGACGTGGGAAAATCCATCAAAAGAGGAACTAAAAGAAATTTTAGAAACTAAAAAAACAATTGCCGTAGTAGGCCTATCTGATAACCCTGAACGTACCTCATATCAGGTTTCTAAAATAATGCAAGAAAATGGATATCGAATTATTCCAGTAAATCCAACAGTAGATGAAGTTCTCGGAGAAAAAGCTTATGCTTCCTTAACAGATATACCTGAGGAATTTGACATTATCAATGTTTTTAGAAGACCAGAACATTTACCAGAAGTTGCAAAAGAAGCTGCCAAAACAAATGCACGTATATTTTGGGCTCAACAAGGAATCGTAAATCAAGAAGCATATGATTATTTAAAAGAGCGAGATTTTACCGTTATAATGGATTTATGTATTAAAGTCGTTCATGCTGTATTGGTCACAAAATAAAGAAAGAAAAAGGATGACTTCATTTATGTCATCCTTTTTTTATGCATTAATAAAAATAAAGAAGACTCCATTGGTTGAGGGGTTCCTTTTTCCCTACTAGTCGAAATTAGATTTTACACGAATTGAGCAGGCTTACAATCATTTTCGCAAGATTAATTCGGATGGAATATGCATGAAACATGAGTTTATAGTATACTTGTAATCACGTTCAATTTAAATGTTAATATTAAAAAGTAATTTTTACCCAAATTTACAACACGAAACATTTGTTCTATTATAATGTATAAGAAGTGCGTGTTCAAAAAGGAGGATGAAAAGGACCAAGATCGGTAAATGCGAGTTCCTTAGTACCGAAGTGTCATTTTCACCGGATTTTTTGAACAACCTCTATAAGAATGTTCCAGATTTTGAGGGGAGAGAAAATTTATTGACTAAGCAATCTACTCAATATACAGATGATTCTATTCAGGTTTTAGAGGGCCTAGATGCTGTACGTAAAAGACCAGGAATGTATATTGGAAGTACAGACTCTAAAGGGCTTCATCACTTGGTATTTGAAATCGTTGATAACGCCGTTGACGAGGCTCTCTCAGGGTACGGTGACGAAATAGATGTAATCATTCATAAAGATAATAGTATTTCAGTAATTGATAAAGGACGAGGAATACCAACTGGCATGCACCGAACCGGTAAAACTACTCCAGAAGTTATATTTACCGTGTTACATGCTGGTGGGAAATTTGGACAAGGTGGATATAAATCCAGTGGTGGTTTACATGGAGTAGGTGCTTCTGTAGTAAATGCCTTATCGGAATGGTTTGAAGTAACGATTTATCGAGATGGACAAATCTTTTACCAACGTTTTGAAAAAGGTGGAAAACCAGTTGGAACACTTGAGAATAAGGGAACCACTAGGAAAACAGGGACCACGATTCACTTTAAACCAGATCCAACCATTTTTTCGACTACTACGTATGATTATGAGATTCTTTCAGAACGTTTACGGGAATCTGCTTTTTTATTAAAGGGACTTACCATTAAACTAAAAGATGAACGGAATGAAGGAAGAAATGATACGTTTCTTTATCCAAATGGAATCGAATCATTCGTGGATTACTTGAACGAGGAAAAGGATACATTACACCAAGTTGTTTCATTTGAAGGTGAAGACCAAGGGATTGAGGTAGAATTCGCCTTTCAATTTAACGATGGTTATACAGAAAATATGTTATCATTCGTAAACCATGTTCGTACGAAAGACGGAGGAACTCATGAATCAGGCGCAAGAACTGGTATAACGAGAACCTTTAATGATTATGCTAGAAGGGTTTCTTTATTAAAAGAAAAAGATAAAAATTTGGACGGATCTGATATTAGAGAAGGCATGTCTGCTATTATTTCTGTTCGAGTTCCTGAAGATAAGTTACAATTCGAAGGGCAAACAAAAGGAAAATTAGGGACAACGGAAGCAAGATCTGTAGTTGATGCTGTTGTTTCAGAACATCTAGCTTATTTCTTAGAAGAAAATGCTGATACAGCTAGTATGTTAATTAAAAAAGCCATTAAGGCTAAAGAAGCAAGAGAAGCGGCGAGAAAAGCTAGAGAAGAAGCACGTACAGGTAAAAAACGTAAACGTAAAGAAACAATTCTTAGTGGAAAGCTGACTCCCGCACAATCGAAGAACCCAAAACGAAATGAACTTTACTTAGTGGAGGGTGATTCTGCTGGTGGATCCGCGAAACAAGGTAGAGATCGAAAATTTCAAGCAGTACTTCCACTAAGAGGTAAAGTTATTAATACGGAGAAAGCTAAGCTTCAAGATGTATTTAAGAATGAAGAAATTTCAACGATCATTCATACAATTGGTGCAGGAGTCGGTACAGACTTTAATATAGAAGATGTTCAATATGATAAAGTAATCATTATGACAGATGCCGATACGGACGGTGCCCACATACAAGTTCTTTTACTTACCTTTTTCTACCGTTATATGCGCCCATTAATTGAGGCAGGTAAAGTATATATTGCATTGCCACCACTCTTTAAAATATCAAAAGGAAAAGGAAAGAATGAAAAAATAGCTTATGCCTGGAATGAAGATGAAATGAAAAACGCTGTTCGAGAATTTAAAAACGGCTATATGATTCAACGATACAAAGGTTTAGGTGAAATGAACGCGGATCAGCTATGGGAAACGACCATGTCTCCTGAAACCCGTACATTAATTCGGGTATCAATTGATGATTTAGCTCGTGCAGAACGACGTGTAACAACGTTAATGGGAGACAAGGTCGAGCCGAGAAGAAAATGGATTGAATCCCATGTAGAATTCGGTTTAGAAGAAGCTGATACGATATTGGAAAATGATAAAATTTCAAGGAATTAAGGGGGGATTGTTTTGTCAGAAGCAGAACAATTTCTAGATCTTCCATTAGAAGAAGTAATTGGTGACCGCTTTGGAAGATATAGTAAGTACATTATTCAGGATAGAGCACTACCTGATGCAAGAGATGGATTAAAACCAGTACAAAGAAGAATTTTGTATGCCATGCATGTTGAAAAAAATACCCATGATAAAGCATTTCGAAAATCTGCCAAAACGGTTGGTACGGTTATCGGTAATTACCATCCACATGGAGATTCATCTGTATATGAAGCGATGGTTCGTCTAAGTCAAGACTGGAAAAATCGAAATGTGCTTATTGAAATGCATGGGAATAACGGGAGTATAGACGGGGATCCACCGGCAGCGATGCGTTATACGGAAGCGAGACTTGCGGCTATATCTTCTGAATTGTTGCGTGATATTGATAAAGAAACAGTAGAATTTATTCCTAACTTTGATGAATCTACTGAAGAACCGGTTGTACTCCCAGCTAAGTTTCCAAACTTACTTGTGAATGGATCGACAGGAATATCAGCTGGATACGCGACAGATATACCACCGCATAATTTGGCAGAAGTAGTAGATGCGGTTATTATGAAAATTGATAATCCTTCAGTAACAGTAGAGCAACTAATGACTGCAATCAAGGGACCTGATTTTCCAACAGGTGGAATTATTCAAGGTGTAGAAGGAATTAAAAAGGCATACGAAACAGGTAAAGGGAAAATTGTCGTTCGTGGAAAAACGAAGATTGAATCCATTCGAGGAAATCGTGAACAAATTGTCATTGATGAAATTCCTTTTGAAGTAAATAAGGCAAATTTAGTGAAAAAAATGGATGAATTGCGCCTAGATCGAAAGGTAGAAGGGATTGCGGAAATCAGGGACGAAACAGATCGGACTGGGTTAAGAATCGTTGTAGAGCTAAAAAAAGAGGTAAATAGTGAAGGAGTCTTGAATTATCTATTCAAGAATACAGACCTACAAGTTACCTACCACTTTAACATGGTTGCCATCGAGGATCGTACACCAAAATTACTTTCCCTTCCACAAATTCTAGATGCATATATTAACCACCAAAAAGATGTCGTTACAAGACAAACAAAATTTGATTTGAAAAAGGCAAGAGATCGGGCGCATATTGTGGAAGGTTTAATCAAGGCCATATCCATTCTCGATGAATTAATTGCTACCATTCGTGCATCTAAAGATAAACAAGATGCGAAAAGGCAAATTATTGCTAAATATGATTTTACGGATGCACAAGCCGAAGCAATCGTGATGTTACAGCTATATCGTTTAACAAATACGGATATCACACAGTTAGAAAAAGAAGCAGATGAATTAAAAAATGAAATTAATCGATTGGAAGAGATTTTAAACAGTGAAAAGAAATTATCTCAAACAATCAAAAAAGATTTAAAAAATATTAAAAAGATCTTCGCTGATCAAAGAAGAACGGTTATAGAAGATGAAATTGAAGAAATAAAAATAGATATTGATGTGATGGTGGCAAGTGAAGATGTTCTTGTATCTGTGACAAAAGATGGATACATAAAACGTACAAGTCTTAGATCGTATAGTGCTTCAAATGGTGAGGATTTTGCTATGAAAGATCGAGACCATATCATAAGCTTACTCGAAATAAATACAACAGATCAGATATTAATTTTTACAAATAGAGGTAGATATCTATCCATCCCTGTTCATGAATTACCTGATATTCGTTGGAAGGACATGGGTCAACATCTTTCTAATTTAGCTACATTAGAAAAAGATGAACATGTTGTCCAATGTATCCCAATTCGTGAATTTACAGATCAAGCGTATCTAGTCTTCTTTACGAAGAATGGAATGGTGAAGCGTAGTGAATTAAAACTTTATAACGCACAAAGATATTCTAAAGCACTCATTGCTTTAAACTTAAAAGGTGAAGATGAACTTGTAAATGTCTTTGAAACGAATGGCTGTTGTGATGTCTTTATTGCTTCCAATAAAGGTTATGGATTATGGTATCATGAATCAGAAATAAATATAGTTGGCCAAAGAGCGGCAGGAGTAAAAGCAATACAATTAAAAGATGACGAATATGTAGTAAATGGTCAAGTATTTGATGAATTATCTGAACCATCACTAGTTGTCGTTACGCAACGTGGAGCATGTAAACGAATGAAGCTTAATGAATTTGAGAAAACGAGCCGTGCAAAACGTGGTTTAGTTATGTTAAGAGAATTAAAGAGTAAGCCGCATCGCATAAAAGGTTTCTTTGTTGTACATGAAAATGAGAGCTTAGAATTTATGACAGAAGATGGAGAAATGCATCGCGTCTATCCGTTAGAGTTAACAACGAGTGATCGATATAGCAATGGATCCTTTATTATCGATAGTGATAGACATGGAGAAGTAACAGAAGTATGGAAAGAATCTGCGTATCAAGTACCATTTAATGAATCAAATGAGTAAGTCTGTAATATGATTTAATGTAAGCCTCAGTCTATAATGTATGAAATGAGGTTGGGACAAAAATGTTTTATCAAAAGGGAAATCCGATCTTTACAGAAGTTATGGAGTAGATAAACCGCTCTGGAAATTCTGTGGGATTGTTCGTCTTTTGAGTTAAACATTTCGTTATGTCCCAACCTTATTTTGAATAAAAGGTAAAGAGGTGCATAGTTATGGACTTTGAGTTAACGAAAGAGCAAAAGATGATTCAATCCGTGGTTCGGGAATTTGCCGACCGAGTTATCCGTCCGAGGGCAATTGAGATTGATAAAGATGCGAAGTTTCCCTTAGATATTTTTCAAAAAATGGGAGAGCTAGGATTTATGGGGATTCCTTTTCCTGAACAATATGGAGGATCAGGAGCAGATACCATTTCGTATGCCATTTGTGTAGAGGAAATTGGAAACGCTTGCGGTAGCACTGGACTTAGTTATGCCGCTGCCGTATCACTTGGAGCAAGTCCATTCTATTATTTTGGGACAGAGAAACAAAAACAAACATATTTAACCCCACTTGCGGAAGGTAAATATTTAGCTTCTTTTGGACTAACGGAGCCAAATGCAGGTTCGGATGCAGGTGGAACAAAAACTACCGCATACTTAGATGGAAATGAATATGTCATCAATGGAGAAAAGTGCTTTATCACAAATGCTAGCTATGCTGAATTATTAATTGTTACAGCAGTGACTGGAAAAAATGAAAAAGGAAGAAATTTAATAACTGCTTTTATTGTTCCAACTAACACAGATGGAGTATCGATTACAAGTGATTATGATAAGATGGGTGTCCGTGGATCGGATACCGCGCAAATTGTATTGGAAAATGTTCGAGTATCGAAAGAGAATATATTAGGAAAACCAAACAAGGGATTCAATCAATTCCTGCAGGCGTTGGATGGGGGAAGGATTTCGATTGGAGCACTTGGATTAGGTGTGGCCCAGGCATCTTTGAATAGGGCATTACAATACGCAAAAGAAAGAAAGCAATTTGGAAAACCGATAGTCAAATTTCAAGCCATTCAATTTAAATTAGCGGATATGGCAATGGAAATTGAGCTTGCTAGAAACATGGTATACAAGGCAGCATGGTTAAAAGATAACGGTAAACCTTTTGGTAAAGAAGCGGCTTATGCCAAGTTATTTGCAACGGAGACTGCATTTAGAACTGCGAACCAAGCAATCCAAATACTTGGAGGAAACGGTTATATGAGAGAGTATGAAGTAGAGAGATATTTACGAGATGCTAAATTATTAGAAATAGGAGAGGGAACGTCAGAGATTCAAAGATTAATTATTGCTAGAGAATTAGGTTGTTAGAACCATATGATGCAAGATATTTTACTAAGATTTCTTACTACCATTAACCCACTAAATGAAATAACTGCTCATAGTAATTATAGAGTTACCCCACTATATGATCCCATAATTGATGTAAATGAGAAAACGAGAGATGTTTCCTAATAACTCTCCTAAAGTCTGTTCTTAAAATGGAGTAGAAATAATAAAAATGTAATACAACGACTTCTTTATTCGAGGAGGAATAGGTGTGCACGAATTAAAAGCGATGATGGCTGGAAGTGTTTGGGAAGTTTATGTAAAGGTTGGGGATAAGGTTGAAGAAGGTCAAGATGTCGTTATTTTAGAATCAATGAAAATGGAGATTCCAATTGCCTCCGATGTATCAGGGACGGTCAAAGAGGTTAGAGTTTCTAAAGATGATTTTGTAAACGAAGATGATGTCTTGGTTGTATTAGAGTGATAAATAGTCGCTTTTGTTTTCTGAAAATAGTAAAGTGCGTTCCTAATTTTGATAGTGAAGATTGATAAATAAAAGAAAAGAGGATGGGTAATGATTGAGCTTGAGATAAAAGATGAACATATTGCTTTAATTACCTTAAATCGTCTAGAGGCAGCAAATGCATTGTCGACGTCTTTTCTTGACTTACTCAATGAGAAAATAAATTTAATTAACAAGAATCCAAACATATACTGTGCCATCCTAACAGGTGCGGGTGAAAGAGCTTTTTGTGCAGGTGCTGATTTAAAGGAACGGAAGAGTATGACAAATAGTCAAGTGATCGACGCGGTTCATTATATTGGTGAAACAATGTCAAAAATAGAGAAGCTACGTATGCCGGTCATTGCGGCTATAAATGGAGTGGCTTATGGTGGGGGTCTCGAACTTGCCTTAGCTTGTGATTTACGGATTGCAAGCTCCCATGTAAAGCTAGGACTAACTGAGACATCGCTTGCCATTATTCCAGGAGCTGGAGGTACACAGAGGTTGCCAAGATTAATAGGGAAAGGACAGGCTAAACGACTTATTTATACGGCAAAGCCAATCACTGCAGATGAAGCGTTATCGATTGGTTTGGTAGAACAAGTTGTGGAGAAATATGAACTGCTTACTACCGCTATGTTATTAGCGAAAACTATTTCTAATAACGGACCAATCGCTATACAACAAGCAAAACTGGCAATGGATAAAGGGGTGGAAACAGATTTAAATACCGGACTAACGATTGAGTATTTAGCCTACCGAGAAACCATTCCCACAATAGATAGATTAGAAGGATTAAAAGCTTTTGCAGAAAAACGAAAACCATATTATAAAGGGAAATAAGGAAAAGGAGGTTAGAACCTGTGTCTGGAACCGAAGATTTCAAACAAATGAAAGAAAGAATAGAAAGAGGAGGTTCTGAAAAATATCATAAGGCAAATGAAAATAAAGGGAAATTGTTCGTTCGCAAACGTCTGGAACTTTTATTGGATGATGGGATAGATGTAGAGGATGCCTTCTTTGCGAATGGCCTTGACGGAAATTTCCCTGCAGATGGAGTAGTTACAGGGATAGGACAAATAAATGGTCAAAAGGTTTGCGTAATGGCAAACGATTCTACTGTCAAAGCAGGGTCATGGGGAAAAAGAACGGTAGAAAAGATTTTGCGAATTCAAGAAACGGCTATGAAATTAGAAATTCCGATTTTCTATTTAGTAGACTCGGCTGGTGCACGAATCACGGATCAAGTCGAAATGTTTCCAGGTAGACGAGGTGCAGGACGAATTTTTCATAATCAAATCAAATTATCCGGCCGTGTACCACAAGTTTGCTTATTATTTGGTCCATCGGCGGCAGGTGGGGCATATATCCCTGCTTTTTGTGACGTCGTTATCATGGTAGAAGGGAATGCGTCGATGTATTTAGGCTCTCCGCGAATGGCTGAAAAAGTAATTGGAGAAAAAGTGACGTTAGAAGAAATGGGTGGGGCAAAAATGCATGCGAGTGTTTCAGGGGTTGGGGATGTATTAGTTCAATCAGAAGAAGAAGCCATTACATTTGCACGTAACTATATAGCCTATTTTCCAGCTAATTTCAGGAGTAAGCCTACAATGAAACAAGCGATTGAAGTAAAACCATATGATAAACCTATATCGGAATTAATCCCTAAAAATCAAAATGCACCGTTTAATATGTATGATTTAATCAATCGAATTATAGACGAAGATAGTTTTTGTGAGATTAAAAAATTATTTGCACCGGAACTAATAACTGGACTTTCACGGATAGGTGGTCGAGTAATCGGTGTGATAGCGAATCAGCCTCGCGTAAAAGGTGGAGTTCTGTTTACAGATACAGCTGATAAAGCAGCTAAATTTATACAATTATGTGATGCGTTCCATATTCCACTCCTTTTCTTAACAGATGTTCCGGGATTTATGATAGGGACAAAGGTAGAACGACAAGGAATTATCCGTCATGGCGCAAAAATGTTATCCGCTATGAGTGAAGCTACTGTTCCTAAGATATCCGTTATCGTAAGAAAAGCGTACGGAGCGGGATTATATGCGATGGCTGGTCCTGCTTTTGAACCAGATTGTGTGCTGGCTTTTCCCCGTGCGCAAATTGCGGTTATGGGTCCGGAAGCGGCAGTAAATGCAGTATATGCGAATAAAATAGCACAACTTCCAGAAGAAGAACAATTAGCATTTATAAAGGAAAAGCAAGATGAGTATCGTGAAGAAATCGATATTTATCGATTAGCATCGGAAATGGTGATTGATGATATTATTCATCCCGACACATTAAGAGAAGAGTTAATGAAGAGGTATTCCATTTATCAAGATAAAAATGTCCGATTTACAGAAAGAAAACATGGTGTATATCCAGTTTAATGGAAAATGAACACAGTAAAGGTAGCCTATTTTTGGCTACCTTTATTAAGTTTACGATAATTATATTATGTAAACAAAGGTGAAGTTTTAACGCACTTCCGAAAGAAGTCTCCCTCTTCAAGCGTGTGAAGGGCGTAGCCCAATGATAAGGGGGAGATGAATT
>NZ_JBHTKV010000046.1:0-12823 GCF_042678465.1 Oceanobacillus caeni | reverse complement strand
GCGCCTTGAGACGCTGGTCGGTAGTATAGGCTTATAGCCGTTGTGCAAACCACCCGTTGGACGGGTGGTCATGATTTTAATATTGTTGCTTTCTACAGAATTCTAGCTTTGGATAGATTATCGTGTTATTATTTGTAGAGATGAAAGTAAAGGAGTTAAGCTGATGAATCGACATACAGCAAGGATAAAAGCATTTCAAATCTTGTTCCAAATGGATTTAAATGAGATGGAAATAAAAGCAGCGATTGGGTCGGTCGTAGATAATAATGAAAAAGATTTATTCCTTGAATCACTTGTTCACGGAGTAACTGATCATCAACAAGAAATTGATTCCATTATTTCCGATCACTTAGAAAAATGGACGTTAAACCGTATTGCATCTGTTGAGCGAAGTATTTTGCGTATAGCGACTTTTGAAATTAAATTTCTTGATGATATCCCAAATAGTGTTTCTATAAATGAAGCAATTGAATTGGCAAATAAGTTTGGTGATGAAAAATCGGGGAAATTTGTGAATGCTGTATTATCCAAAATTATATCTTAAAAAGGGGAAGCATACACCATGGCAGCAGAAATTATTAACGGTAAAGATTTAGCGCAAGAACTTAGAATGAGTTTGAAAGATGAAGTTACAGAATTGAAACAAAAAGGGATTAATCCGCATTTAACGGTAGTATTAGTTGGAGATAATCCTGCATCTAGATCTTATGTGAAAGGAAAAGAAAAAGCAGCAGCGGAAGTTGGGATTTCTTCCTCAGTTATTGAATTACCAGCAACTACTTCAGAAGAAGAGTTATTGGATCAAATACATAAATTAAATGAAGACAGTGTGGTAAATGGAATTTTAGTACAATTGCCTCTACCTAAACATATTAGTGAACAAAAAGTGATTGATACGATAAATCCTAATAAAGATGTCGACGGATTCCATCCAATTAATGTTGGAAAGATGATGCTTGGTGAGGATACTTTTCTACCGTGTACTCCGTATGGAATTATTACGATGTTAAAATCAAGAAATATCAATATAGAAGGTAAACATGCAGTAATCATCGGAAGAAGTAATATTGTAGGTAAGCCTGTAGGACAATTACTGTTAAACGAAAATGCAACTGTTACATATTGTCACTCACGCACAGCAAATTTAAGGGAATTAACATCTAAAGCGGATATTTTAATCGTAGCAATTGGAAGACCAAACGCCATTACAGCTGATGATATCAAAGAAGGCGCAGTTGTTATTGATGTAGGAATTAACCGTTTAGAAACAGGTAAACTAACTGGCGATGTGGATTTTAACAGTGCTGTAGAAAAAGCCTCTTACATTACACCTGTTCCTAAGGGAGTAGGACCCATGACTATTGCGATGCTGTTAAAAAATACAGTTAAAGCGGCTAAAGGATTGGAAAATCGTTGATTGACAAATATTTAACAGTTACTGCTGTAACAAAGTATATTAAGCGAAAAATGGATACAGATCCTCATCTAAAGCAAATTTTAATAAAAGGTGAAATTTCTAATTTTAAACAACACTCCCGTGGGCATATGTATATGACGATAAAGGATAGCCAAACAAAAATACAGGCAGTAATGTTTGCCGGAAATAATCGTTTTTTAAAATTTAAACCAGAAAATGGAATGAATGTATTAATAAAAGGCGAAATAAGCGTATATGAAGCTTATGGACAATATCAGCTATATATAAATCAAATGGAGCCGGATGGAATTGGATCATTATATTTAGCGTTCGAACAATTAAAGGAGAAACTTCAAAAGAAGGGATATTTTGATCCTTCCATTAAGAAAAATATTCCTCTTTACCCAGAACACATCGGGGTGATTACCTCTCCAACTGGTGCTGCAATCAGGGATATTATTACAACGTTAAGAAGAAGATATCCCATAGTAAAAATAACGGTTATACCTGTATTAGTACAAGGTCCAAATTCTCCTTACTCTATCAAACTTGCTATTGAAAAAGCTAATGAAATTGGTGGCTTTGATACGTTAATAGTTGGTAGAGGTGGAGGTTCTATTGAGGAATTGTGGAGTTTTAATGAGGAGATAGTTGCAGAGGCTATCTATCGTTCTAAGATTCCAATTATCTCTGCTGTGGGACACGAGACCGATGTCACAATAAGTGATTTTGTTGCTGATTTAAGGGCTCCTACCCCCACTGGTGCTGCAGAAATTGCTGTACAATCAGTGGCAGATTTAAAAGAAAAGCTTTTGATGTTAAAGCAGGCTCTGAATAGAGAATTGTCTAAAGAAATCTTAAATCATAAAAATCATTTAAATCGATTAATTAAGTCATATGCCTTTCGTTATCCGGAACAATTAATCAAACAAAAAGATCAGGATTTAGATGCGTTAATGGAAAGACTACAAAGGGCAATGATTAGAAAACAGGAAAATAAAAAACAAGAACTTCATCATGTAATCAGACGACTGGAAGTTCAACATCCTAAAAAACAGATAGAGCAAACGAAGAAAAAATTATTAGAATATGTAAGGCTTCAAAATGATTATATGGTAAGGAATTTTGAAAATAAAACAAATAAATGGACCAATACAGTTGAAAAATTGACATTATTAAACCCTTTACAAATTATGAAAAGGGGTTTTGCCTTGCCTTATACAGAAAATGGAGCATTAATAAAGACGATTAAACAAGTACAAAAAGATAAAAAAATCCAAGTTCGATTAAGTGATGGAAGGATTAATTGTCAGGTACTCCAATTAGAGGAGGATATAAATGAGTAAAGAAGAACTTACTTTTGAAGAAGCGATGAGTAAATTAGAACAAATTGTACAAAAGCTAGAAGAGGGTGATGTTCCTTTAGAAAAAGCAATCACCTATTATCAGGAAGGAATGAACCTTTCTAAAATTTGTAATGATAAATTAAATAATGTCCAGGAGAAAATGACACAAATTATGAATGAACAAGGGGAATTCGAACTGTTTGAAGTACAGGAGGAAGAATAAGCGTGTCAGAAAAAATAAATGACTATATTAATCGATACAGAAAGATAGTAGATAAAAAATTGGTTCATCATATAGAAAACCTTTCAATCCCCGAACAGCTAAAACAATCTATGTTATATTCGGTGGAAGCAGGCGGAAAAAGATTAAGACCGATTTTATTAATAGCTAGTTTTGAATCTTTTGCTGATGATTTTAATTATGCGATAAGTTCATGTATTGCATTAGAAATGATACATACTTATTCACTCATACACGATGATTTACCAGCAATGGATGATGATGACTATCGTAGAGGAAAACCTACGAACCATAAGGTATTTGATGAGGCTACAGCAATTTTAGCTGGAGATGCCTTGTTAACCTATAGTTTTGAATTAATTGCCGGGGATTCTTTATTAAATGATAATCAGAAAGTAGAAATAATTAAAATGCTTTCAGCTACAAGTGGCCCAAAAGGAATGGTTGCGGGACAATTCTTAGATATGGAAGCGGAGACGCGTCAAGTAACTGTGGAAGAATTGGAAAATATTCATGCATTAAAAACTGGAAAGTTATTGGAGTTTGCGATGTATGCTGGCGCATTTCTTGGTGGTGCGTCACAAACTCAATTACAACATTTAAAACATTTTGCTTATTATTTGGGATTAATTTTTCAAGTTCAAGATGACATACTAGATGTAACCGGTGATCAAGAAAAACTTGGCAAGCCTGTGGGTAGTGATGAAGGTAATGATAAAAGTACTTATCCAAAATTACTTGGTTTGGATGGTGCAATGGATAAAAAGAATGAGTATGTTGAAAAAGCATACCAGGAACTAGAAAAAGCAGAAGCTAAAAGTTCAGTATTAAAAGAGTTAACTGATTACTTTAGCAATCGTGATCACTAAGATAATCAATATAGAAAAAAAGATACTTTCCTGTTATAATATAAAATATAATTGGGATGGTGCAGTATTCTAGTCAGTCCTCCTGTTCTGAAGGCGGGCCTAAAAATTCGCCAAAGGGCACATCGATGAAGTTCCTTGTGTCGGCTTGAGGCGCCCAGCCTTGGGTCGGTGCTGGGAGTTAAGGATTTTGGGCGATCCACAAAGGCATGTGGGCGTTGACCCGATTTCCGCGGAGGCCCATCTCTGTTGTGATAACTAAGCCTAGTTATGATGATGGAATGGGGTATGAACCTGCAATACACGGTTATAAATACCTAATGTGCAGCGTAGCCTGTCTTGAGTGGTACTGAGGGGATTAGGTTAATCCGTATTAAAGCTAGGTGGCCACTAGGTTTAATACGAATGTCTATGAAATCAGTACTGCAAAAGAGACTAGGGATAGGTCAAAGACTGTTAGAGGAAATCTCCTAGACTGTTCGAATGACTTTTAGAAGGGATTATAGTGCGGACTAAGTGGTAATCCAGTCTAGTTTTTGGTGACAAGGCTAAGGTGGATTTAAAGGGGAACCGCCTTTTCACGGTGACGTGAGGTATCTGCTTGGGAAAACCTACTGGACCTAAGCCGTAGTCTTAACCTTTTAAGAGACCATTCCAGCTACATATATTTTAATTAGGGGAAAGAAATGAAATCACAAATAAAACGTTCAATTAAATTTAGTTTGACTATTGCCGTTATCACTTTTGTGTTAGCGGCAATTTTTTCCGTTGTATCTTCGTCTATTCTCAGCGAAGTTGCATGGTTCACTGGTATATTTATCGTTTTGATCATTATTCTTATTGGTGTCATTTTTGATATGTTTGGTATAGCTGCAACAGCCGCTGATGAACGACCGTTTCATGCAATGGCTGCAGAGAAGGTGCCTGGTTCTAAAGAAGCTGTTTATTTAGTAAGAAATGCAGATCGATTTGCAAGCTTTTGTAACGATGTGATTGGTGATATTTCGGGAATTGTTAGTGGTACTGCGTCTGCAATTGTAGTGTTACAAATCGCTTCCTTACTGAATCAAACAGACGGTTCACCTAGCCAATTAGCTTTGTCAACTTTATTAACTAGCTTAGTTGCTGCCGTAACCGTTGGAGGAAAAGCTCTGGGAAAAACAGTGGCAATAAACGGTTCAACACAAATTATATTTATAGTTGGAAAAATTATATTTTTTATTGAAGATAAATTAAAAATAAAAGTATTGCCAAAAAATAAAAGATAAAAGGGTGTACGAATGGGTAAAAAAAGACTCGACGAATTATTAGTGGAAAAGCAATTAGTGGAAAGCACGGATAAGGCTAAACGTATCATTATGGCTGGTTTAGTTTTTTCTGGTCCAAACTGTCTCGATAAACCCGGTATGCTGATGAAAGAAGATGTTCCCTTATTTATTAAAGAAAAACAAATTCCATATGTTAGTCGTGGTGGATTAAAATTAGAAAAGGCTTTAACTTATTTCCAAATTTCAGCTGAAGGAAAGATTTTAATTGATATTGGATCTTCAACTGGTGGTTTTACGGATTGTGCTTTACAAAACGGCGCATTGTTAAGTTATGCAATAGATGTTGGATATAACCAATTAGACTGGAAAATAAGAAATGATAAACGTGTGGTTGTAATGGAGAGGACAAATTTTCGTTACGTTACGTCAGAAATGCTAGATAAAGGAAAGCCTAACTTAGCATCCATTGATGTGTCATTTATTTCACTTAGACAAATACTTCCAGTACTTAAAGGGTTATTAGAAGAAAATAGTAATGTCGTTGCCTTAATTAAACCTCAATTTGAGGCAAAAAGAGAGCAGGTTGGCGCAAAAGGAATTGTTCGTGATAAATCCGTTCATTATGAGGTGATCAAGAACATTACGAATTTTGCCCAAAATGAAGGCTATGAATTAATGAATGTAACTTTTTCTCCAATTACAGGTGGAGAAGGGAATATCGAATTTCTCGCTCACCTAGGTTGGAAGAAAAATAATTCTCAGATATCCCTTCTTAATATTAAAGAAATTGTAGAAGAAGCCCATATAGCACTATATAAAAAGTAATGGTATTTTCATGAAATAAGGAGAAGTAGTTAATGAGTAAAATTCAACGTCATTTAAAAATTCGAGAATTAATAACAGAGAATGAAATTGAGACACAAGACGATTTAGTTGATCGGTTAAAAGCTCTAGATTTTAATGTGACTCAGGCTACAGTTTCTAGAGATATCAAGGAATTGCAACTCGTGAAAGTCCCAACAAGTAACGGGAGATACGCCTACAGCCTCCCCGCGGATCAAAGGTATAACCCGCTTGAAAAATTAAAAAGAATGATTATTGATGTTTTCGTTAAAATTGATTCTGCAAGTCATTTTATTGTATTAAAAACATTGCCAGGAAACGCCCACTCCATTGGTGTTTTAGTTGATAATTTGGATTGGGGAGAAATAATGGGTACCATTTGTGGAGACGATACATGTTTAATTATTTGTAGAACAGAAGCAGAGTCTGAGGAAATTAAAAATCGATTAATTAATATGCTCTAAAGCATTATGGGGTGATTTTGTTTTGTTAACAGAGTTATCAATACGTGACTTTGCAATTATAGAAGAAATTTCTATTACCTTTACGGAAGGTTTAACTGTATTAACCGGAGAGACGGGAGCAGGAAAATCCATTATTATTGACGCAATACAGTTATTAGCTGGTGGCCGAGGTTCTGTTGAATTTGTTAGGCACGGTTCAAAAAAAAGTGAAATAGAAGGGTTATTTATTATTGATAATCATACCCATCCGATTTATGACGTTGCGAAACAATTTGGTGTTGATATACAAGATGGGCAAATTGTTTTAGAAAGAACAATTACAGCTTCTGGTAAAAGTATTTGCCGTGTAAATAGTAAGTTAGTGACCCTTGCGATTTTAAAAGAATTTGGTCAAAAGTTAATTGATATACACAGTCAACACGAGACCCAGGTGTTAATGAACGCCGATAATCATTTGGATTTTCTTGATATGTATGAACCAAATTTGATTAAGAAAGCAAAGGAAGAATACACGATACTGTTTGAACGGCTAACAACTTTGAAAAATAGATATAAACAATTAAATGAAAATGAACAAGAAATGGCTCATCGTCTCGATCTTTTGGAATTTCAAAAAAATGAAATCGAACAAGCGAATTTAGCGCCGAATGAGGATCATGAATTAGAAGAGGAACGCAATAGCCTAGTTAATTTTGAGAAAATTTATTCGTCATTAACGAACGCTTATAATGCTTTGTACGGTGAGGGAAGGGCGCTAGACTGGTTAAACAAAGCACTTGTTTCCATGGAAGAAAATCTTAAAGTCGATCCTTTTATTCAAGAAAATTCCGAGAAGCTTGCTAATCATTATTATACCTTGGAAGATTTTGCTTATGAATTAAGAAATAGATTAGATTCTTTACAATTCAATCCAGAAAGATTAAATGAAATTGAATCAAGGTTAAATGAAATAAACCGACTAAAAAAGAAATACGGTGGAAGTGTAAATGAAGTCATAGAGTATCTTGCAAAGGTTGAGGAAGAGATTGAGGAATTAACAAATAAAGATACACATCTTACTTCTTTATTAATGCAAATTGAAGAACTGGAAAAGGATGCCTTATTGGAGGCGAAGCAATTACATGATATTCGTAAAAAATTAGCCGATCAATTAACAAAAGCGGTAGAAAGTGAATTTAAAGATTTATATTTAGAGAAGGCTTCTTTTTCCATTGCTTTTAGTTTAGATGAAGATCATAATCAAAATCCAAAGTTACATAAAAATGGCTTTGATAAAATACAGTTTTTAATCTCAACTAACCCTGGAGAACCTTTAAAGGTGTTGAACAAAGTGGCTTCTGGTGGCGAATTATCCCGAATTATGTTAGTCCTTAAAAAATTATTTGCAAAGCATCAAGGGGTGACTAGTGTTATTTTTGATGAAGTTGATACAGGAGTTAGTGGCAGAGTTGCACAAGCGATGGCTGAGAAAATTCATCAAATATCACATGACTCTCAAGTTCTTTGCATTACACATTTACCACAAGTTGCAGCAATGGCTGATACACATAAGTTCATTAAGAAAGAAGAAAAATACAATCGAACGGTTTCGACAGTGAAAGAACTAACCATGGATGAACAAATTAAAGAATTAAGCAGAATGATAACCGGAACAAAGCTTACGGATACAGCGAAAGAGCATGCAAAGGAATTATTGGACTTAGCATCCAATTTTAAACAAACAATTAGTTGAATATTTATCCAATAAAAGTCAGAAACTAAATCATCTGGCTTTTTTATTTTATTAATTTTATCCCACCTAAACGGGCAGTAAGAATCCTACCACAAGCTTTTGGGGAACAAAGAAAGCAGGTGGAAGATCAACCGCCCGGAAAAGTCCGATAAGTGCGACTAACCATCAGTGGGGGAGAAGGAAAACCCCCATTGATGGAAGTTTTCTTTATTACCTCATCATAATTAAATCCTAAATATGAATAAATAACCAAGGAAATTTATACTAAAACCTTAAATGAAAGACTTATACTCCTTTTTATACATTTTTTTAAGGTAAAGATAGACATCTTTTCTTAAGTTTCTCCAGTTTAAAACCGGCGTCATAGGGTCAAATTAAATATACAGATATAAATTGAAAAGAAGTAATGGTCTGGGTGGTTAGAGTTAAGGAGAGTGAACCAAATGAAAATACCTAAATTAAATACAGTTAGGCAATTGATAGGTGTTATACTCCTTTTGGTTTTTGTTACATTTCCTTTCATAACCCCTATAAACAAATATTTTTCAATTCCTAGTGAAGTAGTAACTTTAAATAATGAAAATCCAATTGAATTACCGCAGGTTGGAGAAAACGTAACGGTATCCGCAAATAGTGATCATGTTGAAGCAATTGATAATTCCATGTTCTATGCTGGTGATTCCGGATCAAGTGAATTAGTTTATGAAGTGAATGGCTTCCCGATTAAAAAAGTGAACCTTTCGGTATTAGAGGATATACAAGTCATACCTGGAGGTCAATCGATAGGTGTACAATTACAAACACGTGGAGTTTTAGTAGTTGGACATCATCTCGTAAATACAAATGACAAAACAGTTTCACCAGGGGAAGAAGCAAAGATAAACGTTGGTGATGTTATTGTTAAAATTAATGATAATCCAATTAAAGAAATGAATGAAATTAAAGATTATGTAGTCGAAGCAGGGGAAAAGAATAAAGATTTAAATATTACAGTAAAAAGGGGTAAGGAATTTATTGAAACGAAACTAGAGCCAATTCTTGATGATAAAGAAAATGAATATAAGATTGGATTGTATATAAGGGATTCAGCCGCTGGTATTGGAACAATGACTTTTTTTGAGCCGCAATCTAAGAAATACGGTGCTTTAGGCCATATTATTTCAGATATGGATACAAAAAAACCGGTAGAAATTAATGATGGAACCATAGTTCGATCGTCAGTTACATCCATCGAAAAAGGAAATAACGGAATTCCCGGAGAAAAACAAGCAAAATTTTCATCTAACCAAAATGTCATTGGGAACATTACTAAAAATAGTCCTTTTGGTATTTTTGGTAAATTAAATGAAGATATAAAAAATGGTAAATACGATAAACCAATGCCAATAGCTTTATCACATGAAGTAAAAGAAGGACCAGCTAAGATTTTAACGGTAGTGGATGGAGAAAAGGTAGAAGAGTATGATATTGAAATTATTAGCAGTGTACCTCAAAAATACCCTGCTACAAAAGGCATGGTTATCCAAATAACAGATGAAAAACTGTTAGAAAAAACAGGCGGAATTGTTCAAGGGATGAGTGGTAGTCCAATTATTCAAGATGGAAAAGTTATCGGTGCAGTTACCCATGTTTTTGTAAATGATCCAACTAGTGGTTACGGTGTCCATATAGAATGGATGTTGCAAGATGCGGGTATAGATATATACGATAATAAAAAAGAGGCTAGTTAAAGAAAAGTGATTTGTTATGACGTCCATAACAAATCACTTTTTTGTTGAATATTTTTCGACATTTATTGTCGTAAAAAAGAGAAAAACAAAGAAATATTGAGGAAAAGTAATAAAACAGAAACTTTTTAAATAAATAAAAGGATATTTAGATCTTTTGTAGAATATCATAAAAAGGAAAAGTATTCGTACATATATAAAAGGAGGAACTTTTGTTGAAAAAAATAAAAGTGGGATTAGTAGATGATAATAGAGAATTGATACAAATGATGGAAGATTATTTTGATGAACAAGATGATATTGAAATAATTGGAACTGCACATAATGGAAAGGATTGTTTAAATCTTTTAGACGAAATTGAACCTGATGTATTAGTGTTAGATATTATTATGCCGCATATTGATGGCTTAGCGGTTTTAAATACAATAAGAGAAAGAGGATTGAAGTCTAACGTAATTATGTTAACAGCTTTTGGTCAAGAGGAAGTGATGAAAAAAGCGGTTGATTTAGGAGCATCTTATTTTATTTTAAAACCATTTGATCTCGATCACTTGGCTGATCAAATTAGACAGGTTGAGGGTAAACAAATTATACAATCAAATATTAAAACATCAATAAAGAAAGAGAAGAAACATGATTTAGAAGCAAGTATTACAAATATTATCCATGAAATAGGTGTACCTGCACACATTAAAGGATATATGTACCTTCGTGAGGCCATTACAATGGTTTATAATGATATTGAACTACTTGGTTCAATTACCAAAGTATTATATCCAGCTATTGCTAAGAAATTTAATACAACTTCTTCAAGAGTTGAAAGAGCGATTCGACATGCAATTGAGGTGGCATGGAGCAGAGGCAATATTGATTCCATTTCTAAACTATTCGGATATACCATCAATATCTCTAAAGCAAAACCGACTAATTCCGAGTTTATTGCGATGGTTGCGGATCGTTTACGTTTAGAGCATAAGGCCAGCTAATAAAATAAATAAAAAATTGGCATTCGCTTAAAAATTTGGCGAATGCCTTACAAAATAAAAAAATCACTGTGCTTGTTACCAAAAACTATTATAGGAACAACATTTTATTACTCAAAGAATGCTTGGTATAAAGAACGAATAGCTTTATCCATGTCAACTGCTTGAATACCAAACATCATGGAAACTTCTGATGAACCTTGGTTGATCATCTCAATATTAACATTTGCATTATAGAATGCAGAAGTTGCGCGATGAGCGACGCCGACTGTTTTAACTAACCCTTCACCGACAATCATTACTACTGCGATACCTCTTTGAAGACTAACTGTATCAGGATGAAGTTCATCATTAATACGCTTAATAACTAGCTCTTCTTTTTCAGGAGTTAATCGGTGTTCTCTTATGATAACGGACATATCATCAATTCCAGATGGCGCGTGCTCAAATGATATACCTTCGTCCTCTAGAATATGTAAAAGCTTACGACCAAAACCAATTTCTCTGTTCATTAGATACTTGCTTACGTAAAGGCTACAGAATCCAGTATCACTAGCAATACCCGATACACATTTATCATTTACTTCTCTTTCGGCAAGAATTAATGTGCCTTTTGCATCCGGATTATTTGTATTCTTAATACAAACAGGAATTTTAGCTTTAATAGCTGGAATCAATGCTTCATCATGGAAAACAGAAAATCCGGCATAAGACAATTCTCGCATTTCCTTATAAGTTAATTCTGTAATTTCTTTCGGGTTATCAACAATATTTGGATTGACTGTATAAACAGAATTCACATCTGTAAAGTTTTCGTATAGA
Source organism: Oceanobacillus caeni (assembly GCF_042678465.1). Lineage (NCBI taxonomy): Bacteria > Bacillati > Bacillota > Bacilli > Caryophanales > Bacillaceae > Oceanobacillus > Oceanobacillus caeni. The sequence continues at coordinate 1,114 of NZ_JBHTKV010000046.1, read as the reverse complement.
CTAGCCTGTACTCCAGCTGCTACAATCGATCCTGTAATATCGGATCCCCCTCTTGAGAAAGTAACGAGTTTTCCTTTATTGGTATAACCAAAAAACCCCGGTATAACGATGATACCTTCCTGTTCTCGCAATGAGTACATTTTCGGTAAGCTCTCAGGTAATATTTGTGCATTTCCAGGTTCATCACTTACGATAATACCGGCTTGTTTCGGGTTCATGTAATTTGCCGTTAATCCGATATCAGATAAATAAGCACTTATAATCTTTGCGTTATTATTTTCACCAATCGCTTTAACAGAATCCATTTTCACATCATTAGTAACATTTTCGAAGAGTGTTTGTTTAATGGATCTTTCAATTTCTTCAAGTAATGATGAGGAAAGATTTAATTCATCAATAATATCCTTAAATCGTTTTAAAACGATGGAATAGTACTCTTCATAATTTTCATTATTGATATAGGCAGTTCCCATATTGATAAGCATATCTGTCATTTTGAAATCATTACTATCGCGTTTACCTGGAGCAGAAACAACAATAAATTTTCTCTCAGGATCGCTTTTAATGATTTCGGCAACCTTTTTGATTTGAGTTGCGTTTGCTACGGAGCTACCTCCGAATTTTGCTACTTTCATACTTTATCCCCCTGATCTGGTTGATTATTCTATATAATAACACAATTTTTTTATTAATCTAATAGAAAATTAAAAAATAGATATATTTTTATTCACTTTTTTTCTCGTCGGGAATTGCACGATATTTGTTTTTTTTGTCTCGATAAATAATAAATCCTCCTATAAAAGCAAAACCTAATACAAAAAGTATAAGTCCAATAAAAAATTGAAACCCAGCGTTTAGCAAGAAAGGATAGTATTCTGCAAAAATGGAATCTCTCATTAATTTAATTCCAAAAACAGATACTAATCCGGGAGCTAAAAGCAATAATAGCGCTAAAATTCTCATATATTTTACCCCTCTATATTATTTCATATATAGTATAGCAGACATACTCAATAAAGTTGTAATCGACAGGTTAAAAAGTATGTGTCAAGTTTTTCTCGGTGTGTCTTTCACACCAATATTTCCGGCACTCTATTTTTGTACACTTTTTCGG
>NZ_JBHTKV010000045.1:0-14895 GCF_042678465.1 Oceanobacillus caeni | reverse complement strand
CCCCCTTAAAGATTTTCTTAAGGAGATTATTACATAGCCCAATTAATATTAGAAGGTGGTCTATATTTGACGCTTACTCATAGATAAATTGAAAGAATAGTTAGCATCCTGTGCTTCATAACCATATACATGACTTCGTCAATAATAATTAAGTCCGATGTACTAACTCCAAGCGGGCCCATTATAATTAATGTGAAATTTTCTTTTATCCAAGATAAAAGTCATGTTGACATCTATTTTCAACCGTTATTTTCCATATAAGTAAATATAAAAAATCCAATTTCTCAGCATTAAAATTGAGAAATTGGACTTTTTATATTTATTCTAGAAAAGCGAATAAGAAGTAACTTTTTATATTTAAAATTCATTTTTTTAATTTCAGCGTTTGAACTTAATACCTTTTCTAGTAAAAAATCCCTCTGGTTGTTTCCCATTTTAACTATATATACAGTGGTGGATAACTAGCTGTATATATATGCCTACAATAATTTCGGGGTCAGTCCCCTGGTTTAATAAAACTTTAATGTTTTTTCTGGTTATCCCAAATTAAATTAATAGGTTTTGTTTTTCTTACGCACTTCCCATTTTTAAAAAATTACCTCTCTATATTTTTATTATAAACCAACCAATCATAAATTCTAATTAACTTTCTGAAATTTGAACCAACTACATCAGTATTTTCCAACAAATGCATATTTTTCGAAATAAAATCTTTTAAGTCAACACTGTTTAGGTGTTGTTCCCCCAAAAGTGGTATAACTTCAATAACTTTATTAGTGTTCGCGTATCCCTCCAAAATTTGACTAATTGAAGTAAATTGCCATTGTATAGCAAAATCTTCTAAATCATCTTTTTGTTTTTGTGTTAAAAATTCTTTATATTTCATATTTATCTTCTTCTCTATCTTGTAATCGAGATCACCTGGCTTTAACTTACTTAAAGCAACATATTTATTAACTGGAATTGAGTGATTTGTCTTTAATTTTTCAGGTAATGTCTTAGTTACAATTTCCTTATAATCATAATTTTGATCAGAAGATAATATTTCCCTAAATAAATCATAATCGGATAACATATCATAGCCTTTATTTGCGAATTCAGAAGTAGAGGATATTTCATTTTGAGGCTGATTATTACTAACAATAGACTTGACACCAACTCCAATTACAAATTCAATATCATCTAAGTTTCCATTTTCATCATAATCAACTACATGTATTTTTTCAGTAGGGTCATTAGTTTTAACCAATTCATAAATTTGAGATTTAATTTGTCTTATCACTTTCATGCTATATTTTCTTTTATTTTTTGCTAGTGCTTTATACACTAAATCATAATTATCTGTCTTAATGCGGGTAATAGGTAAAGTAAGTTGATTAATTGTCATGGAAGAAGATTCGAATGAATCCGCTTGTCCTTTTGCTCTTTCAACAAAAATTAGTCTATCTTTCAATCTATCTATGTTATCTGAATCAAGGCACGCAGTAATTGCACTTAAAATTTTATGTATATTTTCATCTGATATAGAGTAACCAATAAAAATAACTGGATGTTCAATAAATATTGTTAAAAGTTTTGCCGCCAAGTATGCATTTCTGTCATTAAAATCCCTATAATCATCACTTGTGAGAACCAATGACTCGGGAACTGAACAGCAACCATGAATTTTATAAATTTCATTTACCTCTAAAGGTTGTGAAAAAAGTAATTCTTTTTGACCAATATATACATTCATATCACTTTCTAAAAATATTTGCTCCAATAATGTGTCCCAATTTGTGGTTATAATACCATCAATAACTGCCTTTTTTAACTCTTGAATTTCGATATCTAGCTTTTTATCTTTTGTATAAATATATTTAATATCCCTAAGGTATTTTGATATTTCTATTTTAAGAGCACTGTGAGTTGAGGGAATCCGTCCTTTAAATTCTTCACGACTCGCAGAATACTTTTCTTCTTTCCACCAAACCTCATGAAAGTCCTCTGCAATTAATTCTGCAACTTTTGCTAGATTATTGCGAGCAGTCGATAGGTAATAATCAAAATCTTTATTAACTGATTTCGAAAATCTATCTAAAAGTCCCTCCCAGTCCTCTAAACCTAAATATCTCCTTGAAAAGCCTGAACCTATGAATAAGAAAGGTGCTGTATCCATATCCATTAAATGTTCGACTAATTTTTGTTCAATATCCATCATTAGATTACGCCCCCATTGAGTTTTCTTCAAACTAGTTTGGATTATCTAATATTTCTAGTATAGTTAAATTGTACCATATGAGATAAAAAAGCATGAGAATTTTCTTATTTATATTACGACTGAACGTAGATATATGAACTAGCTATAACCTTCCTGATATAGATCAATTGAAAACTCCCTTAACACAAAAATGGAATGTGCATAATTAAAATAATATTAGTCATTTTTACACCAGACGGTAAACACTCCTATTCACTAATGAAATTGCTATAAAACTAGCATAAAAATGTTTTATAATCACTTAAAAAAAGAGTTATCTCTCGGTACCAATATAATAAAAAGGGTTATTCAGCCCAACGCTGGAAAGTGATGCTTTTAAAAGCATTGTAATTAGCAAGTACAACATATCAATTACAATACCAACAACACCTCTTCCAAATCCTCCAAAGTTCTTTCCACATCATCCAACCGTATCATTTTCATCTCAATATATTTTTTTGGAACTGTATTAGGTACTAACCATTTTGGTAATAGACCTTGCTCATTTATAGCCGGATAGAGAATAATACAGCGTAAAGCAGTTTTATATGCTGTAATATAAGCATACATTTGGTAAATATCTCCTTGATTATAATTCAAGCGGGAACTAGCAAAAATAGTTTTCTATTTCGTATCCAAGATGATCATAGGTATTTGCTCATTTTGCTCCATTCTTGTTACGACGAAATCGGGTTTCAATGAAATATTTTCTCTACCGGAAAATACATTTAACCAATAATCTTTTCTGTTGATGTTGCAAATCGACTTTATAGGATGTAGGTGCTAGTAATTTCTTTAAACATTCACCAACATAAGCCTCGTAAAGATCATTCATTTTAAATAAGTAAGAAAAAGCGATTTGTTTACTAACTCCCGAACTCATAACAGTCGATTGGATAATGGCGATTGCCAGCTGTAATATACCTTCATATTGTTGATTTTGCCTGTTGATTTCAATCGAGTTTAAAAAGGATTGCTCTATCTCATAGAGATCATCTAAATCATCAAGCATTTCAAAAATCATCCACATCTGTGTTTGAAGAGATCCTTGTTTTACAAATGGTTTGATAATCCTTAAAGACGCTTTTAATACTTGATTTAAAGGAACATTTATAGAAAGCTCATCAAATTCACAAAAAGCATTCACTGATTCGTAGACATTTTTTTAATATGCAGAGAAACTAGTAATCTTCCTTTCAAATGTTTGAGATTATCTGTTTTTTGTTCGTAGCTACGATACATTCCTCGTCTCAGCGTTTTATACATTTCCGTTACAAATAAATACGCCAATAAGTGTGATAAATCAACCTTTTCAAATTCACTTGTTGTATGGTCATTTAGCTGAACAGGTAATTGTTTAGTAACACGTAACATATTTAAAAGGGACCTTCGATTGAAGGGGTTATTTTCCACATTTACATCAAGCTTGGGCAGTATTTCAATTCGAACTGTTTTCAATTGAATGATACCAACCAGATTGATAAAGCCAAGCCGATGAATGCCAATTTCTACTATATTTTCTCCTTTATATTTCTCATCCAGGAATTGAAGAGGATTCTCCCATTCTACATTTGTTAGCCCACTGGAATGATTATCATCCAGATGCAGCCAATCGAACGCTTCTCTGATTGTAATATTTTTCATTATTCATAAATCCCTTTAATATCTTCAACGGTAATATTTTCTTTAACTCGGTATTTTGGCGGGAAGTCAAAGCTAGTATAGTCTGTTGCATGCTTAAATAAAGCGGAAACATCTACTTTTTCCTGATAAATAATATAAGAATCTTGTTCACTCCTGCCAATTCCACCAAGTACCAAGCCAATTTTCTCCCAATCATCATAAAAATAATCTTGTAATAGAGGGATTATCTTATTTTGCATTGTCATGATTAATTCATCCAAAGTTCCAACATTAATAAAATAGGCATGTCCAATCCTATGATCCCTAATGTATAATGCTTCAATTCGTTGATTCATACGATGAAGGAGGGTTGGCAAATCAATATCTTCCACCTGTGTTAATAGAGATGGTAGTGGAACAATTTTTTCAAATCCAAACCTTCTTCTTAATGCAGTATCCATTAATGCAATAGAACGATCAGCTGTATTCATCGTACCAATAATATAGATATTCGGCGGAAGAACGAACGTATCCCCAGAATATGGGAGTTTTACACGTGTTTCATTTTCTTTTGTTAACCGTTTATCTTCCTCTAATAACGTAATTAACTCACCGAATACTTTTGAAATATTAGCCCGATTAATTTCATCAATAATCATGATAAATCGATTGGCTGAATGAAAATTAAACGCATCTTTTTGCTTAAATGCCTCCATTACTTTTTCTTTTCTAGTCTCGTAATCTTCCAATTGATTATTGGCTGATGTCAGTCCAGCATAAAGAGCATCGATTACAATTTGTTTAAAGACTCCATCTTTTGGTACAAATGCAGTTCCATCCGAACGTAATCCCTCAATAAAATCTTCATAAGAAAAGGATTGATAAAAAGTAATAAAGCGAATTTGGCCATTTTGTTGGTACTCTTTGTATTTTTCTTGAAAATCTTCTAATTTTTCTGAAGTTCGATTATAGAGTATCTCTAGTGACCTTGTAGAAACTTGATAGATTGTCCCGGTACCGGGAGGTCCAAACAGGATTGGATTTAGATTAAATGATAGTTCCTCATGTAAGTAGATATGCTCAACTGTTATCATCCATTCAACTTCTTTTTTAGCTTGTTCACAAATATATAGATTCACGTCATGAAGGTGTTTGATTGTCTTCAAATTTATAGATTCTGTAAATATTTTTCCTATCACGTACGCATTTTCATTGATACTGATCTTCGTACATTTCTTTATGATTTTCAAGAACTTCTTCTAATGTAATTCCTTTATATTTGTCAATAATGTTCTGGATTCTTTCCATAGGCAAGATGAATTCTCCTTATAAGGTTAATAGTTTTCTTTAAAGTGGCAGTGTCTCTTTTTAATGGTATAAACTTATAAATACTTTTTGCTATTTTTAATATTACTTTCCATTTTTATTTAACCATTAAAAAAACACCCCAAAAGTTAGACTTTTCATTCTAACTCCGGGGTATACCTTTGAAAAGCAACCTCTTTTTTTGTTTACTATTTAACACCAGGTACCCAGCCAGGACGTGATTGCATCATGCGCATCATTTGTCCGGGAATGACATGATCACGTGTCATATCCATTTCTGTCATGACTTCTTCCCCTGCCTTCATTTTTTCAACCCAATGCGGTTCAATTAATAATTCTCGACCCAATGCTAAAAGTTCTGCACCTGTTTCCATAGCTTCTAGTGCGTCTTTTTTCGAATGAATGGCCCCCACACCAATAAGCGGTACACGACCATCAATGACACGATGTATGATTTTGATGCGATTTTCTTTCTCACCTTCGTAACGGCGTGCTAAGGAACGGAAATCTCCGAGTGAAATGTGTAAATAGTCAAGTGGCTCATTCGCTAAGCGATCTACTAACTGTACCGTATGATCAAGCGTAATACCATCTTCTTCCGACTCTTCTGGGCTAAACCGATAGCCAACGATAAATGAATCATCTGCAAATTGTTGCTTTACGCGATTGACTTCCGCTACTACTTCTAATGGGAAACGCATGCGGTTTTCAAGCGTACCTCCATATTCATCTGTGCGTTTGTTAGTGAAGCCAGAGAAAAATTGTTGTAGTAAATACGTATTTGCACCGTGTATTTCAACGCCATCATAGCCTGCTTCAATGGCACGACGCGTTGTTTCACCAAATGCTTTCACAATTTCTTGAATCTCCTCAACCGTTAATGCGCGCGCCTTTCCCCCATCTGCCGCTATCGTATCACTTGCACTGACAACATCGCCATTTGGCACAAGTTCACGAGGCGACTGTCTACCTCCATGGTATATTTGTAAAATCGCTTTAGCGCCACCTTTATGAATCGCCTGTGCTACTTTACGTAAACTATCAGTATAAGCATCCGTATGTCCCGCGAATTGGCCCGGGAAGCCTTTACCGCTTGGAATTACATATGTACATGCCGTAATCACGGCCCCTACTCCATATGAACGCTCTTCATAATACGCTAATTCTTCGTCCGACACCGTATCATCTGGATTAGCAGAATATGTCGTCATCGGCGCCATCACATAGCGATTACGAAGCTCGACACCGTTATGAAATGTAAATGGTTTTAAATAAGTTGTCATTCTACTTCACTCCTTGTATTTCATCGTAAAAGAATAAGTTTTATTGGTCAAAGGTTCTGCCTGTCCTCCTGTGAAACGTATAAAAAAGAGTTATCCTCTACAATGATGAGCATAAACCCTATTTAACTTGGAGCCATTTTAACTTAAAAATGATATGTTGATGTAATACTTCAGGTTTTTTGTAATGGTTCGCATCAAAGAGTCTATATCTATTGCAGCAGAAGAATGCGAATATTACGTAGGTTGCTTACGAGTTGGATGGAACAGGTTCCGTCTTAGAAAAGAAGGCAAAATTAAAAATGAGTCCGGTATACTACCGAACTCATTTTGAGCAAGTAACTGATGACATAACCGTGTCTAACTTTTAAGTGTCACTTCAGTTAGTTTAGGTTACAGAAGAGCTTTTTACTATAAATGATTATTTAACAACGTTAGCTGCTTGTGGTCCACGATTACCTTCTTCGATATCGAAAGAAACTTGTTGACCTTCTTCTAACGTTTTGAAACCGTCGCCTTGAATTGCTGAGAAGTGTACGAATACATCGTCTCCACCTTCAACTTCGATAAAACCGAAACCTTTGTCTGCATTAAACCATTTTACTGAACCTGTGTTCATATGAAATTCCTCCATTGTGCATCATGCACGTTTATTACTTTGGTTGTTCTGATATTAATTCAAGACGATGATATACGTTGTAAAGATATGACATAGGTCCTGTATTGCTAACACGAACAATTAAGTTACTCTAAGTATAACACGTATCACTCTAAAAAGATACTGTATTTTTTAAATTAATTAATAGTACCATCTAAGTCTGTTTCTTGTTGATAAAACATCCGACACAAATTAAATCAATTTCATAATTGCCCTTTTTAATAATGTATGTAAATCACTAAGTGGAACATCAATCTTTTATATTACATTAAGTAATATCTCACATTATAATGAATTACGGAAGAGAGTGTAGAGAAATTTGCATAAAACTTCCAATTACAGAAAGATAAAAACTTCCTATACCTGTGTTAGAATGGTAAGTTGAGAATGAGGCAATGGTAAAAGTAGATTGGAGGATTAGCATGGCCAACATACCCTTTATTACAATTGAAGGACCCATTGGAATTGGAAAGACCTCACTTGCTAAAAAGCTATCTAGTCATTATAATTTTCATTTACTAAAAGAGATAGTAGAGGAAAACCCGTTTTTAGATAAGTTTTATGAGAATATGGAAGCATGGAGCTTTCAAACAGAAATGTTTTTCTTATGCAATCGATTTAAGCAATTAGAGGATATTAAACAACAATATTTGTCGATGGGGAAACCTGTAATGGCTGATTATCACATATTCAAAAACATGATTTTCGCTCAGCGTACCTTATCCTCCGACAAAATGATTAAATTTGAGAAGATCTATGAAATTTTAACCGAAGATATGCCAATGCCTAATATGATCATTTATTTACACGCTAGTATCGATACTATTATGAATCGAATAAAGAGACGTGGTAGAACCATAGAGAAAAATACACAAGTATCCTATCTTGAACAATTGTCATCGGATTATGAGGACTATATCAATTATTTAGAAAGATCTCATTCAGATCTCTCCGTTATCCGAATTGATGGCGATATAATGGACTTTGTTCAATATCAAAGTGATTTAGAAGAAATTATACAAATGGTCGATGAACAACTTAGAAAATTAGCATAATAAAGGGGGATTCGGATGAATCTTAGAGAAAAGTACCAAATACCTGGTGATAGCGTCATTACTATCGCAGGTACAGTAGGCGTTGGCAAATCAACCATGACAAAAGCATTAGCCAATGCACTTCAATTTAAAACATCATTGGAAAAAGTTGAAACAAATCCATACTTAGAAAACTTTTATAGTGATTTTAAACGCTGGAGTTTCCATTTACAAATCTACTTTCTTGCAGAGCGTTTTAAGGAACAGAAGAGAATATTTGAGTATGGTGGAGGATTTATACAGGATCGTTCCATCTATGAAGATACAGGGATTTTTGCAAAAATGCACTATGAAAATGGCAACATGTCTAGGACGGAATATGAAACGTATACTAAATTATTCGAATCCATGGTAATGACACCTTATTTCCCCCATCCTGATTTACTTATTTATTTAGAAGGTCCTTTTGATGTAATATTAGAGCGAATTAATGAACGTGGAAGGACAATGGAGAAAAGCACCCCTACTTCTTACTGGGAAGAAATGTACCATCGTTATGAAGATTGGATAAGTAATTTCAATGCTTGTCCAATTTTAAGAATAGACATCACAGACTATGACTTAATAAAAGAGGATAATACCCTTGATGTTATATTAGAAAAGGTCGGAAATTTCATTCGGGAACCTAGACTACGTTCATCTAAAAGTTAAATAGTAATAAGGGTGGTTATTTAAAACTATCCTTATTTCTTCCGTGTCTAGCTCCAGCGCTAAAGCCGTAGCGAGACTTCCTTCACCTCCGTGCGATAAAGAAGACTTGCCGATGGTGAAACCAGAGGCTTAGTCGCACTTATACCCTTGTGGTGAAAGTCAACATCGACTCAAAGTACTAAAGGAAGGCCGACTAAGTACGGCCTTTGCGGCCAACGTCGGCATACCCCTATGAAGGGGCATGTTTCCTTTATCTCCTACGGAAGTGGAATGTCCGATTAAAACCGCCGCTTTGCGCGGCAACATCGGACCACCTGGCACGGCCAGGCGCAGTCCGTACGTCGCTATACGGGCGCTTCCGCTTTTCTTTTCATTATCCTCTAAAGTTCTATCTACATCACCCAACCGTATCTGGTACTAACCACGAGAAGTTTTTTAAATGCTGTATTAACATACATTTGGTATTAGGTGAACAGAAAATTGCAAGGTCAGTAACTATCCAAAGCCTCTATTAAAAACGAATTCATATTCTGATTCATCTTAATCCGCTCACTGAACCTCTCATGACTAAGTCACGTGGTTCTAAGGTACTTTCCTTAATGTTCCATCAAATTTCACATAATCCCCCTCTTTGATTTGGTTCTTTTCAAACCATCCAAGATTCACTTCAATGGCATAATGATAAGAAATTTGTGGATCATAGATAGGACATATATCTCCCATACAAGGCGCCATATCCATTATTTTTAGAATTTCCCCATCTGAATCAAGAAAGGCAATGGATAAAGGAATGTATGTGTTTTTCATCCAAAAACCACCATATATTTTTCCTGGAAACACAAATAACATCCCCTCATTTTCGGGTAATCTTTCAACAAACATTAAGCCTTTTTCTATTTTTCCTGGAGTGTCTGCAACATGAACGGTTAATTTAATTCGCCTGTATCCGCTAAATATTATGATCGTTTTTGTTTTTAAGCTGTTTGTCATGTTCCCACACCTTCACGTATTATTATAAGTAGTTTATTGCTCGCCAAGTGTAGATGTTCCAGATGTCAAGGCATGAAACCGTACAAAAAGCCCTAGATTGATTCAAGAAATCTAGGGCTTCATGTCTCATTAATTTTTTTCAAAAAATAATTAACTAATCATATTCATCAACTCATATTGACGTAATTTTAACTCAAATAAAGTAAGCGGGTCTCGATACAGTTCGGGTTTTTCGCGCATCTTATTTAAGGAATCGTTATGTTTTTCAATATTCTCCTGCACTTCTTCTATTAAACTATGAAGCTCATTTTGTGGATTGGAGAAAAATCGATTAATATCCCATTCAATGGATTCCTCGAACAATTCTAATTGTTGTATGAACGAATTAATGATTTCCCCTGTTATTTCACTATAATCCACATTTTCGATATGGTTTTTATATTTAGTATGGAGCATATCATTATTTTTCGAAATCGATCCTAAAAGTTTTCCCACACCTTTTAATAACAACTGGGAAGGATTATTGCGCAACAATATATTTACTTTTTCAAACCGTAGTACTCCCCTTGAGATACGGTCTATATCTCGTTGCCAGTCATCCAATACCTTAAAGTCACCTGTCAATGTAAGCTTCTCTTCATTAAATTGTTGGTTCATACTATTGTTAAAGGCATTACATCTATTCTGGCTGTCCTGGAACTCTCTTTCGCAATCCTCTATCCATGCTTGAAAACTATCTTTAAACTCAGGTATAGCATTCTTTTCCATATAGTCTGTAATCCGTCTATTCATTTCTTCATTTAATTCCATATGGATTTTAGAAAAGTCACTGTCCTCCTTCACTAATTCGGAACAATTTCGAAGGATTTTGGGCAATTCAACCTTAATATTCTTGGTTAATTTATTTGTTAATTTATGGAACGATTCTGTCATGATGCTGGCTTTTTCTTTTTCCATCTCACCTAACTGATGCTCGATATCATACAGTTCTGTTAAAACTTCTTCGTTCCAATTAATTTCTTCCAAAATAACATTTTCCAATTCTACCCTTTGTTCTAACATAAATTCGATCGCAGCTTTAATCAAATTCCGTATTCTGGTCGGACTTGCCACATCCATGTTGAATTCATCTAGCATAGGCTTCATAAATTCAGATAAATCTTCTAACAAACCTTCTCTCTCCGCCCATGTTTTAATAGAATTGAAAAGTTCCATTCCTTCTTGGCTGCCATTTGGGTTAGGAGTTGAATTTTCAAATTGGTGTTCAGCTTCATTAATCACTGTGGCAGCAATTTCGGATGGAAAAGTCTCTTCCCAGGCAAGGACTGCGCTTGATGAACGTAAGGTATCAGAACCAGAAGACAACTCTATCCAGTTCGCTAAATGATTGTTTACTAAATTCGAAATATCCTTTATTAAAAACTCTCCGCTAATTAAATAGAAATACGATTCTTCAAATAAGGTCGGGAGCTTCTTGCAGGTATAAGAGGCTTCCATGCTGTGATTCAAGAGAAGTTGGTTAATCACTTCTAGCCATTGGATATAAAAGTCACTTTGCTTATAACTGATCCACAATCCTTCAGTCAGACTTTCAAAACGACATTTGTCGATTTGTAATAATGTTGCTAGCACTTCATTAAAATAGTTTGGTTCCATGTTGGATGTAAAACCTTGCCTAGCATACCCTTCTAAAATCTCAAACCATGAAAGAGATTCTGTTCGTATTGCCTCATTAACTGCAAGCTCTACTGCGCTATCCCAATCTTTGATATCCTCAAAATAAGTCTTGGCTATTTCTGTTACATCGGTATAATCCGGATTTAACGTAACAGCGTTTTTAATCGTATCAACAGATTTTTCTAGTTGACCTTGTTGTATATACAGAGAAAATAGCTGCAGTAAGACTTCCGATTTCAACTTAACGGATTCCGTTTGAACTTCCATATAATATTTTTCTGCATGATCCAATAAGCCCATTTCCATATGTGAATCTGCTATATTTTTCTGAGCCCATGGAATGAATTGTTCGTCTAAAGGATATTGCCACTTATAAATTGCCGCTTCATAATCTTTATTCAAGAAGTAAACTTCCCCTTGAGCAAAACGAATGGCGGATAGCTCTGGCCGTTCCTTTTGCATTTCCTCCATGTACATTTCACCCAAAAGCTTGATTGGGTGTTCTTCTTTGTTTTTATCTATAATCGTTTGATAATAGGATTTATTAATTAGTTCATTCTCCGTTGACACAATAATCCCCCACATCATTATTTATTTTTTATGTGATTACAATTTTTTAGAATACATAACTAATATAAGATATACCATTCACGAATTAAACACAATAATATCATAAAAAGCTCCATATGTATTAAGATTGCGCCCCTTGGGAAGTCCAAATTTTATATTCGGATGTAGAAATACACATCCAAAAGAAGGCCGAATATGCTGGTAAAAACACTAATGATGGTTAGATAGGAGGAAAAATTATTGATACAACTAGCAGGAATGGATTTTCAACAAAGTGACATGTGGCAAACGGATGACATTGAAAGGTTAATCATTCGGCTAATGCAAGATAATCCCATTGTTTATTCGTATCAGTCCAAAGATGAATTTTTGTTTGAAATTAAGTTGCGAAAAAACATCATAGTAAGTGCAAAAGCCATGAATCAAGGCAATTCACCATTTTCACTACTAGTAGAATCTCGTTGTAATCCCGAATATTGGCTATTGACAAATGCTGGTGGATTCCAATTAAGGGATGGTGTAAAACCATCTGATGCGATTCGAGACATCTACCAAAATAGTTCACTATATGCATTTGAATGTGCTACCGCAATATTGATTATCTATTACCATGCCGTTCTAAATAGTATGGATGAAAATGCATTTAATCAATTATTCCGAAATCTCTATTTATATAGTTGGCATGCAGATCCCGATCTTGGAATACACAACATGATAACGAATTATATCTTACCTGGAGATGTCGTCTACTTTAATAATCCAGATTATAATCCGGAAACGCCTTGGTGGAGAGGAGAAAATGCCGTTGTTCTTGGAAATGACACATATTTCGGACACGGAGTAGGAATAGAGAGCGCTGAACATATGATTGAATTTTTAAACAAGACAAGAAGGCCAGGAAGTAATCTATCAGCCTATCTGAAAAATTTTGTCACAAGACCATCGTTTAAACATTTAGCAAAATATTCGATCCTGCCACGGGCTTATATAACTCCCAAAATTCTGCATCCCATTATACTCCATAATCAAAGTTCCATTTCATATGATCAATACCTATACTATTTAAATAAGGTTTATAGTCCCTAAAAGAACTTTCAAACATAAAAATAAATGAACTCCGGAAGACCGGGTCTATTTCCCGTTTTCCGGATAGATGTTTACCATGATGACTTGTTCCACACCATTTATAACCATCTGCAAAAACGATACAAAGCATTCACATTATACTAGCGAATGAAAAGTAAAACCCTATTCAAGTGCAACTGTACACTCACCTAATATTTCCTTATCCCAAAACAACTTTAATTTATCCCCATTTTCGACATTTCCTACCCCTTGAGGTGTTCCGGTGAATATAATATCCCCTTCCCCTAAACCAAATTCAAGACCTACAAAATCAACAATCGTTTGTAAATCAAAGATCATATCCTTTATATTTCCAACCTGAACTGTCTTCTCATTTTTTTCTAGACTAAAGTTTACTTTTTTACAATCTTCCACACCCGGAAAGGGAATAAATGGAGTGATAATTGCTGAATTTTTGAATCCTTTAGCCAATAGCCAAGGCTGGCCTTTTTTCTTTAAATCATTTTGAACATCTACTAGTGTCATGTCAAGCCCAAGAGCCATGGAATGGACTAGCTCATCAACTGTAATACCTCTTTTATAAGATTTGCTAACTTTTAAAACTAATTCCGTCTCATACCTAATGGCTCCTTTGTCCTTAGGCAGCACAATTTTTTCACCATTTGCCTCAACAAGTGCATGAGATGGTTTTAAAAAAAGGAAAGGCGATGTTGGTACTGGATTATTTAATTCTTTAGCATGCATAGCAAAATTACGACCAACACAATAGATATTATTCATGTGATTATTTTTTAAATTCATTTTGCACCTCTTCCATTACATTTTCCTATACATTAGGTAATATATATTCATTTTTTTAATTTGAAGGAAGCATGGCTCACGATATTTTCCCTCAGCACAATATTCCTACAGTTGCTTCACCAATATGAAATTCATCATGGTGTACCCCTTTATTCAAACCGACTGTTGCGGCTATTGGGTCAGTTAGTCATATTCTATCACTCTAGTGCCCGAACTCTACCCTATTTTTGAGGAGTGGTCTTTACAACAACTTTCGTAGAGTTCTGAACATGATAAAGAAAATTCCATTGAATAAAGCTAGCGTCAATCCATCAACGATAATCGCATCGAACATCCCAGTTGGAACCGTTTGAAACAATCGCAAAAACGCCCCGCCTAACAGGTGCGCAAATAAAAGAAGCCCGACATCTCTTAAAGAACGATACCATCTCACCTTATCACGCCAATAAGCCCCCACGATTATAAGAAGCATAAAGTTTATGATATTTATTAAAAAAGATGGAGAGTCATCACTGAACATGCCATCATCCAACTGCCATGACGGCATCCAGCTCACCGCAATAAGAAAATTCCCGATGATCATTGCAAGCAAAATAGGTTGGAAGAACTTCTTATCATGCATTTTTTCCTTGTTTCGTTTATTCTCTTTCATTTCCGCACTAAGCCATGGCTTTAAGTCTCTATAGCGAATCGTGCCAATTCTAGGTGAACTTCTGTCCCTATCATATGGCATCTTCGGCAATTCATCGTAACCATTCTTGTAATCTTCTAGCTGTACCCTATTAACATTTACCGCTGAGCTATAGACTGGGATATTGTTTTGAGTGAACTACCCCCTCTTACCACCCTCACGGGTTGCTTGAAGTGGGGGCTTCTTGGGTAATCGCCACTTTTGGTAGC
>NZ_JBHTKV010000044.1:0-16662 GCF_042678465.1 Oceanobacillus caeni | reverse complement strand
GGTATGCCGACGTTGGCCGCAAAGGCCGTACTTAGTCGGCCTTCCTTTAGTACTTTGAGTCGATGTTGACTTTCACCGCAAGGGTATAAGTGCGACTAAGCCTCTGGTTTCACCAATCGGCAAGTCTTCTTTATCGCACGGAGGTGAAGGAAGTCTCGCTACGGCTTTAGCGCTGGAGCTAGACGTGGCTAATTTTATAATAAGGATTTGCTCTCTTTCCCGTTTATTCATAAAAACGTCACAAATTATGTGATGTTTTTCACTTAATAACAAAAAAGAAAGGATTAAACTGTAGTCATAAACAAACACTAGGGTTAAATGAATATTATTTATAAGAAGGAAGGATGTATTATGAAAAAACCTGGATTGCAATTAACTTTGCAAACATCAAGCTTGTTTATAGGATTTATGGTATGGGTATTAATTTCATCACTTATGCCCTACATTACAGCGGATATTCCATTAACGTCCGGACAAGCGTCCATCGTAACGGCAATACCTGTCATATTAGGATCATTCATGCGTATTCCAATTGGTTTTTATGCAGACCGATTTGGGGCTAGAATTATATTTTTAATCAGTTTTCTTATTTTACTATTTCCTGTCTTCTATCTAAGTATTGCTAACTCTTTTTTAGACTTAGTAATTGGAGGACTCATACTTGGTATTGGTGGGGCCGTGTTTTCCATCGGGGTTACGTCGCTTCCTAAATATTACCCAAAAGAAAAACATGGATTTATCAATGGGGTTTATGGTATAGGTAACATTGGTACTGCGATTACTTCGTTTGGAGCCCCTATATTTGCTGAATCTATTGGCTGGCAAGGAACCATTCGTATATTCCTAATCATATTACTTTTATTTGCTGCTTTAGTTTTCATTTTTGGTGATAGAAAAGAAACCAAAGTGAAAAAATCAATGATGGAACAAATTAAAGGCGTATATAAAAATGCAACTTTATGGTTCTTAAGCTTATTCTATTTCATTACATTTGGGGCATTTGTTGCTTTTACAATGTTCCTCCCAAGCTTTTTAGTAGATAACTTTGGCTTAGATCCAGTTGATGCTGGGATTCGGACAGCAATCTTTATTATCATTGCTACATTGTTAAGACCAATAGGAGGGCTATTAGCTGATAAATTTAATGCTTTCATTATTCTAATGTTTGTTTTTATAGGTGTTGCTTTTTCCGGAATTTTACTTTCTTTCTCTCCAGGAATTGCTTGGTACACTGTTGGAGCATTAGCTGTAGCTGTTACAGTAGGTTTAGGAAACGGTACGATTTTTAAATTAGTTCCTCTCTACTTTCCCGAACAAGCAGGTATCGTAAATGGTATCGTTTCTGCGATGGGTGGTATTGGAGGATTTTTCCCACCATTATTACTTACAGCAGTAAGTAATCTAACTGGCCATCATGCAATTGCGTTTATGTTAATGTCTGAATTTGCTCTAGTAAGTTTTGTGATTGTTATCTTTATGTTTTATCAAGATCGTGTAAATGTGGAAGGAAAAATTATTGAAGGCGTTGCTGAAGGTATGATGATCACAAATAAAAATAAAATCATTCAACATGTGAACCCTGCCTTCACTAGAATTACGGGCTATAGTCAAGAAGAAGTAGCTGGAAATACTCCTAAAATTATTAGCTCTGGAAAACATGATAAAACTTTTTATCAAGAAATGTGGAAATCCATTCATGAGAAAGGTTTCTGGGAAGGAGAAATCTTTAATAAACGTAAAAATGGTGAAGTTTATAAAGAACTTTTATCCATTAGTCCTGTTAAAAATAATGTTGGTGATATTATCCATTATGTCGGAGTATTTAATGATATCTCCTCTCAGAAAACTGATGAAAATAACGATAAACAAAAATCCTGAGTTTTGATTAACTCAGGATTTTTGTTTGGAAATGGTAGTTTTTTGGGTAAATTACTCAGCTATTGCGAACCTAAAAAAAGTAAGGGAAGATCTCTACGATAAAGATCTCCACTGTATTTTAGTTATGTTGTCCTCTATAGTTATCTCTTGATCGGTATTGTTGTGGTGATCTCGCTGGATATCTTATTGGAAAACTAAAGATATGAACTAAGCGTGTAAATGGGATTGTTGCAAAGAAAGCAAATGCCGAAGCTACATGGATTTTTAAAATCCATGGTATCCCAATCATTAATTCATACTTAGGCATAAAAACAAATAAACTACGAAACCATGGTCCAATGGTTGCCCGATACTCATATGCAACTACAGTAGTATTGTAAATAATTGACATATATGTTCCAGTACCAGCTACAAATAGTAAAGCAAGAACAGAGAAAAAATCAGCAAACGTTGCTTTAATCCGAACTGGATCAATGGTAATTTTTCTAATTAATAAGATCACAAGCCCTACTACTACCATTAATCCAGCTATACCACCACCCCACATAGCTCCAATATGGTATAAGTGGTCTGAAATACCAATTCTTTGGTAGAACTCCATTGGAATGACCATCCCCATGACATGTCCAATAAACGCGAAGATAATCCCATAGTGAAATAAAGGTGATCCGATGCGCAACCACTTTTTCTCAAGAAAATTGGTTGATGGTGCTGCCCATGTTAGTTGTCTAAACGTGAAACGATAAAGGAGACCTAAAATCATGATGGTTAGTGCAATATACGGGAATATGACCCACCAAAAAATTCCGGCCATCTATCTCCCTCCTTTATATTAAATGGATACCTCTACCAATTAGAGTAGATGTAAAGATCCTAGTGAAATTTATTCTTTAAAACAACCTTTTGAAATAATTAGGTTTATTTGTACATAATAGGGTATGGTAGTTCTTCTAAGTCTGCTTCTTCTCTACCTGCTTCTAATTGCTTCATTTCCTCTTCAGTAGGAGGTGAGAATACGTACTTCATTAACATAGAAAGAATTCCAGCATATGGATTTTCCTTCTCTATGTGTCCTAGCATGTAGTTAATAGCTACAGAAATGCGTTTTTCTAAACGTTCCACTTCCTTTGTTTTTGGAGATAATGCGAGAAACTCCAGCAACATCGGAATGTAATCTGTCAATTCTTCTCCTACTCTTTCGAAGCCTGCTTGACTAATCATTTTTTGTAACTTAATTAATGCAGCTCCGCGCTTATTGCTATCTCCTAGTTCATGAGCTGTTAAGTAGAGACCTAATTTTGATTTTAAATCAAAGGTTTCAACATACAATTCTTGAACGTCTATGGATTTCACTTTTCCTAATGGTGCATAACAATTTTTTAATTCTTCTTTTACCATTTCATCATCAATCGTTTCATCAATTAGTTCATCCATATCCTTTTTTAGTATGTGAAAATCTTCGCTAGGATATCCAAGTAATCGAGAAGCCATCACTAGAGTGACTCTTTTTTTCTCGTTCATAGATTGTCTCTCACTTTCATCATGCCGAATCTTGGATTAACCCCTTCTTGTGGTGCCAAATCCTCTAAACTACATGTTCCTTGTTTATAATAAAGATCATCATCCATTTCCCTTCGTCCAGTTGGAATGACATACCGCTCATCATATTTTGCCACACCTAAAAGTCTGGCCATTTCTTCTAATTCTTCTGGAGAAGTGTTCGCCGCTTTGACTAACTCGCTCTGACGAAATTCGTCAATCCCACCAACAGTTTTACCACGCATGTAGACACGCATAGCAGACAATTTCAATAACACTTTTCGAACTACTTCTTTATCGTCTGCAGCTAGAATGGATGCTAAGTACTCTATAGGAATACGCATTTGGTCTACTGCTGGAATATAACCGTCCGTATCTAGCTCCTCCTCATTTGTAATGTGGTTCATGATTGGGCTTAATGGAGGAACATACCAAACCATTGGCATTGTCCGATATTCTGGATGTAATGGCAGTGCAATCTTCCATTTCATCGCCATTTTATAAACCGGAGATTCTTTAGCCGCTTCTAGCCAAGAATCATTTATACCAGCTTCTCTAGCCTTTTTTTGAATTTCTGGATCAAAAGGATCAAGGAAACAAGAAAGTTGTGCCTCATACAAATCTTGTGGGTCTTCAACTGAAGCAGCTTCCTTCACTTTATCTGCATCATATAGAACGACTCCGATATATCGAATTCGTCCAACACATGTTTCAGAACAAATAGTTGGCAATCCAGCTTCTGTTCTTGGATAACAGAAATTACACTTTTCTGCTTTATGCGTATTCCAATTGTAGTAAACCTTATGATACGGGCAACCATTTTGACAGAAACGCCAGCCACGACATGCATCATGGTCTACTAATACGATTCCGTCTTCATCACGTTTATATAAAGCGCCTGTAGGACACGAAGCAACACATGATGGGTTTAAACAGTGTTCGCAAATTCTTGGTAAATACATCATAAATGTTTTTTCGTATTCCATTTTAATATGTTCTTGCAGTTTTTCTACATTTGGATCAAGGGGAACAATTTCACTTCCCCCTGCTAAGTCATCATCCCAGTTTGAACCCCATTCTGGCTTATCCATATACTTACCTGTAATTTCCGAATAAGGTCTCGCAACAGGAAGATTCTCTCTCTTCGGACTATGAATTAAATTATCGTAATCATAGGTCCAAGGCTCATAAAAATCTTCCATTTCAGCCATATTTGGGTTGTAGAAAATATTGGCAAGCTTGGAAATCGGTCCTCCAGCACGTAGCTTAAGTTTGCCGTTTTCTAATTTCCATCCACCCTTATAGCGATCCGTGTCTTCCCATCTTTTCGGATACCCTGGACCCGGTCTTGTTTCCACGTTATTAAACCACATATACTCTGTCCCAGGACGGTTTGTCCACGTTGTTTTACAGGTTACAGAACAAGTATGGCATCCAATACACTTGTCCAAGTGCATAACCATGGCAACTTGTGCCTTAATTCTCAAGCCAATCAACCTCCCTAAGCGGCCTAACTATAGCCATCGTATCGCGCTGATGACCTGTTGGACCATAATAGTTAAAGCCGTAACTCAATTGTGAATAACCACCGATCATATGAGTTCCTTTTAATGTGATTCTCGTAACACTGTTATGGGTTCCACCACGTTTTTTATTAACGGCAGTTCCAGGCACCCCCATTGTTCGATCTTGCGCATGGTACATATAAACCATACCTTTTGGAATACGATACGTCAGAACAGCACGGGCAGCAATTGCTCCATTTCGGTTATACACTTCAATAAAGTCATTGTCTTTTATACCAATAGAATGTCCATCTTCTTCATTCATCCAAACAACTTGCCAGCCTCTAAATAGTTGTGCCATGTGTTTTGCTTCCGTAAACATCGTATGAATTCCCCATTTTTGGTGTGGGGTTAAATAGCGAACCGTAATAGACTTTCCATTTTCTTCTACACCTTTATCTGTTTTAATAAATGGACCTTTATTTAATGGTGGTAAATATAATGGAAGCCCCTCACCGTAATCTAACATCACCTCGTGATCTAAATAGAAACTTTGTCTTCCTGTAAGTGTGTGCCATGGAAGATTGTATTCCGTATTCACTGTAAATGGCGAATAGCGTCTTCCATCCTTTTCCATCCCACTCCACATTGGGGTAGAAATCGATGTTCGTGGTTGGACAGTTATTTCTTTTAAGGTAAAATCTTCTTCTTCTCTTGCTTCTGCAATTTCAGTTAACTTCTGACCTGTCTTAGCTTCCATCGATTTCCAGCCCTCTACAGCACGTTTTCCATTAGAAGCACCAGACATTAATAAAATCGCATTAATCGCTTTTTTATCTGTTGATAGATCTGGATTTCCTTTTCCAATACCTTCGCGTTTGGAAACCCCGAGTCTACTCTTAAGCTCCTCAAAGACCTTTTCACCTGGTATTTTGACGCCTTTTCCACCATAACCGTTCTTTAAATTGGGACCAATAGTTGTCATTTTTTCATAGGTACTTGGGTAGTCACGCTTAATAACGTGCAAGTTTGGCATCGTTTTTCCAGGTATGGCTTCCACTTCGCCCTTTCGCCAATCTTTAATTTTACCGTGAACTTGAGCGATTTCATCAGGTGAATCATGTGCAAGTGGTTTCATCATCAATTCTTCTGTTTCTGGTAAATGTTCTTTTGCTAGATTAGAAAATTCTTTAGCAATCTCCTGGAACGTATTCCAGTCACTTTTCGCTTGCCATGGTGGTGATATGGCAGCATTAAATGGATGAATAAATGGATGCATGTCCGTCGTACTAATATCAAATTTTTCATACCATGTGGCTGCTGGTAAGACGATATCTGAGAATAATCCTGAACTTGTCATACGGAAATCTATCGCAACAAAAAGATCAGTTTTCCCTTCTGGAGCCTCCTCAGAGACGTTTACCGTTTCTGGTTGCCAAGAATTCTTTGTATCGGTCATAACCTGGTTTTCGCCACCAATAAGGTGTTTAGCAAAATATTCATGACCTTTTCCACTGTCACCAAGAAGGTTTGATCGCCAGTTAAAGAAAACCCTTGGGAAATTACGAGGGTCATTCGGATTTTCAATGGCCCATTCCAAATCTCCAGACTTAATTCGTTGTACGACATGATCAATAACTTCTTTATTTGAACTCGCCCCTTGTTCTCTACTTTCCTTCACAATATCAATAGAGTTTTGTGAGAACTGTGGGAACGATGGTAGCCATCCTAACCTAGCAGAGAGAGCATTCATATCTGCCGGATGCATATATGAGTACTTACTTCCCCAATTCGTTTCCTTTTCTTCAACCTGTTCTTCATAACGGAATTGTTCGGTTGCAAAATAGAAAAATGATGTTCCGTTTTGATGTCTTGGTGTAGCTCCCCAATCATTCGCAAAAGCAACCACGCTAAAACCTTCTATAGGACGTACTTTTTCTTGTCCAACATAATGGGCCCAGCCACCACCATTCACACCTTGGGAACCGGTTAAGAGAATCAAGTTTAAAATGGAACGATAAATTTGGTCACTATGATACCAGTGGTTTGTTCCACCACCCATTGCAATCATAGACTTACCTTTCGTTCTGGCAGCATTGTCCGCAAACTCTTTTGCTATTTTAATGACATGGTTTTTATTTACACCTGTTATGCTCTCTTGCCATGCTGGAGTATACGGTTTCGGATCATTATAATCTGTAGGATAATCCCCTGGAAGATGCCGATCCACACCAACATGTGCCATCATTAAATCATAGACAGTTGTAACCTTTAATTTGTTCCCTTTTATATCCGTTACATATTTAATTGGAACACCGCGATGAACAGTTCCACCTTCTTCTTCCGCAAAGTAAGGAAATGAAACTTGGGTAACCTCGTCTGAGTCATCAATGAAACTCAATTTTGGATCAATTATGGAACCGTCTTCCTTTTGGAGTTCGAGATTCCACTTACTACCATTGTCCCATCTATGGCCTTGGGTGCCATTTGGAATTTCCATTTGGTTTGTTTGTTCGTCCCAAACCACTGTTTTCCATTCACCTAATTTTTCCGTACCATTTAAATCTGATGCTCTTAAGAAACGATCGGTACGATACTCATCTCCATGTTCACGTAAAATAACAAGAAATGGCAGATCCGTAAATTTCTTAACATAGTTAATGAAGTACGGTGTCTGTTGGTTAACATAAAATTCTTTCAAAATAACATGTGTCATTGCCATCGCAAGAGCTCCGTCTGTACCAGCTCTAGCGGGAAGCCACATATCAGCAAACTTCTCATACTCTGCATAATCCGGACTTACCCCAACCACTTTTGTTCCGTTATATCTTGCCTCTACCATAAAATGAGCATCTGGCGTACGCGTTTGCGGTAAATTGGTACCCCAAATAATAAAATATTTCGTATTATACCAATCAGCACTTTCAGGTACATCTGTTTGATCGCCCCAAACTTGTGGAGAAGCTGGAGGAAGATCTGCGTACCAATCATAGAAACTCAGGATGGTACCACCAATTAAAGAAAGAAATCTTGTTCCCCCCGCATAGCTGACCATGGACATTGCAGGAATTGGACTAAATCCTACAACCCGGTCTGGTCCATACTTTTTAATCGTATAAATGATGGAACTAGCTATCATTTGGCAGATATCTTTCCAATCTGCACGAACGAATCCACCTTTTCCACGTGCTTTTACATACTTCTTACGCTTTTCAGGTTCATTTTGAATGTTTTCCCATGCTTTTACAGGGTTCTCAGCTACAGCTATTTCAGATTTCCATAATTCATATAGATCACTACGAACATATGGATATTTCACCCTTACTGGGCTATATGTATACCATGAGAAACTGGCACCCCTTGGACAGCCACGTGGCTCATATTCTGGAAAATCATCACCTGTAGATGGGTAATCCGTTTGTTGCGTTTCGGATGTAATAATCCCGTCTTTCACATAAATTTTCCAACTACATGAACCTGTACAATTTACACCATGCGTAGATCTCACAATTTTATCATGTGCCCATCTGCGACGATAAATATCCTCGGCATCCCTTGAACGTGGACTTTCCTCCGTCCAACCATCGTTAATTTTTTTTCCACGTTTAATATACTTGAAATGTTCAAGTAATTTATTTTTTTTCGCCATTAGAATAGCCTCCTCCAAGCATGGATTCAATTGGATTGAATCGTTCACCAACCATTCGGAAATTCCCTTCTCCCGCTTCCATTTCTTCTAAAAAAATCCCTAAAGTTGGTGCGTTTGCGGCAACTAGGATTAAACGTTCTATCGTGTTTAAATCATCAATCATGTAAATGGCTTCAACTATACCAGGAGCTATATCACCAAACCGCATTCGCAATACTTGCAACAAATCTTCACGATCCTGGACAAAATCAGCTTGATTTTCGAATAAAAACATTTTTTCTCCTCCTTCATATGGAGTGCCGGTTATTTTAAGCAAAATTAAAACAATTAAGGTGCCATTTTATTAAAATAGTCATCAATCATCACTTGCTTACACGCTTCCCCAACTTCTTCCACGAATGATTCTAAGACTTTTTCATCTTCTAACATTTCATTCGTTAGAAATTGATCTTTTTCATTGTTGTAATGCTCACCAAATCTTACAAAGAGATGGATTCCATTTTCTTTTGTGATTGCACCTGCTTGAAGGTCATAGGAATGAATATGGTATCTTTTTTCTAATTCAGATGTAATATACCGATAAAGTTTAGGGGAAACCGAAATTAATGACCGTACTTGATTTTGACTCTTTTTCGTTTTATTACTCAAAACTATCACCTCTTACGGCCTAATGGTGGGGTAGTATTCTCTCTTCTTCTTGATTATGAAAGGCATCAACATGTACTAAAGTGTGGAGCATTTCCAGAACACCTTGATTAAATCCTTCCGTTTCAAGTGATTGTTTAATTTCTTTAACTAAAAAACGTAATATGTCATGATCCCTAGTTAGTGCAACAACGTCATTTTTTAATTCTGGAGATTCCTCTACAAGCTCCTTATATAACCCTTCTTCTTCCGCATCTGCATGACGTAATGTTCTTGTCTCCCAATGTTCAACAGCTATATATGCAATTTCTAACGCCTTGTCCGTTTGATTATTGTTTACTAATTTACCAAGGATTCCATTAAGTTCCCTTGCCTCTTCTAAAGCCGCCTCATGTATAGCGGAATGACTATCCACATGCTTTAATCCCTTACCCGACATATGCTTCCCTCCCTTTAGATTAATCACGTAAATGATATACATAATCCATTATGAGTTTCCTTTTCCTTTTTTATACAAAAAAAGAAGTTATTTATAAGAAGACATTTCTCAATTCATTTTTGAATATCTCAGGGAATTCGACAAATTTCACGAAATAAAAATAGCGACTTAACTTGAATATTAAGTCGCATTTTTTCTTATCTTATTCCGTTTACCTTTTGCCTTTTTTCCTCATTACTTTAGGTATATATACACAGTACGGTTCACTTTCCATATAATCTCCTGTTGCATTATATGCTCTAGATCTTGAACCACCGCAAACATGTCTAAATTCGCAAACCCCACATTTCCCTTTATATTTGTCTGGATTTCGAAGATTTTTAAATACCTCGGATTCTCTATAAATTTCTTGTAGTGGGTTAACACGAACGTTTCCTGCCTTAATTGGCAATAATCCACTAGGGTATACATCGCCAATATGAGAAATGAATACAAATCCATTCCCATCATTTACTCCTTTAGGTGCACGACCTAATCCATCAATCTGTCCGGTTTTTCCCTGATTTACAGCATCTTCATAAAAGATATGTTCCTTATCACTCATTCCCTTGTGTTCACGCATCTTTTGTTGGATCACTACTCGTCTGTAATGTTGACCAGCGGTTGTTTTAATATCAAAAGGAACTCGCTTGGATAATTGATATAACCATCTAAACACTTTTTCATGTTCTGCAGGAGAAATCATATCTGATTCTTTTCCTCTACCTGTCGGAACAAGGAAAAACACACTCCATAATACGCAGTTTAGGCTCTCGACCATTTCTGCCATTTCCTCTAAATAATCAAGATTATATTTAGAAATAACCGTATTAATCTGTAAAGGCATCTTTAGTTCATGCAAATATTGAATTGCTCTCATTGTTAAATCAAATGATCCTTCAGTCCCACGAAAGTGATCATGGATTTCTTTACAGTGACCATCGATACTAAATGCCCATCTAGCAAGACCAATATCTTTTGCTTTTTTCATTGCTTCTTTGGTAACATTTGGTGTTGCGGAAGGCGTCATGGAAACACGTACACCTTTTTTAATGGCATGTTCTGCAATATCAAATACATCTGGCCGCTCCAGTGGATCGCCCCCTGTGAACACAAGCATGGGATTATCCATGTCATAAATATCATCAATTAATTTCTTTCCTTCTTCAAAAGTTAATTCGAGTGGATGTCTATGGTGTTGAGCTTCTGCACGACAATGCAAACAATGCAATGCGCATGCACGTGTTAATTCCCATATTACAATAAATGGATTTTGATTATAATCTCTATTAAACATAATTTCCCATCCTTTAGTTACACGTATCTGTGAATATAAGTCCCTGTCTAACTCAAGGACTTATTCGGTGTTATTTTTTCTTAATTTTCACTTGCCACAAGTCGGGGCCTTCTTCTAAATACTCCCAACTAAATTGATTTTTTCTTTCCATTAAAAATTGATAATATAATGGTTTCGGATTGTGGTCATTGGACAGATGCATTATTTCACCAGATTTTAATTGGTCAAACGCTTCAAATATTTTGGGATGTCGAATTTTTGGTTCAATGTCTGGTGCATGAAGTTTAATGGTATAGTGTTTTTCGTTCATGTGAATCCCTCCGTTTCTTTTCATAATCATTTGCTATATTTTGGAGTAAACTAATTTTGGAATTTAGGTACTCCTCCTATGAAGAAGACTTCCATCGGTGAGGGGCTCCTTCATCCCCCATTGATGGTTAGTTGCACTTATCGGACCTTTACGGGCAGTTGATCTCCTTCTTTCCCAAGAAGCTTTAGGTGAGAGTCTTACTGCACGTTTAGGGTGGCATAAATTTAAGATACAATATAATAGCTCCATTCATTGTGACAAAACGCACTTATGAAACGTGATTTTACTCACGGTTAATATAGAATGATATTTCTCACAACATAAGAATTATCTTCGTGATAGGATATTTATAAAGAAGACTTCTATCAGTGGGGAGTCCTTCATCCCCGCTAATGGTTACGGGCAGTCGATCTCCCACCTACCTTCTTTGTTCCCCAGGAGCTTAAGGTGAGATAAAATTTGACATAGAAAGGTGGAGTGAAATGTATCCTGAATCGATAAAAAAATTACTACAGCGTTTCCCACTTTTTAAAAGTTTAGAGGATCACGAAATAAATCATGTAGTTGAATTAGCAAGAAATCGTAACTACCCACATGGAACACACATATTTATGCAGGGGGATCCATTAGAGAATGTTTATTTTATTCATCAAGGTAAGATTAAAATTTATCGAACAGACATCCATGGAAAAGAGCAAATTATTAATGTTTTAAGTGCTGGAGAAATGTTTCCTCACCAAGGATTCTTTAGAAATGATAATTACCCTGCACATGCGGAAGTAATGGAGGATGCTCATTTAATCTATATTCCCATTCATTTATTTGAAGATTTTCTTATTAATAACCCTGAGGTCAGTGTTAAAATCTTCCGAGTATTAGGTGATAAAATTGTAGATTTACAAAATCGATTAGAAGATAAGATTCTTCGCAATACATATGAACAGATCATCCTATTATTAATTCGGTTAGGGAAAAAACACGGTAGAATGAATGGAAATGAAGAAATTACTCTGCTAACACAGTTTACCAATAAAGATCTTGCTAACATGATAGGCTCTAGTCGTGAAACGGTTAGTAGAACATTAACCCAATTAAAGAGGAAAAAGTTAGTTTTTACGGATACAAAAGGAAGAACCGTTCTTGATACAAAGAGATTAAAGGAAGAATTGTTTTAATAATAAAGGTATTCCAATCCAAAAGGAATGGTATACCTTTATTCATTTTCACTTTCTTCTAGGCTATAATCTTTTATAAATAGAGATTGAACAAAATAAATGAAGAGACATAAACCTATTAGTAAAAATGTCCAGCCAAGTGCTTTTTGTTCTACGATGAGGTAATTGTTACATATTTGTGTAGGAATAGCGATGTATAACCAAGCCATAGCACTTGATATTAAAATCAAACAAATAAAAATGATATTTTTTCCTAAAGTATTAAGATTACTCCAGCTATCCCGTAAAGGTATTCCTGCTAAAAATGGCAAGCTGATAAATTTAAAAATCTCAATAGTTGATATCGCAAGTGCTTCATCCATCGCACGAGGAATCATCCAGTAGATTACGATAATCATAAATAGCATGATTCCTGGTATTCCATTATAATTCCAGTTCTCAAAAACATTAGGAAATCTATCTTTTAAATACGGTGTAAATAGCATTCCAACTATTACGAGAAGCGGTATTTGCATATGCATATGGACGACCATAATAGATTCAGATAATGTAATTACCGGTGGGAGCATAAGAAATAGATACAGTACTAAACCATATATAGCTTGCTTCATTACTTATCACCTACCTCATTTTCAAGAATGCTCATTAGCTTGCTTGCTGCTTCATCCACCTTTTGGTAATCCATTACATCTACTAATTTCCCTTGTGGGTTGACAAGATAAAAGGCAGAGTTGTGAGTAAAATTACCTTGATTATCGGGAATAACAATAACGCCAAATTCATCTAGTAAACTATGCAATTCTTCAGCATTTGGTACTCTTGCCATTCGCCATGTTTCCCCGTCACTTCCAAAAAGGCGACGATACTTTTCTAAGGTTTCAACATCATCACGCTCAGGATCAAAACTAATACTTAAGAATACAATATCTTCCCCTATATATTTTTCTGGTACTTGATCATAGACATTAAATAGATTCATCTCTAATTCTGGACATACAGATGTACATGTTGTGTAAACAAATGTTATCATTACGTATTTCCCTTTGAATTCAGAAAAGGAGTATATATTTCCCTTACTATCCTCTAATGTTACATCTGGAAATACCGGTTGTTCCTCTACCAATTTCATGGTTCTTGCCTATTCCGTAGTAAAAGCTTGAAATCCATCTGTTTCAATAAAAAACAGAACAACTCCAAATAAGACAACTACACATAAGGATATTGTATTTTTATTTTTGATCATCCGATCACACCCTATATTTTTTAAGGAAATTAATGCTTCAAAATTTTATCTTTCTTTATCTCTTTATAAAAATCAAAAATGTTTTATAAAAAGAGAAATCCGAACTTTACAGAAGTTATGGAGTAGATAAACCGCTTCGGAAATATACTCCGCTAATTCTGTGGGATTCTTCGTCATTTGAGTTAAACATTTCGTTATGTTCCAACCTCATATCCTCACTCTTTAAAAAGAAGAATGTTTGTTTACCAAGTCCTAAATGGCGGGGATCCTGGTGGTGCATTAACGATAATATCCATTAATGGCACTACATATCCCATAGCTACAATTGCCAAAAACATAACAATCCATAACCCCCAGCGCTCTGTCCATTTTGGAGTCGGCATTACATTTTCTTCAGCTTCCGCAATCGGGAATTCAGTTTCTCCTTTTGGTGCAAAGAACATTAAGTGGATTGCGATATAAAACATGAGGATAACTCCAATGATAAGTAGTGTTCCTCCAATAGCTAATAAGAACAAATACGGATCCCAACTTAAAGCAGTTGCTTGATCACCATAAGTAGAAAAAGAACTTCTTCTAGGCGCCCCTAATAATCCAACCCAATGCATAGAACCAGACATAAAGATCATACCAACTGTCCAAATAATGGTTTGATAAATACCTAATCGATTGATTCGCGGTGTTAATTCACGCTTGGAAAGATGTGGAATTAACCAATAGGCGATTCCAAAGAAGGTAAGAACTACTGTAACACCAACTGTTAAATGAAAGTGACCCGTTACCCATAACGTATTATGGACAACTTGATTTAACTGATTATTTGTTTGTGCAATTCCACCTGCACCACCAAATATAAATGCAACCATCGCAATAAATGGTGCTAAGAAGCGGACATCACCCCAAGGTAATTTCTTGAACCAACCTAATAATCCTTTTGCTCCTTTTTTTCTTCCTGTCCGTTCAAATGCAGCAAACATTGCAAAGGCCGTCATCAAGGATGGAAATGCAATTGATAGGCTCATAAATACATGAATAAATTTCCAAGTTTCTGTAATACCAGGATCAATAATTTGATGGTGAAACCCACCTGGGATATTTAATATAACTAACAAAATAACAACTAATCGAGTTAAGCCATCACTAAATAATTTACCGCCAATAACCTTTGGTACAACAACATACCACGCTGAAATAGCAGTTAAATACCAAATATTAACTAATGTATGACCAAAGCTCCAAAACAGCGTACGGCTAAGCATAACATTGACGGTTTCCGTCCAACCGAAAGCCCATGGAATAAGCATGAACACTTCAACAGTTACTCCAATACTTCCGAAAAATAGTAGTACAAATACACCAGTTGCAAAAAATGCTAATAATGGAGTATGTTTTCCACGATGATTTTTTCTCCAATTGGCGATATTTATAAACGCTCCAAATGCAGCAATCCAAATACCTAGAACAACAAAAACTAAACCAATATAAAACCACGGGGAAGCTTGCATTGGTGGATAAAAGGTATATAAAACGGATGCATCCCCCATAACAATAGTTGTTGCAACAAAGGCAACCCCAATCATCATCATTCCAAATGCAATCCAACCCATTTTCCGAACTTTAGGTAATAGGCCGCCTAACGTATGGGATAGAGCTGCATAAAAATAGCCGACTGTAAATAATGTTGTAAAGACTAATAATAATAAAATGCCATGTGCTGTTAGCGTTTGATAGTAGTCAAACCAACTTGGTAACTCCAGCAATCCTGCTCGATTTAATCCTTGAAATAAACCTAGAAAACCTCCAATTAATAATACGAGAAATGCTACTGCGAGATACGTTAAGCTGAGTCGAGCATCATCTTGATGAAATCCAGCAACATAGTTTATTTTTTTTGAAAGATTACGTTTTTCCACTAATTCCATCCCTTCCCCTCCTTTATTTAACGGTTATCGTCGTTGCCATCAACTGATGACCTGCTCCGCAATATTCATTACAAAGTACAAGGTATTCACCAGGTTCATCGAATTTTTGCGAGATTCGTTGAATATAACCTGGCGTTACCATTGCATTAATGTTCGTTCCAGCAACTTGAAAGCCATGAACGACATCTTTAGAAGTTAACGTAAAATGAACTTCAGAACCCGCCGATATTTCAATTTCATTTGGAGTAAAACTAAATGCTTGTAGTGTCATAACTACTTCATATTCATTTTCTCCTATTTCAAACACACCTGGATTATCAAATGGAGCATGTTCATCTACCTTTTGTGGATCTAATGTTTCCGTATTACTTGGTGGTGCCATTCCTTGGGCAAACGCTTGGTATCCAGTAAACACCATGGAAAGCACAAGAATAGCTACACCAACAATTAACCAAATTTCTTCAGCACGATGCATTTTCATCAGGTTAACCTCCTTCATTTAGATTCGAATCATATAAAAAACGATGAGTAAGACGATAAAAGCTACAATCGTTCCACCAACAAATACAATAGAAGAAAATAATGCACCTTTTAATGAATTTTCATCTTTATAGAGATCATTTTTCGGAATAACACCTTTATTTCTTTCCACTTTTAATCCCTCCCTTATCCTCTTATCTATATTGTAGATTGAAATGATAGAGGGAAAAGTGAACCAAATCACAACTTTCATGTGATTTACCGCACACTTGTGAAATTCATTCATTTTTTTGGTAATTTGAAACTTTATTCAGTAGGGGGGTTTGTGTGGGGGGGTGGGTACTTTGTCTGTTGGTTGGTACTATCACGGACATTTCGAGGTATTTTGAATGCAACTTTGTTCGTGACAACCTCTCATGGACATTTCAGGCTATTTCGAATGCAGTTTTGTCCGTGATAGCTCATGTTATTGTATCAGTAAAATAGACAATTTTAGAAAGTGTCCTATTCATTTGATAATCTTATAGTAGAAAAAGATAGA
>NZ_JBHTKV010000043.1:0-17069 GCF_042678465.1 Oceanobacillus caeni | reverse complement strand
ATGAAACCGCCGTATACGGAACCGTACGTACGGTGGTGTGAGAGGTCGGAGGTTAGTCGCCTCCTCCTACTCGATTATATGATGAACTTCTTTAAGAATTACTCCATACTTCCTTAAATAGTAATTAAAGACTACTTTCATTAGGATATTGATGTTATTTTAATAAAGGAGTAGAATGGGGATTTATATAGATCAATAAGTGGGATGGGATGAAGATGGATAAATGAAGAGTTGGCTTTATAATCGTTTGTTTATTTTTTATACTTTTGTAATTTTACTTTCATTAATCAATCATTTTTGGGGGCAGACATGGTTAGATTATATGATTGGAATATTAGCAATTCCGATGTTAATCGTTTCGTATCCTGGAGCTTCAAAGTTATTTAAGATTCTTGGTACAGCTTTTATGTTTGCAGGCATTTTTTTCTTTTATTCTGCAAATCTATCAATATATGAAATTCCGTTATTGTTAACATCCAATATGACAATGCTAGGCTTTCTTCTCGTTTTACCATGGATTAATAGCGTTGTATACGTTGGAAAATATGATAAGCAAATTAATCAGCTAATGGTAAAAAAGGTTGAAAATCTTGGAAGTCTTTATGTTAAAGGAACCTTTACAAGTTACATTTTAATGATGTTTTTAAATTTGTCAGGTATTAATATTGCACAAGAAGTATTGAAGGAGAATTTGAATAAACTAAGTAAGAAGGTAAGGGATACATTCATTTCAAAAACAACAGTACGTGCATATGTCCTTGCGTTAATATGGAGTCCAATGGAAATCATTGTTGCAATTACCGTAGGAGCTACTGGTGTTAATTATCTAAAGATTCTACCATACTTATTATTAGTATCCTTCATCGCCCTAATAGTAGATGTGATAGTGGGAAAATGGCGTTTTAAAAATATTCCTTTTGAATCACCAAAGGAAACCATACCATTACCTACAAAAGAAATTGTTAAAAAACTAATACAATTATTTGTTGCACTATTTTTGTTTTTAGCGTTCATTTTAATGGTAAGTAATTTGTTCAATCTGAATTTTATTATTGCTGTAACATTAGTTATTTTACCTTTTTCCGCTATTTGGGCACTCCTTATTAAACGATGGTACCATTTTAAAATTTTAGGTTATAAATTATGGAAGACACAAACAAATAAAATGCAAAATTTTGTAGTCTTATTTATTTCTTTAGCTTTCTTTTCAAATAGCTTAAATGCAACTCCTGCGTTAAAAGTAATCCAACAACCGTTTATGCATTATGCAAATAGCCCTTTTATCATTTTTGTTTTAATTTTAATCACCTATTTTTTAATGTCTTTAATTGGAGTGCATCCAATAGGAGTAATAGGGGTCTTAGTAGAGATATTAGCACCTTTATTCAATATCATAAATCCAACTAGTATTGCAATCGTACTTATCGTGTCAGCACTTGCAACTTCCAGTTCAAGTTCTTATGGAATAACAGTTACTCTAACTTCTATCAATACAAACCAAAATCCATATTTAATTACATTACGTAATCTTCCTTTTACATTTATCTTTGGATTTATCGGTATTTTAGTCGCAATATTAATTCTTTAGTTTGAAAGATCTTAGGTTGTAGCGAAGTTTTTCTAACTGTTAAAAAATCAAAAGCTTTTATTTGGATATACTAAATAGCGGATGAGTTTGTATTTTTATTTAAAGGATGATTTGACATGAACATAAGAATGGAAATAATCTATAAAACATCTAAAGGTGTAGAAGTCAGATTTTCTTCAGATGAAATGAAAATGGAAAAAGCAATTTTAATTGCTGAAGATATGGAAAAAACTGGTCGGTTAAAAGAAGTTACTTTTATCGATGTACAGGATCGGACTTGGTCATTGAAAGAACTCAAAAAGATTTTGGAGGGAATTCAAACCGAGCCTCATCATATATCTGTATATTTTGATGGTGGATTTGATGCAAAGTCAAAGAAATCGGGGCTTGGCTGTGTTATTTATTATGAACAAGATGGTAAACATTTTCGTAAAAGAAAGAATGCATTTGTTGAAGAGATTGAAACCAATAATGAGGCTGAATATGCCGCTTTATATTTAGGATTACAAGAATTAGAAGTACTAGGTGTACATCATTTGCCAGTCAAGTTTGTGGGGGATTCTCAAGTAGTCATCAACCAGTTAAGTGGCGAGTGGCCTTGTTATGAGGAAACTTTAACGAAATGGGCTGACAGAGTAGAGGACAAAATGAAGCAAATGGGAATACACCCTGAATATGAGGCCATTTCAAGGAAACAGAATCGTGAAGCGGATCACCTAGCATCGCAAGCGTTAGAAGGGTTGGAGATTGCTAGTAATATTCAATTATAACTAAGAAGAAAGTGCAGCTGAATTTTACTGCACTTTTTACTTTAGAGACGGAAAAGTATAAAGGTGTTACCTGTCTTAAGTACAAATAAAGAGTTCACCTAGCTAAAGCGAACGCCAAGTTTTCTAAAGTTAAATAAAATTTGCGACAAATTAACACAAAAGTTGTATAAATGAACAGATTGTATTACCATTTAAAGTGGAAAATAATAATACATATAGGCTTTAGTTTAAATGAAAAGGAGAATATTATGAAGATAGGTATTGATAAAATAGGATTTTACACTCCTCATATATATGTGGATATGAATAAATTAGCAGTTGCAAGAAATGTGGAACCAGAGAAGTTCACCATTGGGATTGGACAAGATAAAATGGCGGTTCCTCCAATCACGCAAGACTCTGTAACATTAGGTGCCAATGCTGCTTTAGAAATTATTGATCAAGCGGATAAAGAGGCCATTGATTTTGTTATTTTTGGTACGGAAACAGGTATCGACCATTCTAAATCTGGTGCTGTTTATATTCACCACTTGTTAGGATTAAAGCCGAACGCACGTTGTGTAGAGGTTAAACATGCTTGTTATGGAGCAACTGCTGGCATTCAAATGGCGAAAGGGCACGTTGCACTAAATCCTGAAAGTAAGGTATTAGTTATTGGCTCTGATATTGCTAGATATGGTTTAAATACCGGTGGAGAATCAACTCAAGGTGCGGGTGCTGTAGCCTTATTAATTAGTGCAAATCCAAGAATCATGACATTGGAAAATAAAAGTGTATCATTAACAGCTGATATCATGGATTTTTGGCGTCCGCTATATTCAGATAAAGCACTTGTTGATGGAAAATTTTCAAATGAACAATATATTTCATTCTTCCAAAAAGTATGGGAGAAATATAAAGAAGAAACTGGAATGGATTTGGAAGACTTCGAAGCTATTTGTTACCATTTACCATATACCAAAATGGGACTAAAAGCGATGAGAACCGTTCTGGGAGATGCACCTGAAGAAGTTCAAGAACGATTAAAAGAACATTATAGAATTAGTACATTATATAATCGTAATGTAGGTAATATTTATACAGGGTCTTTATATTTAAGCTTACTTTCATTACTTGAACTTAATGATGATATTAAGGCAGGTTCAAGAATCGGTATGTTTAGCTATGGTTCTGGTGCAGTTGGAGAATTTTTCTCGGGGGTACTAGAAGACAATTATAAAGAACATTTACTAATAAAAGAACATAAAGACTTATTCGAATCACGTAAAGAAGTATCAGTAGAAGAATACGAGCAAATTTTTGAAAAAACGTTGCCAACGGATGGTAGCAATATCGAATTAGATATTAATGAGGATTCAGCCACCATTTGCTTATCAGGTTTAATGGATGATATGCGTCAATATGTAAATAAATTAAGATAAAGAACAAAAGCGGAAGCGTCCTTACAGGCTAAAAATGCGACGTCCTGTCGCAACGCCTGTACTCGCACGTCCTGTGCTTCGTAGCGACGTACGGACTGCTTCTTGCCATGCCAGGTGGTCCGATGTTGCCGCGCAAAGCGACGGTTTTAATTGGACA
The DNA here is from genome assembly GCF_042678465.1 of Oceanobacillus caeni. NCBI lineage: Bacteria > Bacillati > Bacillota > Bacilli > Caryophanales > Bacillaceae > Oceanobacillus > Oceanobacillus caeni. The sequence continues at coordinate 13,133 of NZ_JBHTKV010000043.1, read as the reverse complement.
TTCCACTTCCGTAGGAGATAAAGGAAACATGCCCCTTTATAGGGGTTTTATACTTCTTATCTTTTAAGAAAAAACTCTGTTATGATAATAAACAGAGTTTTTTTGATAAGATATTAATTTGACTTAGGAGGTACCATTAATGCTTATTCATAATAAAGATGTAAAAGGTGCAATAGATTCTGAAACGCGTTGTAAGCATTATCATCAACCTAATGACCGTATAGCAATTAAATTTTATTGTTGTAATGAATATTTTCCTTGCATTGCTTGTCATCATGAACATGGTTGTGGAATACAAAAAGTATGGCCCCGTGAAAAATTTGATATGAAGGCAGTGTTATGTGGTTCGTGCGGTACGGAATTAACGATAAAAGAGTATTTAGAAAGCAAGTCCATTTGTCCGATATGTTTGAAGTTCTTTAATCCTGGATGTTCGATTCATTATCATTATTATTTTGCGATGTAACTATGTTTAGTAGAAACACACGAATAATTCATGCATAAAATATAGCAGTTATTATTTTAAAAAAACGTTTATAAAGAAACCTAATCCTGGAGGGGTTAATATGGCGTTTTTTCCTGCTTCGGAATATCAAGAAAGATTAAGAAAAGTAAGGCACCGTATGGCTGAGAGGGGTATCGACGTATTATTAGTAACAGATCCCGCTAACATGAATTATTTAACTGGTTATGACGCATGGTCGTTCTACGTACATCAATTGCTAGTCGTTTTTATAGAAGAGGATCAGCCGTACTGGATTGGAAGGAAAATGGATGCAAGCGCTGCTTCGCATACATCTTGGCTAGATCAAAATCATATTATTCCTTATGGGGATGATTATGTTCAATCAGATTTAAAGCATCCAATGGATTTTGTAAGCGAATTCATTATGTTGAAAAATCGTGGAAATAAAAAGATTGCAGCTGAATTTGATGCGTATTATTTTACGGCAAAAAATTTCTTAAAATTAAGCGAAAACCTACCAAATGCAACATTAGTAGACGGAACAAACTTAATAAATTGGGTTCGGATCATTAAATCAGAAAACGAACTAAAATGTATAAAGAAGGCAGCAAAAATTTCAGAAATTGCAATGCAGGCAGCGTTTGATTCTATTGAAATTGGGGGAAAACAATCTGATGCTGTAGCTGCCATATCCCATGCCCAAATAAGTGGAACAGATGAATTTGGTGGAGACTATCCGGCAATTATTCCACTTTTACCAACAGGTGATAAAACTTCAGCTTGTCATTTAACATGGACGGATGAACCATTTAAACAGGGAGATCCCGTGATAATAGAGCTTTCTGGTTGTTATCAACGCTATCATTCTCCTCTTGCGCGTACAATCATACTCGGAATCCCTGATGATAGGTCGAAACATATTGCTGAAGTTGTAGTGGAAGGAATTAATACGACGTTAGATTGTATACGCCCTGGTATGACATGTGGGGAAGTAGAATTGGTATGGCGTAAGGTCATCGAAAAACATGGAATTATAAAGGATTCAAGATTAGGCTACTCGATGGGGCTAAATTATCCACCTGATTGGGGAGAACATACCGCAAGCCTAAGGGAAGGGGATCGTACCATTTTACAGCCAAATATGACATTCCATATGATTCCTGGTATATGGCTTGATGATTTTGGTATTGAAATCAGCGAATCTTTTCGAGTAACAGAAAAGGGATGTGAAGTTTTAGCGGACTTTCCTAGGGAACTTTTAGTTAAGCCTAATATCCGGCTTGCTTGATTTAGAGTTACCCGTTGCATATGGATAAAGCATCTCTCAAAGCTAAAGAGAATGCTTAGGTTAATTTTCTATGCCAAAAAAGGGAACAATTCCAACATTAATTGAAATCGTTCCCTTTAAACGTTAATTAATTATTTATTCAAGTTTTCCCATACCGTTCCATTAATTAAATTGGGCGGCTTTCTTCCGTTTAATCCTGCTTCTAAATTTTTTGCTGCTAACTCCGACATTTTTAATTCTGTTTCATACGTTGATGAACCTATATGAGGCAAAGTAACTACATTTTTTAATTTTAGTAGTTCATTATCTTGCTGAATTGGCTCCTGTTCATATACATCGAGTCCAGCTGCTAAAATCTCATTATTTTTTAAAGCGTCAATTAAATCTTGTTCAATAATAGTCCCACCGCGAGAGGCATTGATAAAAATGGCAGTATCTTTCATTAATTGGAATTCTCTTTTTCCAATAAGTCCTTTCGTTTCATTCGTTAAAGGGGTTATCAAACAAATAAAATCAGCTTCTTGTAGCAATTCATCTAATTTCATAAAAGTAGCGTGATAGTTATTTTCTGCTTCAGGTTTACGTGTGCGGCTATGGTATAAAATATCCATATTAAAACCATTGTGAGCACGTTTTGCTATTGCATTTCCAATCCGCCCCATTCCGATAATGCCCAATTTTTTATGATGAACATCTACTCCATAATGTTGTTCTGTTAATGATTCCGTCCACTGACCGGATTTAACGAAATGGTCTAATTCAGAAATCCTTCTTGCGGTTGCTAAAATTAAACCAAAGGCCATATCAGCTACTGTATCGGTTAAAATTTCTGGTGTATTGGTAGCCATAATATTTCGTTTTGTTAGTTCATTGATATCTAAATTATTGTAACCGACTGACACGTTACTAACGATTTTTAAATTAGGAGCTTTCTGAAGTAACTTTTGGTTTACAGGTAAGCCTAAACCAATTATTCCCTCCGCCTCTGACAGAGCATCCAAAAATTTAGGGTCTGTATTTGGATCAATGTTTTTAAAAAATTGTACATCATGGTTAGCTTTTAGAGCCTCTAACACAGGCTTTTCCACTCTTTCGTATGCTAAAATTTTCAAATTATATCCCCCTCAGTTGCACTTATGCAGGAAGAAAGTTTTATACTCCTAACCTGCTAAAAATAGATTGCATACGTTCAAAATAAAGGTAACGATATCATTAGTCAAGATATACTTTCTTCCTGTATTTAGTCAAGCATCTGACTCATACGTTAGTAATGAAAGGATAATGAAAATATGTGGATATAGGAGGAAAGTGTATGGATAAAACAGTACGAGAACGGGCAGTAAGACTCCCACCCCAAGATCCTGGGGAGACAAAGAAGGTAGGTTTAATTAGAGGAGATGGAAAATAAATGTTAGAGCCTTTATTCGAAAAACTTTACCTATTTTGACTTATCATTTGTGTTAAGTACTAAGTTGGAAATATAATAGGAGATAGACTTTAAATAGAAGGAATTTTAAGATTAGGAGGTTTTACCTCATGTCAAAAATGTTATGGAATGGCTCGATTATCGATCGTGATTCTCTAATCGATATTGAAGATCGAGGGTATCAATTTGGCGATGGGATATATGAAGTGATTGGTGTATATGATGGGAATTTTTTCATGTTAGAAGAACACCTAGAAAGATTGGAAAGAAGTGCAAAAGAAATAAAATTAACACTTCCACTTCATTCAAACGATTTGATAAAGAAACTTAAACAGCTTATAGAAGTCAATCAGCTAAAGGAAGGAATCGTATATTTACAAGTTACTCGAGGAACTGCAGAAAGAGGGCATCATTTTCCTTCTAACAATACAACACCTAACCTTGTAGCTTATACGAAATTGGAGGAAACGATGAAAAAAGAAGAAGATAACGGAGGGATCGCTGTCTTAACCGAAGATATCCGTTGGTTACGTTGTGATATTAAAACATTAAATCTTCTTCCAAATGTATTGGCTAAACAAAAAGCAGTTGAACATCAAGCAGTGGAGGCTATTTTTTATCGAGGAGATATTATCACAGAGGCTAGTTCTTCAAATGTGTTTATCGTGAAAGATGGGGAAGTTTATACTCATCCGGCAAACCACTATATTTTGAATGGGATTACAAGGAGAAAGGTCATTTCCATTTGTAAAGATTTACAAATTAAAGTGAATGAGGAGACATTTACAGTTCAAGATTTATTCTCCGCTGATGAAGTATTTGTCACAGCCACAAAACTAGACGTAGTTCCAATCCTTAAAGTAGATGATAAAATTATTGGTACAGGATCTCCAGGGAAGGTTGCAACAGAAATCATTCGTGCTTTTCGTAATACGATTGAAGAAATGATTGAAACGAGCAACAAATAGCTAAGGGGGTCATGATCCTGCCAAATTTAGATTCACGGGAAAATACGGTGGCGGAAATTGATTTAGCTGCTTTTCGTTATAATGTGAAACAGATTCAATCGTTATTAAATAGGCATTGTATTTTATTAGCTGTAATTAAAACAAATGCGTATGGCCATGGAATTAAAGAAATTGCGCATGAGGCAGTAAAAGCCGGTGTAGAGCGATTAGGAGTGACTACTGTTGAAGAAGGTATTTTGTTAAGGGAAAGTGGCATCACGATTCCTATTCATCTATTAAGCCCGATTAATCAATATGATGCTTTAAATGTCGTTACTCACGAATTAATAGCTTCTGTTAGCTCAAAGAATGTTACAAAGGCGATTCATGATGCCGCAATGAAGCAAGAAAAAATAGCTACTGTACATTTAAAATTAGATACTGGTTTACACCGGTTTGGTATTGAACCAAAAAAGGCTTTAGATTTTTGTGCAGCTAGTTATTTTTTATCAAATTTGTATTGGGAAGGTATTTATACACATTTTTCAAATGCCGATGAGGGTGACTGGGTTACAACAGAAAAACAAAATCGCTTATTTGAAAAAACGGTAGAGTTATTAGAAGGAGAAGGATATCTTTTTCCTTTAAAACATGTAGGAGCTTCTACGATAGCAATTGAGCGTGTCGATATGTGTTGGAAAATGGTGCGCCCGGGTATTGCCCTATTCGGTTATCAACCAAATGAACGTCAAAAGAAATTAATTGATTTGAAACCAGTTCTAGCTCTTAAATCCAAAATTGTACAATTGCATGATTTACCTCCTGAAACACAAATAGGTTATGGTGGTACTTATGTAACGAAGCAAGGTGAGAAAATAGCTATCGTACCTGTTGGCCATGGGGATGGTTATAAACGGGAGCTGTCAAACAAGGGGTATGTTCTTGTAAGAGGTAGATTTGCTAAAATTGTTGGAACCATCTCCCTTGATCAAACATTTATTAATGTCACAAATGTACCTAATGTTCAAGAAGGTGATGAGGTTATTTTAATTGGTACACAAGGAGACCATACTATTTCAGCAAGGGACATTGCAAAATGGATTCAAAGTAATGTAGATGATGTATTAGCAGGTATCATGCAGCGTATAAAAAGAAAATATATTTAGTAGTTGTTCAAAAACTCCGATGAAAATGACTCTTCGGTACTTGGAAATTTAGTCGAAGTCGGTCCCCTTTTTGAACACGTACATTTATGGCAAAGGAGAAGTAAGATGAATCATTACAATATTGCACTTATACCAGGAGACGGAATTGGACCAGAGGTAGTAGAGGAAGGAGTTAAAGTTTTAAAGGCAATTGAAGAGGCGGATAAAACAATTTCCTTCACTTTCAAAGAGTTCCCATGGGGGTGTGAATATTATTTAAAGAACGGAAAAATGATGGATGACGATGCCCTTGATATATTAAAAGACTACGATGCTATTTATCTAGGAGCTGTAGGTTACCCCGGAGTTCCTGACCATATTTCGTTAAGAGATTTATTAATTAAAATCAGAAAAGGCTTTGATCAGTATGTTAATTTACGACCTGTTGAACTTTTGCACCCGGACTTAACACCACTTAAAAACAAAACGGAAAAAGATATTGATATGCTCGTTATTAGGGAAAATAGCGAAGGGGAATATTCCGGTGCAGGTGACTGGCTTTTTAAAGATAAACCAGAAGAAGTTGTACTTCAAACAGGAGTCTTCTCAAGAAAAGGTACAGAGCGTATTATCCGTTATGCATACGAAGAAGCACGCAAATCGAACCGTACGTTAACAAGTATTAGTAAAGGAAATGCTTTAAATTATTCCATGGTATTCTGGGATCAGGTTTTTGAGGAAGTTGGAAAAGAATATCCAGATGTAAAAACATATTCTTATTTAGTGGACGCAGCTAGTTTATACTTTGTTTCACAACCAGAAAGATTTGAAGTGGTGGTAACTTCTAATTTATTTGGTGATATTGTAACGGATATTGGGGCTGCTATTACAGGTGGAATGGGGCTGGCAACAGGAGCGAATATTAATCCAGAAAGAAAATATCCTTCTATGTTTGAACCGGTACATGGTTCAGCACCAGATATTGCTGGGAAAGGTATTGCTAATCCAATTGCTGCTATTTGGTCTGTTAGTCAAATGTTAGATTTCTTTGGACTTGAGGAATGGGCCGAAGCAGTTCTTAACACAATTAAACAAATCTTAAAAGAAAATACATATCTAACACCAGATTTAGGTGGTTCCGTTTCAACGGACGAGTTAGGTAGTCATTTTGTTGAATTACTTATAAAAAATAGGGGGTAAGATAAAGCTCAGGGGAACCTCTCTGAGCTTTATTTTACTTCAATATCATATTTCTTTAATTTTTTATAAAGGGTAACGCGTGATATACCGAGTCTTTTTGCTGTAGCTGATTTATTTCCGTTCATTTGATTTAGCATTTGTTCAATTAACTGTTTTTCTTTTGGGTACGTACTGCTAGTAAAGGCATTAGATGATAATGGGGTAAAATGCCCATGCTGCAATAGTTGGTCCATATCTGTTTTGTGAATGATAGACTGATCTGACAGAATGATCATTCGTTGTGCAACATTTCTAAGTTCACGAACATTTCCTGGCCAGTGGTATTCGTTCATTACTTGTACTGCATCTTCTGCTAGGATTGGAATAGTAGATTGATATTCTGAAGCAAATTGTTGGAGAAACTGTTGACATAATTCTATGATATCATCGGTTCTTTCCCTTAATGGGGGCATTTTTATTTGGATAACATTCAAGCGATAATATAAGTCAGGGCGGAATTGTTGATTGTTCATTAAATTTTCTAGATTTTGATTGGTGGCCGCGATAAATCTTACATTTATTTTTCTTCCTTTTGTTTCACCAATTCTGTAAAGTTCGCTTTCTTGTAAGACTCGGAGTAGTTTTACTTGCATTTCAAATGGAAGTTCTCCTACTTCATCTAAAAATAATGTTCCACCTTCTGCCATTTCAATTTTTCCCGCTTTCCCTTTCTTGTCTGCACCAGTAAAAGCACCTCCTACATAGCCAAATAACTCACTTTCAAAAAGTGCACTAGGAATGGCTCCGCAATTAACAGGTATAAATGGACCATTCTTTCTACTACTGGCCTCATGGATGGCGCGTGCGCAAACTTCCTTACCAGTCCCACTTTCTCCAAGAATTAATGTAGTGGCATCCGTATTTGCCGCTTTTTTTGCTATTTGAATAGTTTCGCTTAAGGCTGCACTATTTCCAATTAATTTAGAAAAAGGTGATGTTTCATCTAAATGAAGCATCTTTTGTTTTAATTCATTTAATTCCTCAGATTTCGTGTGAAGGTTATCATTTAATCTAACAATAGAGGTAATGTCTCTTTCCAAAGAGACGGCTCCTATTAATTCTCCTCCTTCATTAAATACAGGTGAAGCATTAATTACAACGTGTTTATCATTTCGTGGACGATGGTAAGTATTTTTAACAGGTATTCTAGAATGAAGAACTTTTAAAACCATTAAATCTTCATTATGAAAAAAATTTGTAATCCTCTTGTTTAAGATTTCTGACTTTTGTATATTGTACGTTTGTACAGCAGCATCATTCCAGAAGAGAACTTCTTTATGTTGGTTAATGACAGTAATCGCATCATCCTCAGCTGATAAAATTGCCTCTAAATAAAAATGATCCATGTGATCCCTCTCTTTCAAAGAATGCCATTATTGTTAATATATTGTAAGTTCTGTTTACATATGTGTAAATAAAATTTACACTCTCCTATATATTCTTTGACGTTCGAATTAGACGCATCTTGTTTACGGGAAGGGTTACATTATTTTTCATCCCACCTAAACGGGCAGTAAGACTTCCACCTCAAACTTCAGGGGAGATCAACTGCCCGTAAAGGTTCGATAAGATTGATTAACCATCAGTAAGGATGAAGGAATTCCCTCACAAATGGAAGTTTTCTTTATAGATAAAAATAATTGGCACAGTTTTTGCATGTAATAAATGAGAGAGAAATATAAAAAGAATAAGGGAGGCTTTAATATGGTATTATCTTTTAAACATGAGCCATTTACTGATTTTAAGAATGAGACTAACCAAGAAGAATTTAAATTGGCATTGAAAAAAGTAGAAGGAGAACTTGGCAAAGATTATCCTCTCATTATTAATGGGGAAAAAATTTATACTGAAGATCAATTGGTATCTGTAAATCCCGCTAATAAGAAACAAGTTATAGGAAGGGTTGCTAAAGCTACGAAAGTACATGTGGATCAGGCATATGAAGCTACTTTAGAAGCATTTAATAGTTGGAGAAAAATATCCTTTCAAGCACGTGCGGATATCCTTTTTAAAGCAGCTGCCATCGTACGTCGTCGTAAGTATGAATTTTCTGCATGGTTAGTTTATGAAGCAGGAAAACCTTGGGATCAGGCTGATGGGGATACTGCAGAAGGTATTGACTTTTTAGAGTATTATGGAAGACAAATTTTAGAACTATCACAAGGTAAGGCGTTAAATAGTAGGGAAAATGAGCATAATTCCTATTTCTATAAACCTATGGGACCTGGTGTAGTTATTCCACCGTGGAATTTTGCGTTTGCAATTGTTTGCGGAACTACAGTTGCCCCAATTGTTGCAGGCAATCCAGTATTATTAAAACCATCTGAATATACTCCTGTAATTGCCTATAAGATGGTAGAAGTGTTAGAAGAGGCAGGACTTCCGAAAGGGGTATTAAATTTCATTCCGGGGGACCCAGTAGAATTAGGGGATTATTTAGTAGATCATAAGGAAACGAGATTTATTAACTTTACAGGTTCACGCCAGACTGGTACTAGAATCTATGAACGTGCTGCAAAAGTGCAAGAGGGGCAACAACATTTAAAACGTGTTATTGCTGAGATGGGTGGAAAGGATACTATTATCGTCGACAATAGCGCAGATTTAAATTTGGCAGCAGACGCAATTGTTCACTCAGCATTTGGCTTTTCGGGTCAGAAGTGTTCCGCCTGTTCAAGAGCGGTTGTGCACAAAGATGTTTACGATGAGGTGCTTGAGAAAGTAATCGCAAAAACAGAAGGGTTAACCATCGGTAACCCAACAGAGAATAACTTCTATATGGGGGCCGTTGCAAATAAAAAGCAGTTCGAAAAAATTAGGACTTATATTGAAATTGGCAAGAAAGAAGGTAAGTTGATATTTGGTGGTCAGTCGGATGATTCAATAGGATATTTTGTTAAACCAACGATTTTTAAAGATGTAGAACCAGATGCAAGAATAATGCAAGAAGAAATTTTCGGGCCGGTTGTGGCTTTTACTAAGGGTGAGGATTTTGACGATTTAATAGATATTGCAAATAATACGGATTATGGATTAACCGGAGCGGTAATTTCCAATAATCGTGAACATTTAGAACGAGCCAGGTACGATTTTCACGTAGGTAATTTGTACTTTAATAGGGGATGTACAGCGGCAATCGTAGGTTATCAACCATTTGGTGGATTTAAAATGTCAGGTACAGATTCTAAAGCAGGGGGCCCCGATTACTTGCTACATTTCCTAGAAGCGAAGGTAGTTTCGGAAACCTATTAAAAGTGTGGGTTCAAAAAGGCGGATGAAAAGGACTGAGGTCGACTAAAAGCGCAATGTCTGTTTTTAGTCGGCCTTCCTAATCCGCTATTGCTAACGAAATGTCATCTTCATTAGCTTTTTGAACATTCTTTAAAAAAGCTTTTCGTATTCATCCAAAACCAAAAAAGGAAGATGCGGAGTGGTAAATCTTTCAAGAGATTTCTTTATCGCTTTATCAAATAATAAGTTTTTAAATAAAAATGCGAAACGTTGGGGATTTCGATTAGGAGCGAATAAATTTGTTCCCGGTACAGAAATCGATGAAGTTATAGGAGTAATCAAGAAACTAAATCAAGCGGGCATAAGCTGTACTCTCGACCATTTAGGAGAGTTTGTCTTTTTAAAAGAAGAAGCAATAAAAGCAAAGAAACAAATTCTATATACGTTAGACAGAATTTACGTTGAACAACTTGATTGTCATATATCCGTTAAATTAACGCAACTTGGATTAGATATTAATTCAGCGTTTTGTGTAGAAAATATGCTTGAAATTCTAAATAAGGCAAACCAATATAATATATTCATTAATATTGATATGGAAGATTATTCTCACTATGAACCTACCCTAGAAATTTTAAAGGAATTACGGAAACACTATGAAAATGTAGGGACAGTCATCCAATCTTATTTATATCGTTCAAAAGGAGATCTTGAAAAATTAAAAGATGTTCGAATTCGAATTGTTAAAGGTGCTTACAAAGAAAATAATGAAGTCGCATACCAAACAAAGGATGAAATTGATAGAGAATTTATTTCACTTGCAAAGGAAAGATTGTTGGGTCATTCCTTTACTTCTATAGCTACTCATGACCATCATATTATTCAGGAATTAATCCATTTTATAAATGAAAACGGTGTCAGTCAAGATAGATTTGAATTTCAAATGTTGTATGGGTTTCGAACGGAATTACAATATAAACTAACAAAAGAAGGTTATAATTTCTGTACGTATATCCCGTTCGGAACAGATTGGTTTGGTTATTTTATGCGTCGTTTAGCGGAGCGCCCTCAAAATATAAATTTAATTGTAAAAGATAAGTTGTACACGAAAGACAATCGATTAAAAAAACAGCCTATTGTTACAAGTGCTATTATAGTATTATCGTTTATTTTTTGGAGGAAAAAATCGAAAAGATAGGAGAAAGGAAAAAGATTCCTATCTCCTAAGACATAAATAATGATTATATCACTTGTTTTCGTGTTTCATCTATGGAAAAATGAAAGAATGTGTGAAGATCAACTGCTTGTATGGCTTTGATAAGCGCGACTAACCATCAGTGGGGGAAGAAGGCCCCCCACCGATGGAAGTCTTCTTTATTTCATGTTATGTTGGCAAATAAAATTATTCATAAAGGGGAGAAAAAATGACGGATATTACGTATCAATTAATAGCAATTATTATTTATTTAGCTGGAATGGTTTCTATCGGATGGTATGCATATAGGCGTACGAAGGACTTTAGCGATTATATGTTAGGTGGGCGTGATCTTGGTCCAGCAGTTTCAGCTCTAAGTGCCGGAGCGGCTGACATGTCCCAGTGGTTATTGATGGGATTACCCGGTGCTATTTATGTTGCAGGTTTAGTAGAAGGTTGGATAGCAATTGGTCTAACAATTGGAGCATGGCTTAATTGGTATTTAGTTGCACCGCGCTTACGTGTTTATACTCAAGTGTCAAACAACTCCATTACCATACCAAGTTTTCTTGATAACCGTTTTAAAGGAAATTCCAAATTATTAAGGATCGTTTCAGGTATCGTTATTTTAGTATTCTTTACGTTTTATGTATCATCAGGAATGGTTGCAGGTGGCGTGTTTTTTGAAAGTTCCTTTGGTTACAGCTATCATACTGGGTTAATTATTGTTGCACTTGTTGTTATAGCTTATACTTTCTTAGGTGGGTTTCTTGCAGTTAGTTACACTGACTTTATCCAAGGAACAATTATGTTTTTTGCACTCATCATCGTTCCAATCGGCGGGTTATTTTTAAACGGGGGAATTGGTGAAACATTAGACTCCATTCGTTCGGTAGATATCAATTTACTTAGCTTTTTTGCAACTGCATCGGTTGCTGGCGTTATTTCATCTTTAGCATGGGGACTCGGATATTTTGGTCAACCACATATCATTGTTAGATTTATGGCGATTAAAGATGTGAAGGAAACAAAATCGGCAAGAAGAATTGGCATTGGTTGGATGATTCTATCTTTAGTTGGTGCTGCTGCAACAGCACTAATAGGTGTTGCATATTTCCAACAGAACCCAAATGTTACGTTAGATAATCCAGAAGCTGTTTTTATCGTGATGGGCCAAATTGTTTTCCATCCATTTATTGCAGGGATTATGTTAGCTGCGGTACTTGCCGCAATTATGAGTACTGTATCTTCACAATTACTCGTGACCTCCTCAGCTTTAGTAGAAGATATCTTTAAAACTTTAGTTAAAAAGGAAGTTTCCGATAAAACATATGTAAATTTGGGCCGTTTAGGAGTTTTAGCTGTTTCCATCATTGCTGGTATATTTGCTTGGCAACAAAATGATACCATATTAGGTCTTGTTTCCTTTGCCTGGGCTGGGTTTGGGGCGTCATTTGGCCCGATTATCTTACTTTCATTATATTGGAAGAAGATTACTGGAACGGGTGCCTTAGCAGGAATGATTGTTGGTGCAGTAACAGCATTTATCTGGGGATCTACGGCACTCTCAGGTTATTTATATGAGATTGTACCTGGATTTATTTTAAATTTAATTGTAGCTTACATCGTAAGTATCCTAACATTTAAACCAAATAAGGAAATTGAAGATGAATTCGACAAAACGTTGGAGATTCTAAATAAGAATTAATTAAAACAATAAAAAATTGGGGTACTGAAAAGGTATCCCCATTTTTTATTTTCTTTCAAAAGGTAAGTTAACTATTTTCTTCAGAAATTGAGTTTTTAACAATGATAGTTGAATAGGATATATGAAGTGAAAAGATTGTATAAGGAAGTATTATGCAGGGTGAAATACAGGGGGAGATAGAAAGGTTTAATTTTCCGTCTCAGTTAATTGTTTTTTCACTTGGTCTAATGCTAATTGAAGGATCTTTTCTTGCGTTACATGAGAGTTCGTAATCACATTCGTATGATATAGTTGTCCTTCATAGTCAACAGTTACATTAACTTGAATCATTCACATCACCCTTTCTTTAAGATAAGTAATTATAACATATCTCTATTTTTATGTCAATATTCAGAAATTTTAAGTTTACCTTTTTTTCCCCTATAAGAACATGTTTTCGTCATATTGAGATTCTTTAGGGAAAACTTTTTGCAGTTTCAATGAAGAAG
>NZ_JBHTKV010000042.1:0-18657 GCF_042678465.1 Oceanobacillus caeni | reverse complement strand
AAACTGTTTAGTCTTATTTGGAGAAAACCGTTTACTTTTATTTGTGGAAAACTGTTGAGTCTAGTTTAGCAGTTACACCCGTACAGTAATGCATTTCTGGTTCAGGTGTTTGAGTCCCAGAATCAAGACTGTTTCTTGGAAGGCATGAAACGATTCTTTCATCACCTTGGGGGAGTACCTAGAAGAGTTCGTTTTGATAACTTATCACCTGCGGTGAAAAAGATTCTTCCTCATGGAAGACGTGAACTGACGGAGGGATTTGAAAGGTTTGTCTTACACTACGGTTTCGAATATGAATTTTGTAATCCAGGTTCAGGGAATGAAAAAGGTCATGTGGAAGCAATGGTTAAGTATGTTCGTAATAATTTCTTTTTACCAGAACGAAGAGTATTTCAATTAGACGAATTCAATACCAAGTTGTGGGGAGAAGCTGAAAAAGATCGTCATCGCCAACATTATGAGAAAAAGGAAGAAATCAGTAAATTGTTCGAAGAAGATAAGCATGCATTTTTACACTTACCGGCCAAGGAGTATAGTTGTGTACGCTATGAAACTTTGAAAGCTGATAAATATGGGTTTGTCCAAGTGGATACAAAAAAATACTCCACTTCCCCACGTTACGCAAAACAAAAAGTCTTGGTGGCAATCACATATGATCAAGTTACTATCCTTTCGGATAGATACGAAAAAATTGTAAGACATAACCGAATCTACGGAAATGCATCAAAATCAATGGTATGGCAACCCTACCTATCTCTTATGGCCACAAGGCCAACAGCTTTGAAATATACGACGTTCTATGGCCAATTACCGGAACGCTGGCGAAGCTATTTGAATGAATGCACCGTTGAGGAGAAGAAAGAAGCTCTCAAACTATTATCAACATTACTGAAAGAACATAGTTTAGAAAAGGCAACAGAAGCGTTGGAGATAGCTTCTAAAAGGAGCCATCCATCTTCCGAATCAATCAAACAGGTTTTCCATCAACTTATTCACGGGCGAGGTTATCGTGATACGTTGGAGATGAAGCCTAGCATCCCAGTCATGCCAGTCGCTGAGCGAGGGATTAAGAAATATGATGTCTTCTTTTCCTCTGAAAGGAGGCAGGCATAATGCATGAAATGATTCAGGAGTACGCAAAGCGATTAAAACTCAGCTGGATTCGTGAGAATTTCCATACGGTGAACATAGAAGATCCTCAACAATACTTATTAACACTTTTTGAAAAGGAAGTGGAACAGCGTGAGGAGCGTAAGATAAACCTATTATTCAAAACGGCAACGCTGCCGAACGTGTCTGGCAATCCTTTTGATTGGACAGATATTCAATTGGGTCAGGGGTTAAGTCAAGAATCGGTATTAGAAGGAGAATTTATCGAGGCAAAGGAAAATATGATTTTTTATGGTGGAGTAGGTGCAGGTAAAACCTACCTCTCTACGCTCATAGGAATCAATGCCATACAGAAGTATGGCAAGCGAGTGAAGTTCTATACCGTTGCTTCATTGGCAAATGAGCTGTTGGAAGCGAATGAAAAAGGTACGTTGACCAGGCTGTTTAACAGAATAGATAAGCTTGATCTATTAATATTAGATGAGCTAGGCTATATTCCATTGCATAAGCAAGGTGCAGAACTACTGTTTCAAGTGATATCTATGTGTTATGAAAAACGGAGCATTATCATTACTACCAATCTTCAATTCGGACAGTGGAACCATGTCTTTGGCGATCCAATTCTAACGGAAGCCGTAGTGGATCGCCTAATCCACCACTCCCACCTCATTCTGTTTGGGGGTGAAAGTAAACGAATGAAAGAGTCTATGATGATGAAAAATTAGAGGTTGGCAAGTGGTTTACAAAAAGGGCTGCCGTTTCATACATTTTACACTTGCCAAATACACCTTGACACCTCCAAAATCCGTGTTAAAACCACGACAAATCAAAACTAAACTAAAAAAATGAATAGCGTCTATAGAGACTTAAAGTTAATTTTAGATAATCTAATCCTCCTTGAATAAGATAGACACTTTGAGCCCGTTTGTATTGCTTTCAATACTACTAGTGATATGTATCCTATCGCGGGGTGAACCCTCATGCAATTGTAAAATGTTTAGAAACTGCCAAATATACTTATTTTAGTTTTCTTCACGAATTTCTATTACAATATCATTAATTCCATTTTATTACCGAAACTTGCTCTAATTGTCCATTATCTAAAAAAGAAAACTTATAATCGAATAATTCCCCATGGTATAATATTATATTTGCATCAAATAATTGGGGGTTTCCCACCTTATTAATTAAATCGTATACAGAAGAATCCTCTATCTCTACAATTAACCCTCTCAACTCTTCATCTTCATAAATTCCATTATCCGTATCTGGATTTATATTTTGATTTTCCACCATTTGAATCGCCTCTGATATATCTATATCAGTATTTAATATCACATCTAATTCATCTACTAATTGTACATCATCTAACTCTGTATCAATAGTTGTCATTAAATTACTACTTATCCAACCTTGATTAGTTTGAAAGTCTGAAACGTATAACCATTCAACATCACTATACTCATCATATTCGGTAACTATGACTTTAAACTTCTTTCCTATTTCAGCTAGTCCTACAATTTCACTATTCAAATTAGGTTCTGAGCGAATATTTGCGGAAGAAACATCAATATAACGAATATCGCCTTCTTCTTTCGTCTTATCCGATACTACTAAACTATCGCTTTCTTTTTTAATCCCCTGAACTTTATTATCTTCAACATTATTATTTTCCGCATCATTACCAATAAAATTAGAAATTGACCCTTGATTATAGAGGAATCCTATACCTATTGATAATAGAATTAATATTGATACTGCGATAATATTAAATATTACCTTTTTCTTGCGTTTTTTTACACTACGAGTGGATTTTCTAAGAGGTAATTTCTCACTTTCAGAATTCTGGATACCGCTATCCCTTAATTTACTCCTTCTCTCTATTACTAATTGTTTATAGTTCTTTTGTTCTTCTTTTGATAAAGCTTTGAAGTCCTTTAAAAACTTTTCGTATTGAGGAATAATTTCCTCTTTGGAACCATAGGCTCTTATTTCTCCAGCTTCTAACCATAATATTTTTTCACAAAATCTCTTAATCTGACCAATGGAATGACTTACAAAGAAAATAGTTTTGCCCTTTTCTTTAAATTCATTCATTTTCTTAAAGCTTTTATCCGCAAAGTTTTTATCCCCTACTGACAATGCCTCATCAATTACTATTATATCTGGATCTACATTTACTGAAATTGCAAAACCTAATCTTGACTTCATACCACTCGAATATTTTTTAACAGGTTGGTCAACAAACTTACCTATATCTGCAAATTCTATAATATCCGAGATTCGTTCTTTGATTTCATCCTTATTAAATCCCAACATTAACATCTTTAATTCAATATTCTCTCTTCCGGTTAATTGATTATTTAATCCGGATGCAATTGCGATTAATGATGCTTTACCATTAATAAATATAGTTCCCGATGTTTCTGGAATAATACCTGCGATAAGATTTGACATCGTTGATTTCCCAGATCCATTCACACCAATAATTCCTACTACGTCTCCTTTTTCACATGAAAAGCTAATATTCTGAAGTGCATAAAAATCTTCCCCGTAACGGTCTGGGAAAACTAGATCCTTCAGCTTTTCTGAGGAATTTTGATACATTTTATACTTTTTTGTTACATTATTAAAGATTACTGACTTTGTCATTTGCATATTTCTCCAATATAAGCAGTCAAAGCGCTAATTTGATAAATGAATTTTTATAATTTACCATTTAAAAATTCTATCAGAAAGTTAATTCTTAATCAAACTTTGCTTAATTATGCTTCCTTTTTAGAGACATTCCTCCAATTCTAATATCAAATAACTTTTATTACTAAATAAATTAAGAATAGAACTATCCCATTAACCTGAAAGATAGTTCTATTCTCTATTTATCTCATCTTTAGTTAAGTAGTTTAATAGTCAGAAGAAAATTATTTATATAGAATGGGATATTTCACTTTCTAAAACCTTTTCCATATAGTTGATTAATTCTTTTCTTAGATCATCGTGTTGCAATGCAAAATCAATGGTGGTTTTAACAAAGCCCAGTTTTTCACCAACATCATATCTTTTTCCCTCAAAATCATAAGCATAAACCTTTTGGTTTTTATTCAATTTTTGTATAGCATCAGTTAGTTGTATTTCACCGCCTGCCCCATGTTCTTGGAATTCTAAAATAGGGAAAATTTCTGGTGTTAACACATACCTACCCATGATTGCAAGATTTGAAGGAGCAGTACCTTCTTTAGGTTTTTCTACAAAGTTATTTACCTGATAATTTCTTCCATTATTCTTTAATGGATCAATGATTCCATATCTATGCGTTTCACTTTCTGGAACTTGTTGCACTCCAATTATGGATGATTGAGTTTCCTCAAAACGCTGGATTAGTTGAGATAAACATGGAATGTCGCTTTGCACAATATCATCACCTAATAAAACTGCAAAGGGTTCATTTCCTATAAATTTACGAGCAGTCCATACAGCATGTCCCAATCCCTTTGGTTCTTTTTGTCTAATGTAATGAATATTAGCTAATTCTGAGGAGTAACGAACCTTATCAAATATGTCTAATTTATTTTTACTTAAAAGGTTTTCTTCTAACTCCGGGGCTTGGTCAAAGTGGTCTTCTATAGCACGTTTACCCTTTCCCGTTACAATAATGATATCCTCAATACCTGAAGCAACTGCCTCTTCTATTATATATTGAATAGTAGGTTTATCCACTATAGGGAGCATTTCCTTCGGGATTGCTTTTGTAGCAGGTAAGAATCTTGTACCTAAACCAGCTGCAGGTATTATTGCCTTTTTTACTTTTTTCATATTCGTCCTCCTATATTTTCTATGAAAATTATATAAACAAACTAATACTATAATATCTTGTATGGACCGTTTTGAAACTATCAATATTTGGAAATAACTAAATTCAATCCTTTTATTAGTGAAATTTTAATTTTTAATAGATAAAACTAAACATTATTTGTACGAACAGGACTTAGTTATTATCCTAGTTAATCGGTCAACAGAAAAAACTACATGCGAAATTGTTCACTTATGTTCCAGTATAGTAGCACATAGTAGTTTTGTAAAGATAATGAAAATAATGTAAAGGAAATGTAAATGCTTTAATTTACTATACTAGGATAAAAATACACCTTTTCAATTTCTTTATCCGGTTTTATTTATAACCTTTTCATACCTTAATAAATATAAATCAAAAAGCATAAATTCCAATATCCCCCTAAGTTAGACTTTTTGTTGTACAACATAGGGGGTTAGATTAACTTACGCTTTTTCGATTTATTTTTTTAAAGCATCCCAAAATCACATTATCAATCATTCACGAATGGGCCCATCATTTAAAAAAACTTTAATATTAAATTAAAAATAGTGTCCTCACCCGTTCCACCCAGTTTCAACCTCTCAGCCTCAATTTCTTGTGGTCGCACTGTCGTATAGCGTAAAAAAAATGATAAATCTTAAAGATGACGCTTTTCTTGCACTTCTCCAGAACCAGCTAAAATCATAAACCTTGAAGACAGGTCACCTTTCTCCTTGCATAGTGTGGAATTTAATGATGCACGAGTACCGATTGATTCGATTTATTAAAAAAAGATGGATTGATTTAATTCAGTACTAAATTAATATTTATAAAAGAATAAAACTTCTCAATCAACCTTAAGATGGTTGTGGAAAGTTTTCTATTATTTCAATTATGCATAATAATATTAAACTCCACTATATATATTAGAGGGGTCATTTTTCATGAGATATATGAGGAACAAGAGAAGAAAAAGGAAAAGGTTCATTTTATTCGTTGTAATCATTTTGATCGTTGGGATTGCTGCTTTTTTCACAATGAAACTTACGCAATCGGATGCGCCAACAGAATATCTAGGGATTGCTAAAGAAGCTTTGGACAATGAAGAATATGAAAAAAGTAGGCAGTTTTTTAAAAAAGTTCTAGAGGAAGATGCATCCCATACTGAAGCAAGGGTCGGTCTTGCGAGTGCTTATATGGGATTGGAGCAATTTGACAAAGCAATTGGAACATTAGAAGAAGGGCTCAAAATAAAACCGAAAGAACCGCAATTTTACTATTTTATATCCCTTGCTTATGAAGGAAAGAATGATTTACCTCAAGTGATGCAAACGTTGGAAGATGGAATTGAAGCAACCGATAATGAAGCACTAACCGAATTGGCTGATCAATTAGAATCCAATATAAATATTGTTCCCGACAGACACTACGTCCAAAAAGGTCATAACCGCAATATCGTACTGGAATGGAAAAAGAGCGATGGATCCACCCTTCCAGTTGAAGCAGAATGGACATTAGAAAATGAGGATTCTGGTTCTCTAGAAGAAGTATCGGAGACGGTCATGACGTTCCACGCAGAAGAACTTGGCACAATTGATATTTCCGCAAAGGTTGGCTCGATTACCAAGAACGATGAATTACATATTGAGGAACAAGTGGTAGAAGAGATGACCTTCACACCGGAAGATTTCGGCCCACTATCCATCGATCAAGAAATCGAATTATCTGTGACTGGCGTGGATGCCGACGGAGAAGAAATGGAAATAAACCCTGAGTGGATTTCTAATGACGATAAGATCATGGAGTTATCCGACAAAGAAGGAGTAGAAATGACAGCTAAAGCAATTGATGAAGGTGTTACAAGCCTTACTGTAACGTATCAAGATTTGGAAAAAGAACTTGACTTCATCGTAGAAGGGGAAAATAAGTTTATTAAAACAGAAGTCCAAGGAGAAGGAACGGTATCCATCTTACCAAATAAAACAAGTTACCCAGCCGGAACGGAAATAACGTTAGAAGCAGAACCAAAAGCCGGCTACGAGTTTGTCAGATGGGAAGGTGATGTTACAGATACTACTAATCCATTGGAGTTAACATTGGATTCAAGTATTTCTGTCGTTGCAGTGTTTGAACCAGTGAAACAAGCTACATTAAATCTTTCTATTTCTGGTGAGGGAAATATCATCCGCGACACCTTAGAAAGCCAATTTACCCAAGGAGAATCTATTTCCTTATTCGCCCAGCCTAAATCAGGATGGCAATTTAGCCATTGGGAAGGGTCAGTTAGCGGAAGTGACGCAAGAATCCAGGTAGCGATGAATGGAAACAAGAATATACAGGCCGTGTTTGTAAGAGTAGACGACTCCACTAGCCCAGATAGTAGTGATAGTGGCACTACGAATGAGGAAGGGGCTGATCAAAGTACCGGAACAAATGAGCATAAGAATTCACCAAGCCATGGTTCAAATTCTAGATCTAATTCAAATAGTAATTCTAAATCACCTACAAATGAACCGAATACAAATAACGATTCAAATCCTGCGAAAAAAGAGGAAAGTAAACCAGTAGAAAAAGAGAAACAAAAAAAAGAAGAATCCAAACCAGTGGAAGATCCTGATCCAAAACCGAAACCAGAGGATAAACCGGAACAAAAGCCAGAGGAAAATGAACAGAATAACGAAGAAACCAAGCCATCGCCAGGAAACGATAATGAAAAAACAGAAAAAGGTGAAACAGAAACACCAAAAGATGACGAACCCGAAGAAAACCCTGAGGAAAGTTCAGAAGAATAAACACGGAAAGAAGCCATGATGGAACACATTTAAAATGAAAAAGCCGCATGAAATCAAATTTTAAATTCTGATTTCATGCGGCTTTTTCTATTGTAAACAACAGGGATAGGTCCAGCGCACTCATGAGCATGATTAATGAAAAAACATAGAAGTGTAACGGATTTGGATAGTGATTAACGGATTAACGTAGACAAGTGCCGACTTTCGGTACTGGATTGCTAATTCTCCCCTCACAATTATGAGTCAACAATGCGAATTCCAATATATCAAACGTTTGTTTAACCTACCTTATTTGCCTCTATCCCCTATGAGCAGGCAAATTCTAAACTATTCCGATGAAGTAAATGCGTCAAATATAGTCATAGTTCGACAGTCTATTACTTAATTTATCTATTTAAACAACAACCTCTCTATGTTTGATTAAATTTGTATACTTTTGTATAATAAAAGTATACAAATAAAAAAGTGATATCCGTAGTGGTATGGTCTCTGTGAGGCCAAAGTCAATAATCCACCCCTTTTAGATAATGGAGACGGGTGGATTATTTTTTTTATTTATTTCTTTTTTTACCACGGGGACTAGATGATGAAGCCAACGAAGAATATTCCCACCAATTGTTGGTAAATATCATCTTTAATCTTACCCTACTTAGCCTTAACAAATAAGCTCCTCAACCTAGGTGAGAAGCTATCTCGTTTTAATTCCCTTACAGTCTCATTTCTTCCTTTAGCTCCAGAACTTTTTCCATCGGCAATTCAGTTACTTCTCCAACCTCTTTTGGTTCCATGCCTTTCGCTAGAAGTTTACGTGCAATGGACTTTTTATTATCTTTTACAGCTTTCTTCTCCCTAATCTCCGCTTCCATCCTGGAAGATTCGTCATCCATAATACGCTTCAGACGCGACTCATAAGCAAGATATTCTTCTTGTGTCATACTTAACTCCTCCCAACCTTGAAAAGCATCTTTCATGGCTATTCCCTCCAATTCTTGATAAATATCACCATAAACTTTTTCATTACGTCGATCGACCATAACAAGCATTAATAACCATCTGGCTAATACATCATCCCATGGGTTTAGTTTATTCCTCTTCCAAGCCTTTATTAAAATACGAGTGAAGGCTCCTCCTCACTCGCATTATATTCACCTATTTCCTTTTCATGTACGCTATAATTGCATCTGCAATCCTCTTAGAAGCTTCCCCATCCCCATAAGGATTCGACGCTCTTGCCATCTTATTATAAGCGGACTCGTCACTTAACAACTCATTAGCCAAATCAAAGATCGTATCCTCATCGGTTCCAGCCAGTTTCAACGTCCCAGCTTCAATTCCTTCTGGGCGTTCTGTCGTATCACGTAAAACAAGCACGGGAACCCCTAAGGATGGTGCCTCTTCTTGCACTCCACCAGAATCCGTTAAAATTAAATGAGCACGTGCAGCAAAGTTATGAAAGTCAACAACACCAAGAGGTTCAATTAATTTAATACGATCATCATTCCCTAAAATCTCTTTTGCAGTATTTTGAACAACGGGATTCAAATGTACTGGATAAATAACCTGCACATCATCATGCGCCTCTACCAATCGTTTAATCGCACGAAACATTTGGTTCATATTTTTCCCAAGGTTTTCTCTTCGATGAGCCGTAACCAATACTAAGCGGTCATCACCAAGACTATCCAAAACTTCACTTGTATAACATTCATCTACCGTAGTCTTCAATGCATCAATAGCCGTATTTCCAGTGACAAAAATCGTTTCTTCCTTTTTATTCTCATTTAAAAGGTTCTGCTTCGACTTTTCGGTAGGTGCAAAATGCAAATCAGCAATCACACCCGTTAATTGACGATTCATTTCCTCCGGATAAGGTGAATACTTATTCCATGTACGAAGTCCCGCTTCCACATGACCAACTGCAATTTGATTATAAAAAGCTGCAATGGATGCAACAAACGTTGTACTTGTATCTCCGTGGACAAGCACAATGTCTGGTTGCGTCTCTTTCATTACCTCGTCCAATCCCTCTAAAGCACGTGTGGTAATTTGTGCCAAGGTTTGTTGTTTTTTCATAATATTTAAATCATAGTCAGGGGTAATGTCAAATATCTCTAATACTTGATCTAACATTTCACGATGTTGTGCAGTTACTGTTACAATAGATTCAAATTCAGATGACCGTTTTTGTAATTCTAGAACAAGTGGCGCCATTTTGATTGCTTCAGGCCTCGTTCCAAACACAGTCATGACTTTAATTAATTGCTTCAATGAATTCACTCCAAATTTTTTATTATTTAGAATTAGAAAACCCGGCTATCGCTACAAGTGGTGGCGAGAGCCTAGAAAGTTTTTCAATCTTACATGCCAAGTGTATGTATATTATGAAATCTAAGCAATATGATTAAATATAAATTTAAATAAACTTCATATACTTCATTATATTGTTACATAATGAATAATGAATAGCAAAAATATATTCAGAATATGTTCCAATCTTTTATCAAATCTTCCATGATTCGACAAAGTTTACACAATTAATCATTTACGAAAAAATAGATTCATAGTAAAATAAAGTTTAGGTTTTTTATCTTTTATCCTATTAAATTTTTTAAAGGGGATTAAAATTAATGTCTAAACGACAATTAAACGAACCAACACGGATCGTAAGGCGTAAGAAAAAACGCAGAATTCGTAAACGTATATATATATTATTACCAATTGTCATTGTATTTTTAGGTATATTTTTATACGCATCTTATTTATATATAAAAGCGGATTCCATATTCTCCAGTGCATATGAAGATGATGGAAGAGAAAAATCAGATTTAAGAGAAATTCCGGTCGATCCAACGAAGGACAATGTTTCGGTCCTTATCATGGGTATCGATTCCAGTGAAAAACGTGGGGAATCTAAGAATTCTAGAACAGACACGTTAATGGTCGCTACCTTAAACAAAAAAGAAAATAGCATTAAACTTTTAAGTATACCACGTGATTCTCTAGTTTACATTCCAGAAGTGGGATATGAAACAAAAATTAACCATGCGCATGCTTTTGGCGGTACAAGAGGAACCATTAATACCGTCGAGAACCTTTTAGATATTCCGATTGACTACTATGTAAAAGTAAACTTCGATGCGTTTATTGATGTTGTAGATGCAGTTGGCGGAATTACAGTGGATGTTCCATATGAGTTAAAAGAACAAAACTCTAAAGACAAAGCAGGTGCGATTCACCTATTACCAGGAAAACAACACTTAGACGGCGAGGAAGCTCTTGCATTAGCTCGTACTCGTAAAAAAGATAATGATATCATGCGCGGTGAACGTCAACAAGAAATTATGAAAGCAATTATCGCTAAAGGTGCCTCTGTACACGGTATCATGAATATCGATGATGTCATCGAAGCTGTAGGAGGAAACCTAACAACAAACATGAAGTTTGGTGAAATGAAGAGTTTCATCACATACGGAACTTCAGGTAAATCATTAGACATTGAAACATTAACTTTAAAAGGTACCGATTATCAGCCTAGCGGAACGTATTACTATAAGTTAGACGAACTTGGTCTTAATGAAACAAAGCATACATTACAAGCTCATCTAGATATAGCTAATGATTCAACCCTTACGGAAACACAAACTACAAGTGGTGAAACAACATATTAAAAAAAGGAAACTTGTCTTATACGGCAAGTTTCTTTTTTAGTACGTCTTAGTTTTTTTGAAATAGTACTTCTTTCTGACGCTCTATTCCTTTTTCACGATACTCTTTTCTCTCTTGATTACTCATTTTCTTCCATTGATTTAAAAATTCCTCATATTTCGGAATAACTTCCTCTACTGTTCCAAAATCTTTCACCATTCCATATTCAAGCCATAATATCTTTTCACAGAACTCCTTCATTTGTCCAAGTGAATGACTAACGAAAATCATCGTCTTCCCTTTTTGCTTAAATTCCTTCATCTTATTCAAGCTCTTCTCCGCAAAGGCTTTATCCCCTACTGATAGTGCTTCATCGATGATTAAAATATCGGGATCAACATTAACTGAAATCGCAAAACCTAAACGAGACTTCATCCCACTGGAATAAGACTTAACAGGCTGATCAATGAATTTTTCTAATTCCGCAAACTCAATGATTGCAGGTTCTAATTCTTTAATTTGTTTTTTATTAAAACCAAGCATGAGAAGCTTCAATTCGATATTATCTCTACCAGACAAATCGTTTTTGAGCCCAGCCGAAACAGCAATTAACGCCGATTGTCCATTTACCTGCACACTACCTGATGTTTCAGGAACAATCCCCGCAATAATATTTGATAAAGTGGACTTACCAGATCCATTTATCCCAATGAACCCAATAATATCTCCTTTTTCCGCTTCAAAATTAACATCTGCAAGAGCATAGAAATCTTCTCCATGACTTTTTGGAGTTATTAAATCTAATAAACGATCTTTTATCCCTTTATATAATTTATACCTTTTTGTCACATTACTAACAATTATTGCCTTTTCCATAACTTTCACAAGCCTTTACAAGTAGTCAATAAAATGTCTTCTAAATTTAACGTGTAATGTTGCTCCAAATAGGAATAGAACAATGACAACTGCCCAGAAGTAGAGCGTATATTGCCAGTGTACAATAAAATACCATTCCGAACCAAAAAATGAGGTGCGATAACCTTCCATTAGATAATATAAAGGATTTAATTTCATAACAGTTAAAATGATCGGTGGGTATTCCTTTAATATCGATAACGGCCATAAAACCCCAGAAATATATAACATCATTCTTAATAAGGAGTTAAGTAACAAATGAACATCACGAATGATCGTCGATAATGTTGACGTGATAAGTGAAATAGCAAAAATCAAACTAGTCGCTGCAAAGATATAATATAAAATCTGAGTATAATATATATTTATATAATAACCTGCAAATTGAAAAATAATAATGGATAACGTGAGCATTACTACATGAACATAGAACTGCGAGAATATAACATAACTAGGTATGATACTCATAGGAAAATTCATTTTCGAGAGCATTTTTAGCCTAGAGTAAATCGATTTAGATCCTTGAATAGTAGACTGATGAAAGAACATCCACAGAAAGAATCCAGCCATGAGCCAGTATATAAACGGAATATCCCTTCCATCTACTTCGACCGGGGCACGACTTAACAAGGTTCCAAATACAAACCAATATATTAGGATTTGTATAGCTGGGTTTAATACTTCCCATAACATTCCCAAGTAATTATTTTTATTTTTACTTTTTAATTCATATAAGGATAATCTTCTTATTAAATAAAAATGAATGATTTGTTCTTTAATAACAGTAATAGCAGCTTTCATATATTTTCCCTTTCAACAAATTACTTCATAATATTCCATACATTTGTACATTATACCGTAAAAAAATAATAAATAATAGGGTTAAGTACATCCTATTATTTATTATAAACGTAATACTTATCTTTACTCTTACTCACTGTATTGACTTTTTAATTTATTAACCCTTGTTTTTGCTAAAATTCCTTTATTTCTTTTTTTATCCTTAAGCCTATCTTTTATTTCGTGATTGGCTACATTATTAGATACAAGCTTGATTGCCCTTTTCATATTCGATGGGCTCTTGATACCTCTTTACCTCCTTAAGCACGTTGATTTATAATATAATCGAATATATTCGTCAGCTATATCTCCAATGCTCTTTCCGCAAAACTTCCCGCCCATTTTAATTTATTTTTTAGGCAAGTTTGCTCTAAAGTATATGAGTGACATTTACCGATATATTTTGTTAAGAATTTCCGTTCTAGTGATAGTATGTGTAGGTAATATTCTGTGAAACTGAGCATGTTATCAAATTTCGTTATTCGCGAAGGGAATTTAGATACCCGCAACAGAATTCATTATTACATAAATGCAACTTAAAATGGTTAGGTCTTTATTAGTTATAAAGAAAGATCTTTATAGTATAATTTGTGTAATAGTATACAATGTCAAATACCTTTTTCAAATTTTATAATAATGACCAATTGCCTTAATGCCTATGAATACCTCTATGTGTAAAATAGTTCTCGGGGATTTGAAACAAAATTCTAGAAAAAAAAGAAAAGGCGCTCTATCATAAATGTATGCTGACCGGCAAATACATTTGAAAGAGGCCTTTTCATGAATACAATTATATCAAAAATTAGCGAATTATTAAAGGGTGCAAATGACTTAATTGAGTTTGAAGAACAAGTTCAAATTAGTATATATGAACTCCTCACTACACTAATGGGGAGGGTTTTTACACAGCTTAATCAAACGATTAAAAGAAGAATGCAAAGTAAAGGTTGGACGGTGGAACGAGAAGATGAAAAGACGATTCAGTTTATCTTTGGGGCGGTTTGTTTTACTCATACCTTAATGCACGATGCGAACGGGAAGGCGCATTATCCTTTTGATGAGTGGATTGGATTTAGGAAATATCAACGACATAGCCCATTGGTTGAAGTAAAAGTAGCTGAGTTAGCTAGTGAAAGTACGTATCGGGAAGCTGCACGGGTATTAAGTGAATGGACTGCCGTGAGTCTTAGTCATACGACAGTGGGAAGTATTGTGAAACGTGTAGGAAAGGCACAAGCCAGAGCTGATGAAGAATTGTTAGCTGAATTAGAGGAAGCTGCCTATTTACCAAAGGGGAAAGAATTGGAATTTTTATTTGCCGAGGCAGATGGTGTATTTGTGCGTGGGACTAAGGAAAAAACAAGTCATGAAGTACATCATGCGATCATTCATGAAGGTTGGAGTAAAAACGGAAAGCGTATTTCCCTAAGAAATCCACAGGTCATCATGACAACTAAACCAACGAATGATTTTTGGGATGAAGTCCAAGCGTATACGGCTAATCGTTATTCCTTAGAAAATACGCAAGTTGTCACCAATAGTGATGGTGGTCCCGGTTATACGGCAGAACGTTTTCAAGAGGCTTTCTCACAGTCTAGTTACCCTGTTTTAAATCAATTGGATTCCTTTCATATTTCCAAAGCATTGAATCGAACTTTTGGAGCTAAAAAGAGCGAGTTTAAAGAAGGTGTACAAAAGGCAATCAAAGAGCACAAACTGGATGATTTCATACGTTGGATGGATACATTGGAGAGTACTTTAGAAACGGATAAGCAGTTAGAAAAGGCCGAGGATTTTCGTAGATATATTGGCGGCAATTGGGATCGGATTTTTGATTGGAGAGAAAAAGTTGCGAATCCACCAAAAGACGCAAGGGGCATGGGTGCAATGGAATCCAACCAACGACATATTTCCTTCCGAATGAAAAAGCGTGGAATGCATTGGAGTTCAGAAGGTAGTGAGGCAATGGTGAAGATCAAACAAGGAATTCTAAATAACACATTACGATCCGTATATTTGAAAGACCAAAGGCGAAGTGTAAGAAAACAACGAGACGTGAAAAAAGTGGTCCGTATGACTGAATTTTTACGCCAGGAAACCCAGCCATCCATTGGAGTAAAACAAGGCGCAATAAGCCTAAATACAGCTCATTCATCAGCTATTGGACAGTTAATAAAAAGTTTTAGATAACACCCAGATTTTTAGGTAAGGTTCTTGGTTTTTAGAACGTTACCTAAAAATTGGGCGCAGCAAGCGACGAGGGTCGCGCGGTAGCCGAAAAAGTGTACAAAAATAGAGTGCCGGAAATATTGGTGTGGAAGACACACCGAGAAAAACTTGACGCATACTGAATACCTTATCTGTTTGAAAAGTACCCTTAGTACCTTCAATATTATCATATAATAACTTTCATATCAGTTTGACTGGCCTAAAAGATCCTGCAGATTCAATTAATTCAGCAAAGAGTAATTGTATATTTATAATCATTGATTTAAGAGGGATTTTGAAACATTGATAGGAACAATTATTACTTTTTTCTAAATTAGTATCACAGATTTGTTTTGCGAATTGACTTCTTTTAATCCTTGTTTATTATAAATAGTCTCATTGACCTTTGTCCTCCTTGTCGGGTGGGTGATTGAGTAACGTGGTTAAGTTATATCAATCGTTGCATAGTCAAATGGGAACTTTTGTGTTTCATATATTATTTCATAATACAAGAATATTTATTGAAGTTAAATGATGAATACATTCCAGATATAAAAAACTTTGAAGCCAGAATAATGTCATTTTGTATTGTATTATAATGGAGTTTATATTTAAAGTTTAAGGTAGAATCTATTTTAGAAATTAATGCTTATTTATGATTTAAATTAAATGTAACTCAACTTTCGCAGCCTTAAATAGGCAAGTATACCTTGATATAGTTAGGCAAACCCGCAATCCATTGTTGTAGTTGACTTTTAATTAATTTTTGTACTCTTTTGTTAGTGTGTTTTAGGGTATCTTCAAGAAGCTCGATTAATTGCTGTAATGCTACAGCCCAATCGAGTTCATTTATTTCATCACATAATTCATAGAAGATACCACCTAGGGTCCGATCATCTGTATTGCAGCGATTTTGCCAGGCAAGCACAATATATCTTGTGAAGACAATGGTTGTATGACAAATAAGCGCATCATACGAGCGACTTTGAAATTCTTTTTGAAGTTTTAAAAGGGATTTGGTTGTTTTGAAGAAAACTTCAATATCCCAGCGCATCCCGTAAATACGAATAATTTCTGCATCGCTCAGTGTACAATCTGTACTCAAGATAGCTAGCCAATCGCTTTTCTTATTTCGATTGCGCACAAACACAATTTTAACTGGAACACCATTCGATTGTGTGGTCTGGATGGATCGTAAAATACCTTTCTTTCCATCTGTCGGTGTAGCTAAACGATATAATTGATCCAAGCCAACACGTTCTCCATCTACGAGATACCGTTGCTTTAATTTTTTAACCATGCCTATCACGTCAAGGCCTTGCTCCGTAATTTCTTTGATGAGAGGTTGCTGTGTAAACCATGAATCCATTAACACATAAGAGGCATCAATTCCGGATTTCATCGCCCGTGCAAGCATACCAGGAATTTGTTCCGGTGCTGTTTGTAAAGCCTCTTTCCGGCGCTTATAACCAGAGCTACGTTTATCAACTTTTTGCGATATATCGTTGATCCGACTCTTTTTCGAGCTTAATAATGAAAAGTCCACAGGTAAGAATGTTGCACCATCAGACCAGCCCAATGTCAACATACGAAAGCCTTTATAGTAGCGCATTTTCTGTGAAGCGTGATCAAAGCAGCGAGCCAGAAGCTCAACATTTTTGCTTCGGTTTCGATCATAAGATGAATCATCTAAAATGAGTACCTTTGGACGGCCATGGCGTGTCAGATTTGATACCTTTCCAATTGTGTATGCAGCCAGTGAAAGCAGGAAACGACGCCAATTGAACGTGGACTGGTTCAAAAAGCGATAAATAGTATCCTTGGCTGGAACGTCTGTGGATTTCCTGCTTTCAAGCATCCGGAACCAGTTTTTGTTTTCAAAAATCAAACAAAAGATTAATTGAAAAATGTGGGCACAGGAAAAACCAAAAGACTTCGTAATACCAGCGTTACGTAAGTGTTTTAATACGCCTAATTCTTTAAATGTTGATTTTATTTCATTTGGTAGTTGCTTATTTGGCTCATTATTCGCTATCATAGTAGGAGACACCTCTTCTATTTTGGTTGTGATTCTAGTCAAATCAACTATACCAAAAGTTGAGGTGTTTTTTCATTTTAAACTATTATGTCAAGGAATATATTACACCAACCACAAGCTCTTGATAGGCCTAAACTAATTGGTTTTTTCTCAGTGCGAAAGTTGAGAATGTAATTATTTTGTTAGTTAAATTACAGTTTATAGACAGTTTTATTTCATAAAAAATTGACATGTTCAAATTTTTGATATAACGAAAGATATCTTTTATATAAGAAAGGATTTATCAATGACTAATATGAATCGAAAAAAAATATTAATCCCGGCTTTATTTTTTACAGTTATCATAATAATTACGGGTATTTTATTTGTAAATAAATTAGAACAATTAACAGAAACCGAAGTGAAAGTTATGACATATAACATCAGATTTCTCAATGATAGAGATGCTTCTCCACATACCTGGGAGGAGAGGCTCCCAACTATTACACAACTAATTGAAGATTATAAGCCTGATGTATTTGGCACCCAAGAGGCTGTATATCAACAGTTGAATGATCTAAAAGCCCATTTGCCAAATTACAAATGGGTTGGTGTTGGTCGAGAAGGAGGTATCAATGGAGAACATACTGCTATTTTCTACAATAAAATACGTTTTTCACTTATTGAACATGGAAACTTTTGGCTGTCAGATACACCAAACGAACCGGGAAGCAAAAATTGGGAGAATAAAATTCCTCGGATTGCAACATGGGTGAAATTATTTGATAAAGAATCAGAACAACAATTTTATGTTTTCAATACACATTTTGACCATCATTCTGTAGAATCAAGAATAAAAAGTGCCAAATTAATAATCGAACAAATAAACGAATTAAATACTACTCTTCCGATTTTGTTAACAGGAGATTTTAATTCATATAAAAATAGTCTTCCATTTAAAATCTTTATCAATAAAGGAGATTTTGTTGATACATGGAGTGAGTCTGACAATAAAATAAATGGAGATTTTGGAACTGTAAATCACTTTTATGATCCAACAGGTGGAGGCCCGAATCAGCGCTTTGATTGGATTTTAGCTAAAGGGAATGTTTCTACAAAATCAATTGAAATAATTGTAGATAGAAATAACTATCAATTTCCTAGTGACCATTATCCAGTTCTGGCTAACCTAACAATTAACTTTAATTAAATCTTAATTAATTACTTTAAAAAATAAAATCATGGATCTACGTCAAGTTTTTGGACACAAAAAGATTAAGTTTTTTTGCACAACAACCATTCATGGATTGTTCCACGTC
>NZ_JBHTKV010000041.1:0-19337 GCF_042678465.1 Oceanobacillus caeni | reverse complement strand
CATGACTAAATTAGCTGGATTCCTTGGTAGATATGCATTTTTAGGCGCTCAAGGATTTTTTATGAATAATTAAGGTTTATGTATATCATCCTTACGATATCTTCATACTACGTTCCATCTTCTTACATAAAACACACTGCTTAAATATATATTAAAGGCCTTAATTGATTATTTAACTAGTCTTCTAAATTTCCAGATTCTCTTATGTTTGCATACATATTCAAAAATACAAGATTCACAGGGGGTTTACCAAAATTATTCTATGAAGGAAAGCTAGTTTTGGCCTTCCATGTAATGAGATTAAGATTAGTATATAATAATCAAGGGGAAGCGGTTAACATAAAGGAAAATAGAAATAGATCTCGTGCCCTTATAAAGTATAATTGGTGTAAAATGAGGGATAAGGGTATGCATTTAAAAATACTTTTTATGATTGTGCCTTAAAGGTTTGATTTAATTAACAATAACGAGGAGTTGGATGCAAACATGACAAAACCGATACAAGTATATCGCGGTGGTTTTTTAGAAAGTACCCATGATGTTCATATAGCTATTGTAGATACAAAAGGGAATTTGAAATATTCATATGGGGATCCGTCGAGATTGACCTTTCCACGTTCTGCTTTAAAACCCTTTCAGGCGATCCCTTTAATAGAAAGTGGGGCTGCGGAACATTTTTCCTTCACTGATGAAGAAATAGCAGTAAGCTGTGCCTCGCATAGTGGGGAAGAAATCCATCGGTCGACAGTACTTGGGATGATGGAAAAAATTAATATCAAGGAATCTGATCTTTATTGTGGTCCGCAAATCCCAAAAGATATAGAAGGGTATAAAACGGTTATTCGAAATGGTGGAGATGTTTCGCCAGTATTTAATAATTGTTCAGGGAAGCATACAGGAATGATTGCTGCTAGTTTATACTTGAACGAAAGCCCTAAAACATATTATGAGTTATCTCATCCACTGCAGCAACGAATTATCGATATTATGGCTGATGTTTTTGGTATGAAAAGAGAAGATATTGAAGCAGCGATTGACGGTTGTGGCTTGCCAACTCATTACTTACCTCTTAAGAATTTTGCGCTTGGTTTCGCACGTTTAGCTAGACCTGATCAATTAGAAGACATGACACACCGTGATGCTTTAGAAAGAATTAGGAATAGTATGATGGCTCATCCGCGACTTGTAGCTGGAAAAGACCGTTTTGACACGGATGTAATGAAAGTTTTAAAGGGAAAACTAGTATCTAAAATGGGTGCAGAAGGAATGCAAGGAATAGGTTTGGTCGAAGAAGGGCTTGGTATTGCGATTAAAGTAGAAGACGGAAATGATCGTGGGGCCTATGTTGCTGCAATGAAGGTACTGGAACAACTAAATATATTAGACAAAAAAATGGTAGAAAGACTCCTTAAGTATGAGAAAGAGCCGATTTTTAATACAGT
This sequence comes from Oceanobacillus caeni, assembly GCF_042678465.1. NCBI lineage: Bacteria > Bacillati > Bacillota > Bacilli > Caryophanales > Bacillaceae > Oceanobacillus > Oceanobacillus caeni. The sequence continues at coordinate 17,895 of NZ_JBHTKV010000041.1, read as the reverse complement.
AGGTGAAAAGGTAGGGGAAATTACTGCTGAGTTCACGTTGAATAAACATGAGGATTAAACCTGGGAAAAGTTCCTAGGTTTATTTTTAGTGTCGTTTTTTTTAAAAGGGTTCTGTATACTACCATCTAAAAATGGAGAATCTGTTAGTATGATTCACTACATAATGGAGGGGTATTATGCCTGAGAAATTGCCAGATATTACTAAGTCATATTGGAGAGATTCTGTTAAGCTTCCGGAGTTTCCAAGTTTAGATAAAGATATTGAAGTGGATGTTTGTATTGTCGGTGGTGGAATTACTGGGATTACTTCTGCTTATCTTTTAGCGAATGAAGGAAAAAAAGTTGCTATTTTAGAAGCGGATCAGCTCCTTGGTGGAACAACAGGACATACTACAGCAAAAATTACGGCCCAACATGATTTAATCTATGACGAGCTCATTACGAACATGGGCAAAAGTAAGGCAAGATTATATTATGAAGCTAATATGGGAGCGTTAAAGTTTATAAAAAATACGGTTGAGACGTTGAACATCGATTGTGATTTTAAGGAGCAGGATTCCTACGTCTATTCCACGACAGACGAATATGAAGAAAAAGTCAAAAAAGAGGTACGAGCATATGAAAAGCTTAGCATTGATGGCGGGTTAGTAGAAAAGCTTCCATTCGATTTAGGAATAAGAAATGCAGTGGTTATGCGGAACCAAGCGCAGTTCCATCCATTAAAATATTTAGTCAAACTTGTAGACGAGATTACGGAAAAAGGGGTCCAAATTTTTAGTAATACAACGGCAGTCAACATTGAAACAGGTGAAAATCCAACTGTTTTAACTAGTAAAGATTTTCGGGTAACTGCTAAATATGTACTTGCTTGTTCGCATTTTCCGTTTTTTGAAGGATTGGGGTTATATTCAACAAGAATGTATGCGGATCGTGCTTATGTTGTTGCTGCAAAACCTAAGAAGAACTTTCCTGGAGGAATGTATATTAGTGCGGATAAACCAACGCGTTCCGTTCGCTCTGTGACTATCAATGGGGAAGAAATGGTCCTTCTTGTTGGGGAAAGCCATAAAACGGGTCAAAGTACCGACACGATGAAACACTTCGATGCATTGGAGGAGTTTGGCCAAAGTGTTTTTGGTCTGGAAGATATTTCGTATCGATGGTCGGCTCAAGATCTTACTACATTAGATAAAGTCCCTTATATTGGGGAAATAACCCCTGGTCAGCCAAACATTTTGATTGCAACAGGTTTTAGAAAATGGGGCATGTCCAATGGCACAGCCGCAGCACTTTTAATGAAGGACATTGTATTAGGAAAGAAGAATAGTTTCCGGGAACTGTATACCCCATCAAGATTTTATGCGACACCTAGTATTAAAAACTTCCTTGTTCAAAATGCGAACGTTGCAGGACATCTAATTAAAGGAAAGTTACAAACGAGTAATACAGACCCGAATACGTTAGAGAATGATGAAGGTGCGGTTATTCGTATAAATGGCGAAAGAAAAGGTGCTTACCGAGACCAAGAAGGGAAATTGCATATTGTGGACACAACCTGTACCCATGTTGGTTGCGAGGTAGAGTGGAATAGTGGGGAACGTAGTTGGGATTGTCCATGTCACGGATCAAGGTTTACTTATACGGGTGACGTGATTGAAGGTCCAGCTGAAAAACCTTTACAAAAATATGATTATACCATGATTGATAATATTACTTCGGAGGATTCCGGTTATTAATTTGAAAACTCGTATGATGGAGGGAATTCCATGATACGAGTTTTGTTTTAACCTTGAATTTTATCTATCACTTTTTTATATATTTTAACCATGTGGGGTTCATTTGAATAGGTTTCTACCTCTTCAAAAGGAATCCACTGAACATTGCTGTTTTCGTCCGGTTTTACGAAGAGCGGATCATTTTCGTCTGCTTCTAATAAATAAGCAAGAGATAAATGTAGATGAGGGGCAACATATTTATCATTTTTATAATGGCTGATGACCGTTAAAATATCTAGTGACAGAATATTCTCGTGAACAGGCTGCACATGTTGGACTCCGGTTTCTTCTTTTACTTCTTTAACTGCAACCTGCAATAAATCTTCTTCCCCATCCGCATGTCCACCTGTCCAAGACCAGGAATTGTAAATATTATGGTGCACCATTAACACTTTATTTCTATTTTTATTTACGACAAAACCTGAACTGGTAATATGGGCAATTTCGTTATCCCGTGTTAGGACATCTTTAAACGTATTCATACATTTTAACATGATTGCTTTATCTTTTGCCTCTTGTTCATTCCAAGGTGTGTAATTTCTAATGCTCTCGCGCCAATTCATCTTTTAGCTCACTTCTTTTTCTTGTATTTTGTTTTTATCCCACCTCAAGCTTCCGGTAGGTAAAAGATCAACTTCCCGTATTGGTCCCATCAGTGGGGGATAAAGGGAAGTCCTCTTTATCATAACTGATATAAGTGGTTTATCTCAAGAGCAGATGTTGTTTGTATTAGTAATGTGTTTGCAAAGTTCTTTAACTTCTTATTGTTGAACATGAACTTATAATTCCATTCTAAACATTCGATGTTAGTAAGACTCCCACCTCAAGTTTCTTGGGAACAAAAAGGGTAGGTGGGAGTCCGATAAGTGCGAATAACTATAAGTGCAGGATGAAGGCCCTCCTCTGATGGAAGACTTCTTTATAATTTTGGTATAATTATTTAGGAATACTTGCGGTACATTAACAAAATATATAGTTAGTGGAAATTTTACTTTTAGTCAAAGATAGGGGAGAAGTTCATGGAGTCAATATGGCTAGAGTATGGTTGGACTTTATTAATACTAATTGGATTGGAAGGAATGTTGTCGGCTGATAATGCCCTTGTTCTAGCCATTATTGCCAAGCATTTACCCGAAGAACAGAAAAAAAGAGCTATAAATTACGGAATCATTATGGCCTTCGCTTTTCGATTTGTTGCACTCTTTGCTATTTCCTTTATTGCTAATGTCTGGCAGATACAAGCGATAGGAGCGGCTTATCTTCTTTACTTAGGATTAAAGCATGTCATCAAGGCACGGTTTGGGAAAGAAAATAAGGATATTCATAAAGAAGATGAGAAGGAATCAGCTGGTAAAGGCTTTTGGCCCACAGTAGGGAAAATCGCATTAGCTGACTTAGCCTTTGCGATTGATTCGATTCTAGCTGCAGTTGCTCTTGCCCTTGGTCTTCCAGATTCACCGTTAGATAATTTTGGAGGAATGGATGGAGGACAATTTATTATTGTACTTCTTGGAGGAATTGCTGGACTTATCTTGATTAAGTTTGCAGCAACCTGGTTTGTGCAACTTCTTGAAAAACGTCCAGCATTAGAAACAACAGCATATGTAATTGTTGCGTGGGTTGGGGTCAAACTGGCGGTTATTACTCTCGCCCATGAGGATATAGGTGTTCTAGATCATGATTTTCCTCACAGTACCATTTGGACGATAATCTTCTATGGTGTATTAGTTGGTATTGCCCTAATTGGTTGGTTTGCACCTAGTAATAAGTCGAGGTAAAAAATAAGACCTTAGTGTTCATACGAAGAACCATATATTAAAGAAAGTTAAACCCGATAAGCATTTGATTGCTTGTTGGGTTTAACTCGTTACTCAGTCGGGCGAATCCTTAATCGTTACAAAAAATTCATTACTAATCTAGCCTGGTTTACTTAATTCCTTCCTAAAGTTTCCTTATTCCGTTTTTAATCTCTTTCCACTCGAATTTCCCTTCAAAATCATACATGTGCATGTTGAATGTGCAACGAGGCTATGCTTTTCATCGTATACATGACATTCCAGTAATCCGACTGTGGAACCTTTCTTTATTAATTTTCCCTCAGCTCGAAGTTTCGATTGAAAAATAGGTTTAAGAAAATTTAGTTTAATATCCATTGTCGTAAAAAGTTCATCCTCGGCAAGCGTGCTCGAAAAAGCATAACCCATTGCTGCGTCAGCTATATCGCATAATATCCCGCCGTGTAATGTACCCATGGGATTATGAAGTCTTTCAGAAGCTTCCAATTCTATAACAACTCTTCCTTCCTCAGCCTCTACGACATTAAACCCAAGTACCTGTGCGACTGGTGGACCAGGAATTTCTCCTGTTATCATTTTCTTTAAACCTTCTAGCTTATTCATTATTAATTTTCTCCCTCCACTTTTAAGAATAAAACTAACCCCTTTGAAAGAATATTACCATTATTAGAAAGATTAGTTAACAATAATTTAATTATTTGGATAAGTATCAAATTGTCTATGCCACAAAAGAGCGCCGTTCGTGGAATATAAAACTTATACTTGCATTATTCGTATGTAGTAGAAAAGCCGAGGTAATATATCTTGAGGACTATAAATATAATCAATATTATTAATAAACCTTTTTATCCGCTTGTATATTTCAAGGAATCGAAAGCCTAAGGTTTAAATGAAAGTAGATTGGATGTAATACGGAAACTATTTTAGATATTAAGATAACGGGTAAATTCCTTATATAGGAATAAATCAAAGATAGTTATTAAGGGTTTTAGACATGTTGCGCGTCTATAGTTAAAAATCTAAAAAGGGAGATTTCATATGGAAAATGATTGGGATATAGTACGAGATTCGCTTTCTGAAATTACCGTTTTTTCAAATCCAAACAACGAACCTGTAACAATAAGTGGTCATGCTAAAGATTTGAAGTGTATAGGGGTCGGGACAGATGCGGCCGTGTTTCAATCTTTAAAAGTTCCAGCTTTTGCATTTAAAAAATATGCAATAAACAAAGTAGATAAAGTAAAAGCTGAAGCAGAAGTTTATAAGAAATTAGGAAATTCTCCTTTCTTTTCAACCTGTTTTGCTTCCTACGACGATTACCTCGTTCTGAGCTACGAGGAAGGAAATACACTCTTTGATTGCGTTCTACAAGGGATTCATATCCCTGAACAAGTGATAGATGACGTGGAGGCAGCAAGAGAATATGTTCGTTCAAAGGGACTTAATCCACGTGATATTCATTTGAAAAATATTTTATTACAAAATGGAAGGGCCAAAATACTAGATGTCTCCGAATACATTCAACCAGGTAATGATTTTAGGTGGGAGCATCTAAAAAAAGGATATGAGCAATACTATCATTTGATTGATGGGAATTCTGTACCGTTTTGGTTAGTAGAAACGGTTCGAAAGTGGTATAACCAGCGGAATAAATATTTTTCTTCCTATGAGGATTTTCTGAAGGCTATTTTGAATATCCTAAAAAAATAAGAAGACCAATCTGCTTAAAAGTATGGTGAAATAATTTTGCACTGAAAAAATCGTATGTAAGGTAAAAAAATTAACGAATAAAAAGAAGACATAACTAGTAATAATACCAGTTGTGCCTTCTAAGATAGAGATGGGTCGCCCAGGGTCCCCTTGGTTAAAGTAATTGTTTCATGTCCGAGTTATGTTCGGGCTGAATTGTCTTATTACTTTTGAAACTATCATCGGGGCCAAAAACTGCACCAATAATGGCACCAAGGATATACCCAGTCGTTGCTCCGGTAGAACCGGCAATCTTGCTACCTATGTAACTACCGTATGCAGCACCACTCATTGCCCCATGTCGAGAGCAACCAATGACAATGGAATCATCGCCAGTGTGGATACTGCTCTGAAAATCATTCATATCTTCAATCCTCTCTACTTACTCCTTACTGTTATTTCCAATATTAGGTAAAACTATACAAAAATATTTTCAAAGTTAACTATGACGGGTTGGTATGGGATGTTTTATTAAAGTTCACGGGAAAATGGCTGATATTCGCATTTTGGTATTGGGAATACTGGATTCACGAAAATCATGTTGAATTTAAAATTCTATGAAAGTCAGATCTTATGAAAATAAATGCAACTTATTGCAAGCATTGACGAATTATTTTCTCTGAATTATACTATATAACGTAAAGAGTTTGACTTTTTCCCTTTTACCTTCAAGTAAATGTAAGCGATTTATTTTTTGGGCAAATAGAAATATGTAATTATTATTTATAGTACGGTAAATGATATCGCTAATACTTGGGAGGAAAATTGGAAAAACGGGATTCATCGTCCCACTCCATTCTAACCTTTGAAACTTATCTTTTAGGGGGTATTGTTTGACGGACGGATACGTTTGATTAAAGGTCTGGGAATGGGCAGGATTCCTTGACTTAGTAAGTTTCTAAGTTTAGAAATGGAGAAAATGTAGAAGGATAGGGAAAGAAGACATAATTTGCTTATATGGCAGGTTATGTCTTTTTTCTATTTATGCCACGATTAGTATATAAAAGATCATATAAGCTATAATGGCCTCCCCTGTACATATATTTCTAAAAATTTACACTAGATTAAAGGTTCTATTTATGGTAATATTTTAAATTAAATAACTAGAGGAGTATTCACACTCTTTCGGCAACTTTGGAGGGAACAAGTATGAGAACATTAGGGAAGATTAGTAACTTTGCAACAAGCACATTTGCGCTATGGGTTATTCTTTTTGCAGTGCTTAGCTTCTTTGTTCCACAAGTATTTGCGTGGATAGCACCGCATGTGTCGCTTTTATTAGGAATTATTATGTTCGGAATGGGACTCACCCTGAGTGTAGATGACTTTAAGGGCGTTTTTCTGGCTCCGAAAAGTGTTCTGGTCGGTGTAGTTGCACAGTATACCATCATGCCATTAACGGCTTTTGGACTTGCACATGCATTTAATTTATCGCCAGAAATAGCAGCGGGGGTTATTTTAGTTGGTTGCTGTCCTGGAGGTACGTCTTCTAATGTCATGACGTTTATGGCTAAAGGGAACACAGCATTATCCGTAACGGTAACAGCGTTATCAACATTGCTTGCACCAATTTTAACTCCGTCATTGACTTATTTGTTTGCCAGTCAATGGCTTTCCGTGTCATTCATGGACATGTTCTTGTCGATTGTCCAAGTCGTCTTATTACCAATCGTTTTAGGTGTAGTTATCCGGATGCTATTTAGCAAACAGGTCAGTAAAAGTGTGGAAGTATTACCACTCATTTCAGTCATTGGAATTGTAGGAGTAGCTTCAGCAGTTGTGGCTGTAAATAAAGAATCGATTATGACTTCAGGACTTCTCATTTTTGCAGTCGTCGTACTACATAATTGTTTAGGATATTTGTTCGGGTACTTACTCGCGAAGGCAATCAAACTTAATTTTAAAGATCAAAAAGCAATTTCTATCGAAGTTGGCATGCAAAATTCAGGACTTGCCGCGTCGCTTGGGCTTGCTCATTTCTCGCCAATTGCAGCCGTTCCTGGTGCAATCTTTAGTGTTTGGCATAATATCTCAGGTCCACTCCTTGCAAACTGGTGGGGGAAGAAAGAGCAAGCTGAACCTGGTGTTAAGAAAACTGCATAAGTTTATTTGCTGCTCTTGTATGGTGAAGTATGTATTCTTCACCATACAAGAAAGTTTGACCTATCAACCAAGATATTGTTTCTGTGGGTAATAGTGAATTAGGCCAAAGGTTCTAATTTTTTTGGTGACAATATCCCTGTTGATAAAAAAGTCCTTTTCTGAAAATTTCCTGTTGACAGATTCTTTTAGGTTATGTAAGATGTTATTAATTCTTACTAATTGAATATGTTTTCCTTATCAAGAGTCGGGGTAGGAACCTGGTCCGTGGATCCCGCAGCAACCATTACTAAAGTAATAAGGTGCTAATTCCAGCAAGCAGATGCTTGAACGATGAGGGTTGGTATATATGACCTCTTCTCATCAGAAGGGGTTTTTTGTTTCCTGTTTTCCTGGAAGGGGACTCAAACAGAAATTCTTTTATTCATAATTCCGATTAAACATATTGGAAAAATAATATTCTTAGTAAGAAAAAATGTAAAGGGAGAGATTTAGAATGACAATTACAAAAACAGATAGCTTGTATAAGAAGGAATATTTCGGAAGGATTTTTGAATTAAAGGAATATGCACCAGAGGCTTTCGAAACTTTTTTCAAATTTAATGATCAAGCATTAGCAGAAGGAAAGCTTTCGGTTAAATTAAAGGAATTAATTGCAGTGGCGGTTGCGCATATTACAGGTTGCCCGTATTGCATTGATTTACATGTTGGAAACGCAAAGAAAAATGATTCCTCGAAAGAAGAAGTTGCAGAGGCAATTTTTGTTGCGACTACACTGAAAGCTGGTTCTGCTTTGGCACATGGTGTGAATGGACTGAACGCTTTTGACAATAGTGGAGATGAGGATTTCTATAAAGCATCTTATTTTAATCGCTTGAAAGAATTTAATGCATTAAGCGAAGAAACGTTCCAGGCTTTTGTGAATTTTGATGGAAAAGCAATAAAAGCTGGAAAATTATCCGTAAAAGAAAAAGAACTAATTGCAGTAGCATCTGCACATACAACAGGTTGTGCATATTGCATTGATGTACATACCAAAAATGCGAAGAAAGCTGGGGCAGACTTAGAAGAAATTTCAGAGGCGATTTTCGTTGCAGTTGCGCTTAAAGCAGGTTCTGCAATTGCTCATAGTGTAAATGCGCTAAATGCTTATGATGAGAAATAAGAAAAGGAGAGATACGCATTGAGTAAAAGGAAACAGATTCATTTAAACGGTTTTGTGCAAAATTCACCTTCTCCACATTCTACTGGATTATGGAAACACGAAAAAGATCAAGGAACGAAACATAATCGATTAGAGTTTTGGACGGAAACAGCGAAAGTATTAGAACGTGGGAAATTTGATGCGGTCTTTATTGCGGATGTATTAGGAACCTATTCGGTTTATGGAAACAGCCATGATGCAGCGGTACGTCATGCCGTACAACTTCCTGCACATGACCCATTGTTAATTATTTCCGCAATGGCTCAAGTCACGGAGCATATTGGCTTCGCACCGACAGTTTCAGCCACATATGCACAGCCATATGCATTGGCACGCCAATTATCTACCCTCGATCATTTAACAGAAGGTCGTGTAGCGTGGAATGTAGTGACTTCGTATTTGGAAAGTGAAGCTATTAATCTAGGATTATCTGGACGTCTCCCGAAAAATCAGCGCTACGATCGTGCAGATGAATTTTTAGAAGTAGTTTATAAACTTTGGGAGCATAGCTGGGAAGATGATGCGGTTGTTTATGATCGGGAAGGGGATGTTTTTGCCGATCCTGAAAAGGTTCATGCCATCAATCATGAAGGTGAATTTTTCCATGTACCAGGAATTCATTTGACGGAACCGTCACCACAACGGACTCCGGTGTTATTCCAAGCTGGTGCATCCCCTAAAGGGCGTGACTTTGCGGCAAAACATGCGGAAGCCGTTTTTACGAAAGGTCATTCTTTAGAGGCGTTGAAAAATTACTCCGAAGATCTTCGTAAACGTACGGTTGCTCAAGGTAGAAATGCGGATGATATTCGTATCTTCCCGATGGTTCTTCCAATTATCGGCTCCACAGAGGAAGAAGCGTATGCGAAATATGAGGATTTAAAAAATCATGTTAGTTATGAAGGGACGGCAGCACTTCTTTCTGGGCATACGGGAATTGACTTTTCGAAATATGATCCAGATCAATACATTGAAGACATTGAAACAGATGCAGTTCAAGGTAATTTAGATATGTACACGAAAGATCCAAATAAGAAGTGGACGTTACGGGAAGCAATACAAAATCATGGGCTTGGTAATGGAACCGTGAAATTTGTCGGAACACCTGAACAAATTGCAGATCGTATTGAGGAATGGACGACAGAAGGGGATGTAGATGGTTTTAACATTGCACAGAGTTATTCATTAGAAACATTCCGTGAGTTTGTGGATCATGTTGTTCCAGAATTACAAAAACGTGGCATTTATCGAACCGAATATGAAGGAAAAACATTGCGAGAAAACTTATTCGGTACAGGGTCACCTTATTTACCTGACAACCATCCGGCGAAAAAGGTGTCTCCATTAGTGAAATAGTTAATCCTTACGTTTCTAGCTAAAGCGCCCTGCGCAACCTTTTGTGATAGTGCGATGAGCCTCAGGGGGCGCTTAAGCCTTTCATTGGCAGGTAGGAAAGTATAAAAATCTTTCCTGTCTGCATAAGTGCAACTAAGGCATTCGCCCAACCTAATAGCGAATGCCAAGTTTTCTAAAAAGGGGTAACGTGATGAATACAGTAACATTATATACGTGGGTTGGATTCCTTTTATTTCTAGGTATTATGTTGGCACTTGGATATATTGGGACTAAACAAACGAAAAGTGTTCGTGATTTTGCGATAGGCGGGGGACTTGGCCCAGTTGTGTTGGGGCTATCCTTTGCGGCCACCTATCTAAGTGCAGCTACTTTTCTTGGGTATCCTGGCTGGTCTTATGAATGGGGACTGTCGAATCTTTGGCTTATTCTCGCCATGATTGGTGGAGGAGCTCTAGGAGTTCTTATGGTTGCCAAAAAAATAAGGGAATTAAATAAAGAACAAAAATCACTTTCTTTACCGGATTGGTTAGGCGATTATTATAATAGTGATATTTTACGAGTCGGTACAGGTTTGATTTTACTGTTTAATATTTTTTATATCTCGGCACAGTTTGTAGCGGGAGCGAGAATTTTTGAATATTTACTTGGTATGGATTATACAGTAGGTCTGATTCTTATAACAGTTGTTGTCGTGTTGTACGTTTTTGGTGGTGGGGCATTAGCTGATATTTATACGGATGCGGTCCAAGTAATTTTAATGGCTATTGCTGGAATAATTGTGTTCGTTTCGGGAATTGTGATTTTTTGGAACGGTGGGATTACAACAACACTTTCCGGAATCGTGGACAATTTAGCTGCCCAAGATGGAAATCTAGTAAAGGTATTTAATCCCGATTCCGTTCATTTTTATTCCATTGGTGCAATAATAGGTGCGATTACGATTCAGTGGGCATTTGCATCCGCTCCACATCTATTTAATAAAGTATTAGGTTTAAAGAATGATAAGGATTTAGGAAAAATGATACTTACTTATGTTATAACGGCTTCTCTGTGTGTTGTTGTCTTGTTTGGTGGACTTTATAGTAGGGTGGCAATTGGCCCTGCAGATGTGGTAGCAGATTTAGCCTTAATGGAGTATGTAGCATGGGCATTTCCAGCAATTATTGTAGCTTTCTTCGGAGTCGTGATTCTTGCTGCAGCTATGTCTACTACAGATGGGTTGTTTGTATCCATATCCACGGTATTTGCGAATGATATTTTTCTGAAATTCCTCGTAAAACGCGGATTTGTTCGAGTAGAGGAGGAGAAAGCGGAAAAAATAGCGTTACAGATTAGTAGAATAACGGTACCAATTGTAGGGTTACTAGCATTTCTTATTGTCCTTAAACCACCGATGTATATGGGAGACATTATGTGGATTGGAATTTCCGGTATAGCAGCTGGAACGTTAGGACCTATCTTATATGCGGTTTACAGCAAACGAAAGGCATCTCCAAGGGCAGCGGAGGGCTCGATGGTTATCGGTTTACTAGCGTATTTAATTCTATACTTTGGTGGAATTATCCCAAGTACAATGATAGCTGGGGCAGTAGCGACATTTATTGGGATTCTAGCAATGGTTGTTTTAGCCTTTGTTATAAAGGATAAGGATAGGGAAGAAGAGGTTGAGTTGGCCAAAGCTGAATAGGAGGAATAAAAAATGTTCGTAAATGAAATGCTTTCCGTCTGGCTTTATGGAATGATTGCGATTTATGTCATTATAGGTTTGTCACTTTGGAAATGGTATTTTGGCAAAAGTAATGATTAGAGAACTTGACATTCGCTATTAGGCTGGACAATGCCCTAGTTGCGTTATGGAGGTAGGAAGACTTTTTGCCTGCCGGAGAGGGGAATTACTATGGATCATATTGTTATTGTCTCAGGAAGCCCGTCTTCCACATCAAGGTCGGAGCGCGTTCTTCATTATTTGGGGAAACGAGTAGAACAAGAGGGGTTTTCGATAAAACATATTTCCGTAAAAGATGTGGATGCGGACGATTTATTATTTGGTAACTTTAATAGTGATCAAATTAAACACATTACTTATGATTTACAACAGGCAGATGGGGTTATCGTTGGTACACCGGTTTATAAATCATCCTATTCAGGGATTTTAAAAGCACTTATTGATCTTTTACCACAGGATATTTTACAAGACACTCCTGTCCTACCATTGATGACAGGAGGAAGTGCCTCTCATCTATTAGCAATTGAGTATACACTTAAGCCACTTTTAGCATCTTTGAAGGGCCAAAGTGTAAAAGGACTTTATTTTCTAGATAGTCAATTAGATAAAACAAAGGAAAATCCGATTATAGATAAAGAGATATTAGAGAGAACTAATAAACAGTTAGAGTATTTTTTAGGAAAAGTAAATCAGAGCATAAAATATCATAGATTGTTAGAAGTATATTAAAGCAGGTAAGGCTGTCTCGTAGTACTTGGGGCAGCCCCTTTTCGTATGCAAGCCGATATCTGTTGCTTGAATGCCTGATATTCAATGCAGTGACAGCTGATATCTATTGACTGAATACTGATTTCTGTCATATGAATGCCGATATCTGTGGCCGAAAGGGAATTCCTACATTTCATATTAAGATACCAAAAAAACGAGCAGTAAATTTATTATTTACAGCTCGTTTTTGAAAAGAAAGGAAAGTATAAAAATTTAGCTTATTAAATCTTGTCAAAGGGAAGACCACGTCCAGCTCCAGCGCCCAACGACTAGCGAGACTTCCCTCACCTCATGACACGATAAAGAAGACTTGCCGATGGTGAAACCAGAGGCTTAGTCGCACTTATACCCTTGTGGTGAAAGTCAACATCGACTCAAAGTATTAAAGGAAGGCCGACTAAGTGCGGCCTTTGCGGCCAACGTCGGCATACCCCTATGAAGGGGCATGTTTCCTTTATCTCCTACGGAAGTGGAATGTCCGATTAAAACCGCCGCTTTGCGCGGCAACATCGGACCACCTGGCATGGCCAGGCGCAGTCCGTACGTCGCTAAACGGGCGCTTCCGCTTTTGTTCGAGGCATCCCTTATTTATTCAAATAAGACCAAGCGTATTGTGCGTATAATTCAGCTCCTGTTATGAGAGCATCTTCATCAATATTAAATCTTCCATGGTGGTGCGCCCATTCTGTGTCTTTTTCCGGATTTCCACAACCAACTAATGCAAAACTTCCAGGTGCTTCATCTAAAAAGAAACTAAAATCTTCTCCCCCCATAGTCGGCTTTTGATCATAAATGACATCTTCGCCAAAGGCTTCAGAGGCTACTTGTTGAACAAGATGTGTACTTATTTCTTCATTAATAACCGCATTGGTTCCTCTAGAATATGTTACTTTAGCTGTTGCTCCATAAAGACTTGCAACTGTATTTGCATAGTGCTCTAATTCTTTTTCTACGTGATTTCTTGTTTCCTTATCAAAAGTACGAACGGTTCCTTCAATGACCGCATTTTCTGCAATCACATTAAATCTGGTTCCTACTTCCATTTTTCCAATTGTCAGTACTGCCGTGTCAAGCGGATCAACGGTTCTAGAAACAACGGTTTGTACGTTCATGACAAAGGATGAAGCGACAACAGCTGCATCAATGGTATCTTGTGGGATAGCACCATGACCTCCTCTTCCTTTAAACTCTACTTTGAAAATATCTGCAGCAGCAAAGGCTGGACCCGGATTACATACTATCTTTTGCGTTGGGGTTTGGGACCAAATATGTATACCAAACACATTATCCACCCCGTCCATGGCACCTTGTTTAATTATTGTTTTTGCACCTTCAGCAACTTCTTCAGCTGGCTGGAATAAAAGTCGAACACTTCCGGGAATATCATCTTTCACTTGATGTAATGCTTTTGCTGCAAATAGAAGCATCGAAGTGTGTGCATCATGACCACATGCATGCATTTTTCCATCAAATTTAGATTTATAGGCTAAATCTTGATTGATTTCTTGAACGGATAATGCGTCCATATCCCCACGGAGTGCTACCGTTTTTCCTGGTTTGCCTCCTTTAATTTCCGCGATTACGCCAGTAGGTTCCGTTCGGCGGTAGGGGATACCTAACTCTTCTAACTGTTCACATATAAACGCAGTCGTATTTTCTTCTTCCCAAGATAGTTCTGGTTCACTGTGTAATTTTCTACGTGTAGCGATTAGTTCTTCTTCGTGTTCCGTGATGTATGATTTAATTGCTTTGTTAATCATCCTACTCTGCCTCCGTTAATCTTTTTGCTGTTTCAAATAATACGTCTACTCCTTGGGCTAAATGTTCTAAGTCTGACCATTCCTCTGGACAATGACTCAGTCCATCTTTACTTGGAATAAAGATCATCCCGGCTTCTGTATAGTCTGAAAATACCATCGCATCATGGCCAGCCCCGCTTAGCATCGGTATAGAAGAAATCCCTAATTTTCCTGTGGATTCTTTTAATGAGGATCGAACCTCTTTACTTAATTCTTTCGGTTGGATATATAATTGCTGCTCGATGGAAGTTTTAATGCCATCTTTTTGATATGATTCAATAAGTGCTTTTACTTTTTCCATCACGCGTTGAATCGATGCTTCTTCCCCTGAGCGAAGATCAATCGAAAAGATTACTTTATCCGGAATGACATTCGAGCCATTTGGATAGACAGCAAACTGACCAGTAGTAATGACGGTGCCATTTCCTTCCGCTTTTGCTAGTTTTGGCAATTGGGAAACAATTGTTGCTGCAGTAATTAACGCATCTGAACGACGATCCATCGGTGTTGTACCGGCATGTCCTGCTTTTCCTTCTATGGTCACTTCAAATTGTGTCAGACCAACAATCGTGTCAACAACCCCAATACTAATATTTTCCTCTTCTAAAATCGGTCCTTGTTCAATGTGCAATTCTAAAAATGCCTTCATCGTTTTTGGATCACGATGTTTAGGGAGTGTTGGATCGAGCCCTGCTTCTTGCATTGCTTCTATAACAGAAATTCCATCTTTATCACGAATCGTATGGAAATCCTCTTCACCAATTAATCCATTAATCCCACGAGAACCCATCAACCCCCCACCAAAACGAGAACCTTCTTCTTCAATCATTGCGATCACTTCTAGTGGATATGTCGGTTTGATATTGTGTTCTTGAAATAAAGCTGCAACTTCAAGCCCCGCTATAACACCCGCAGGACCGTCATAATTACCTCCATGAGGAACACTGTCAAAATGAGAACCAATGAGAACACTAGGAGCAAATTCTTTCTTTCCTTCTAACTTGCCAAAAATATTACCAAGACCATCTTCTCTTACAGTTAAACCGTATTCTGCCATCTTTTCTTTAATATACTTCCGTGTTTTCACGTCTTCTGGACTATAAGAATATCTCGTCATTCCTTCATTTGGTGTTGCAGTATACTGACTCATTGTTTCAAGATGCTGTTTCACTCTCTCTTTATTTGCCAATTAAATCACTCCTCCTAAAATCTATATTAACTATTTAGAAAAAATCGAGTAAGTGTACTTACCCGATTGGACCTTGAAGTCTGAGAATCTATTATTATTATTATAAGTATGTGACAAAAACTCCCGCAAGAATAACAGACACAATCGTTACAGTTATGAATCCCCCGACTAGCATTGGTGGTAACATATGACTTAACAAAGCCTCTTTCTCTTTTTCATCTTTTGTCATCGATTCGATTACTTCATTTGTAATAATATAATCTTGTGGGAATCCATATAATGCCGTTAATGATACAGCAAATGCCATTTCCTTACTAACTTTTAACACTTTCCCCATAATCCAAGAGAAAATATACATTCCCAAAATCCCTATAACAATTGTACCTACCAATAAACCTAGAATTTCTACCATCATATCTGGGGTAGCATTTTTTAGTCCATCGAAGATAAACAACAATAGAGCAAACATCGCAAAGCCAAATCCATTTGCTTTTTCAAGAACACCTTTTTCCAAAAATCCAATACTAGAAGCTATAACACCAAATAACAAACAAAGTACATATGGATGAATCGTAACAATTGGTTCCACTGCAACGGAAGTAAGGTATGCCAAATAGGCTACAACAATTAATCTGAAAAGTTTAAAGAAACTCGTATTATATTTTTCAGGTAATCTTTCAAATAGCTTTGGTTTAGAATCTTCAACAGCCGCAGCTGCCTCGTTCGATACCTCTATTGTTAATTCACCATTCCGATATTTCTTTAAATAGTTTTTACCTTCTTTTTTTAACATGATTGAGGTTAACGGATAACCAACAAATCCTTGCACCACATAAATGACGATAGCAAATACAGATAAACTAGTAAGTCCTACTGCTTGTGCCCCCTCGGACATAATAAGTGAGGACACCACCCCGCCAACCAATGGAGGAACAGCTACAATCATCGCTTCTAAGCTAAATATCATCGTTCCAATCGTAAGTAATAATAGAGCTGCTCCAGCAATACCAGCGAGTGCAATCAAAATGGTTTTCCATTGTTTTTTTAATTCATCCAAAGAAAGCAACGTTCCCATATTGGTGATAAGCAAGTAAATCATCATCGACGCCACGACGGACGGTATACCTGCAATTTCAACAATATCTTTCGGGAAGAACGTCCAATACCCAATTAAGAAAAGAATTGCACAAATAAATACAGAAGGAATCCAAGCTTTTGTACGTATAGACACGGCTTCTCCTATAAATAAAATGGTTATTAAAATAACCAGAGCTAACATTTGCGACATTTATTCTACCCTCTTTCTACAAAATTCGACATTATTCTAAAAAATTATTATTTTATTATAACAGTAATCTTACAGAATTCAATGACTATTTATATATTGGATATATTTATATAATTGCGAGTATCATTAATCTTGAATTTCCATAAAAACTATTACCCGTAATAATGAATTTACTTAAAGGAAGAGGGTCTTTTTGAGTAGGTAGGAAGTGTAACTAAGGCATTTGGCTACTAATAGCTATGTCAAGTTTTCTAATAATTTTCATTAACTTTCGAACATTATACCTATTAAACGATTTTATGTGATTTATATTCCGAAATGTACTAATAATGCAAAGATAGAGATAGGTGAAGGAAATGTTTAATTTGACGGATGAACTTGTAGAAGATCTAATTGAAAAAGGGATTGCTCGGTTATATAACATGTTATCGTTATTTAATCCATTCCAGTTGGCACAAAACTGATTATTTGAGTAACAGGTTTATCCCAGAGCCGCGACAATAAGATATCTTCTTAAAAGCATGTTATTACACATTTAAAATGTCATGTGAATTTAGTGGTGAGTGGAATAATATAAAGGATTTGAAGAGTAGTCTAAACCTATTTTTATTTACAACGAAAAGAATTGAATAATAATGAAACTAATACCACACTTATATTGCTAGGGATTAAAAATACTTATAATAGTATTAAGCTTCATCTTATGTATCTTTCCGTATGTCATTTAGGTTTTCTAATATCCCTTTTCCAAAGATAGAATAAAAAGGAATATAAGAAATGGATATAAATTTGTATTGTTCTATTTTTTTATCCTCAACAGGAATTAGATAAAATCATTAAAAAGTGGTTGACCCGTAGTTAGATAGTGTGGTAGGATATTTCTTGTCGTTTCAAAAAGTCGACTATAATCAATAAAAATCAAAAACTTGTTGACTTTCTTTCTTAGAAATCATATAATGAATTTCTGTTGTTACGTAATTAACGACAATTAATAAAAAACTTATTGACATTGAATAAGTAGTTGTGATATAGTAATAGAGTTGCTGTTAGGAATTCAGCACACGAACTTTGCTCTTTGAAAACTGAACAAAACAACCAGTATGTTAAGATAAAAGAAACTCGTTTTCTTTTAAAAATAGAAGGTA
>NZ_JBHTKV010000040.1:0-19526 GCF_042678465.1 Oceanobacillus caeni | reverse complement strand
CGCCTTGAGACGCTGGTCGGTAGTATAGGCTTATAGCCGTTGTGCAAACCACCCGTTGGACGGGTGGTCATGATTTACCTTTGTCGAAATAACTCAAATTTATGCTATAATATTTGTAGTAAATATCGGTTTTTTTGGAGGATTTTTATGACTAAGCTGACACCAATGATGGAACAATATATGAAAATAAAAGCAGATTACAAGGATGCTTTTTTATTTTATAGACTTGGCGACTTTTATGAAATGTTTTATGATGATGCATTAAAAGCAGCAAGAGAATTAGAAATAACGTTAACGAAACGTAGTAATGGAAAAAACGAACCAATTCCAATGTGTGGCGTTCCTTATCATTCAGCTGAAGGATACATTAAGACATTGATTGATAAAGGATATAAAGTAGCAATTTGTGAACAAGTAGAGGACCCTAAGACAGCCAAAGGAGTCGTTAAACGAGAAGTAGTTCAATTGATTACTCCGGGTACGGTTATGGAAAGTAATATGTTAAATGAAGGTGAAAATAACTATATTGCTAGTCTATCACATTTTGAAGATGGCTCGTTTGTTATTGT
Source organism: Oceanobacillus caeni (assembly GCF_042678465.1). Lineage (NCBI taxonomy): Bacteria > Bacillati > Bacillota > Bacilli > Caryophanales > Bacillaceae > Oceanobacillus > Oceanobacillus caeni. The sequence goes on along the minus strand of NZ_JBHTKV010000040.1, from coordinate 18,957 downwards.
ATATAATGACCTATCTACAGGAGAAAACCAGATTGCAGAGATTACACAAGGTTGGGATGCGGTCGTTCATGAATTATATAACCAACCGATAAGAGAGATTGTTGTGTCCTCCAATCTTCCTGAAAATCTACAAAAGCAATTACAGGATAAATTAAATGTAACATTGTCTTATCAAAATGAAGTTACTTTTAATGCGGAATATCGGGATTTAAGTGAAAATTTAAATGACAAAAAACTCATGAAAGCTTTTAGTCGATTATTGAATTATATCCAATATACACAAAAAAGATCTCTTGACCATTTAAAAAAAGCAGAAGTGATTCAACTAAACAATCATCTTTCTTTAGATATGTATTCGAAGAGAAATTTAGAATTAACAGAAACGATTATTAAAAAGGGCAAACAAGGAAGTCTACTATGGGTGTTAGATCAAACTGTCACCGCTATGGGTTCTAGAACGTTAAAAAAATGGGTGGAAAGACCCTTATTAAATCAAAATCAGATTGAAAATAGATTAGACGTGGTGCAAAGTTTTTACAACGGTTTTATGGAAAGAGATTCCATACGGGAAATCTTGAAATCTGTCTATGACTTAGAGCGATTAGCAGGTAGAATTGCTTTTGGGAATGTAAATGCTAGAGACTTAATACAATTGAAACAATCATTGGAGAAAATACCAGAATTAAAATTAGTTTTAAATCAATTTCATCAAGAGCAAATTAAAAATCTAGCTAATCAATTAATTTACCCTGAGTACATAGTAGACTTGTTGGAGAAAGGTATAATTGATGAGCCCCCAATATCAATTAAAGAGGGTTCTATTATAAAAGATGGATATAACCAAACACTTGATTCTTATAGAGATGCTTCCAAAAATGGTAAGAAATGGATAGCGGAATTGGAACAAAAAGAAAAACAAGAAACGAATATCAAATCATTAAAAATAGGATTTAATAAAGTATTCGGCTATTATATTGAGGTAACGAAAGCAAACTTGCATTTACTACCTGAGGGAAGATATGAACGTAAACAAACCTTAACCAATGCAGAAAGATTCATTACCCCAGAATTAAAAGAAAAAGAAGAATTAATTTTAGAAGCAGAAGAAAAAAGTGTCGATTTAGAATATCAATTATTTGTAGAAATAAGAGAGAAGATAAAAGAGCATATTCCTGAATTGCAACATATTGCAGAGGTGGTAAGTCAAATTGATGTACTACAAGCTTTTGCTACGGTGAGTGAAAAGAATAATTATAAACGACCAACCTTTGATGAAAACGAGCTTTCTATCCAGAACGGACGACATCCAGTTGTTGAGCAAGTCATGAAAGAAGGAAATTATGTTCCAAATGATATTCAATTGGATGAAGAAAAAAATATGTTATTAATTACGGGACCAAATATGTCTGGTAAAAGCACGTACATGCGTCAGCTAGCTTTAACAGTGATTATGGCTCAAATAGGTTGTTTTATTCCAGCGGACGAAGCAAAACTGCTTATTTTTGATCAAATATTTACTCGAATAGGTGCTGCGGATGATTTAGTATCTGGGCAAAGTACATTTATGGTAGAAATGCTTGAGACTAACCACGCGATAAGTAACGCAACTGAGAAAAGTTTAATCTTGCTAGATGAAATAGGGCGTGGGACTAGCACGTATGATGGTATGGCTTTAGCGCAAGCGATTGTGGAATATATTCATAATCATATCCATGCTAAAACAATGTTTTCTACCCATTACCATGAATTAACTAGTTTAGAAAAGACATTACCTAGATTAAAAAATATTCATGTTCGAGCTGAAGAATACGAAGGTAATGTTATATTTTTACACCAGATCAACGAAGGTGCTGCGGATAAAAGTTACGGAATCCATGTTGCTAAGCTAGCTAACTTACCAGAGGACTTAATAGAAAGAGCGAATGTTATTTTACAAGATTTAGAGGCTGGGAATAAATCACAACCAACATTGGAAAACGAACAACAAGGTCAACTTTCCTTTTTTGAAGAAGATGAATCAGAACCAAACGCAAAGAAAGAAAATAATTCTACATTAGAGAGCAAGATTATTAATGCTTTAAAAGAAATTGATTTATTTGATTTAACACCTATGGATGCGATGAATGAACTATATAAGCTTCAGAAAGAAGTAAAAAAACTGTAGAGAAATAATAGTGGTTCTTGCACGCCCGGAAAAGCGGTTTTCTTTTTCAAGAGCGGTGAGTCTTGCCAGTTAGAAACGTCGAATGTTATTTTTACCTGATTTTTTGAACCAACCTTATTAGAAAGGATTTTGCCTTAATGAAGATCGTACAAATGTCTGATGCATTAGCAAACAAAATAGCAGCTGGGGAAGTAGTAGAAAGACCAGCATCTGTCGTAAAGGAATTAGTAGAGAATAGCATTGATGCAAACAGTACATGGATTAAAGTCGATATTAAGGAAGCAGGACTAGAAGAAATTAAGGTTACCGATAATGGGGATGGAATGTCAGAGGAAGACAGTGAACGTGCATTCCTACCTCATGCAACAAGTAAAATACAGAATGAAAGTGATCTATTCCATGTAAAAACACTAGGATTTCGCGGAGAAGCACTAGCTAGTATCGCATCCGTTAGTAAGTTAATTGTAAAAAGTTCTGAAGGGGATAAAGCGGGCATTCAATTAATACTAGAAGGCGGAAAAATTATAGATAAAAAGAAAAGTGATGCAAGAAGAGGTACGGAAATTACTGTAAATGATTTATTTTTTAATACACCCGCACGGTTAAAATATATGAAAAGCCTTCATACAGAATTAGGTCATATTACGGATTTGTTAAATCGATTAGCTCTTTCACATCCAAACATACGATTTGAAGCAACACATAATGGGAAAGGGCTTTTTAAGACTGCTGGTACAGGTGATCTACTTCAAGTTATTTCACAAGTGTACGGTATGAATGTAGCGAAGAACATGTTGATGGTTAAAGAGGAAAATTTAGATTTTCATATCGAAGGCTTTATTGCTAAACCGGAAATTACTAGGGCATCAAGGAATTATATATCAACCATTATTAATGGGAGGTATATTAAAAGCATTCCATTGAATCAAGCAATTATTCGTGGTTATCATACATTACTTCCAATTGGCAGATCGCCGATAGTGGTACTATCTATTAATATGGATCCTATTTTAGTTGATGTAAATGTACATCCTACGAAACTTGAGGTACGCTTTAGTAAAGATAAGGAACTCTATACACAAATTGAGGAGCTTATCCGTCATAAATTTAGAGAACTTACGCTAATTCCGGAAATGACAGAAACCAGTAAGCCGAAACCAAAAGAAAAAAGCTATCAACATTCCATGGATTTTAATAGTTCATCTTCCGTGATAGAATCCAATGATAGTGTCAGGGAAACTATCGGTAATTGGTCGAAACCCGCCGACGTGGAAGAGGACGCTTTGGAGGATAATCTCACCCCAACTAATTCATCTAGTCCAAAGGAAGAGATTTTTACAAGCTATGAAGTAAATAAAGATGAAATAAAAGATGAATATAGAAATGAAGAACTTTCATTTAAAAATGTCTCCAAACAAAGAGTCCCAATGATGTATCCTATTGGTCAGTTACAAGGAACATACATTTTAGCGCAAAATGAAAATGGTCTATATATGATTGATCAACATGCGGCGCAAGAAAGAATCAAATATGAATTTTTTAGAGATAAACTAGGTAAGCCTGCAAATGAATTACAAGAATTATTACTTCCGATGACATTTGAATTTTCAAAGCAGGAATCACTTTTTATCGAACAATACAAAGAAGAGATGGAAAAAGTCGGGATATTTTTTGAAGCTTTCGGCAATCAAACATATATTATCCGATCCCACCCCAATTGGTTTCCAAATGGATTTGAAGAAGAAGTCATTCGTGAAATGGTAGAACAAATTATGAATGAAGAAAAAATCAATGTAGAATCTATTAGAGAAGATGCGGCGATCTTAATGTCATGTAAAAGGTCAATAAAGGCAAATCATTATTTAAATCAAGATGAGATGTTTCGTTTATTGGAAGATTTAAGAAATACGACAGACCCTTTTACTTGTCCACATGGTAGACCGATTATTGTTCACTTTTCTACTTATGAGTTAGAGAAGATGTTTAAGCGAGTTATGTGAAAAGGTATAAATCTCCCACTCTATTGGCAATAATAAGACCAAAAGGGGTGTGGAATTTGGAAAATAAAAATCAAGAATTAATTAATTTCCTTAATCAAGAGCTATCCAATTATTTTGTATTATATGTAAAGCTTCACCGATATCATTGGTTTATACAAGGAAGACATTTCTTTACACTTCATGAGAAATTTGAAGAAATGTATGAAATGGTAGCAAGTGACCTTGATGAAATAGCGGAACGAATCCTAGCAATAGATGGGAAACCACTAGCAACCATGTCCAAGTATTTAAAAGAAGCTACATTGACAGAGGCAAATGCAGATGATAAGGAAAATGAAATAATCAATCAATTAATTCAAGATTATCAACAAATCATTGGTGAAATTAAAGAGAGTGGCTTATCATTAGCTGAAGAACAGCAGGATGAACCGACTGCAGATTTATTAATCACTATTCAAGGAAAGTTAGAAAAATATGTTTGGATGTTAAATAGTTACCGAGCATATGATTCAAATGAATAAATAATAAAAATAGGGGAAGACTCATGAAAAATACCGTAATTTCTATTATGGGACCAACCGCTGTCGGAAAAACCAGTTTAAGTATTGAGGTTGCTAAGCGGTTTAACGGAGAAATAATAAGTGGAGACTCCATGCAAGTTTATAAAGAGATGAATATTGGAACGGCTAAAATAAAGAAAACAGAAATGGAAAATATTCCTCATCATATGATTGATATAAGAGAGCCTGATGAGGAATTTTCTGTTGCTGATTTTAAACAAAATGTACAATATTATATTGAAGAAATATCGAATCGTAATAAATTACCAATACTCGTTGGCGGTAGTGGCTTATACATTCAAGCCGCCTTATATAATTACCATTTTTCCAATCAAAAAAGAGATGAAGTTCTTACACAAAAGTTAGAAAAAAGAATAGAAGAAGAAGGACCAATACCTGTATATAATTATTTAAAAGAAATTGATCCTGTCCAGGCCGAAAAAATTCATCCAAATAATTATAGACGTGTTATTCGTGCTTTGGAAATCTATGAAACAACTGGAAAAACGATGACAGAGTATCAAAAAGAACAAACGCTTGAATCACCATATCATTTGATTCTTATTGGTTTAGAAATGGATAGACCCGAGTTATACGAACGAATTAATCATCGAGTTGACAAAATGCTAGAAGAAGGTTTAATTCAAGAAGTGAAGTTATTGATAGATAAAGGTTATGAAAATTGTCAATCAATGAATGCGATTGGATATAAAGAATTGGTTCCATATGTTCGAGGAGAAATTTCATTAAATGAAGCAGTTGAAACGCTTAAAAGGAATTCGAGAAGGTATGCTAAAAGGCAGTATACATGGTTTAAAAATAAAATGAACATAAACTGGTATGATATGTCAGACTTAAATAATAAAGAAAAGTTTCATATAATTTTAGATGATATAGCAGGAATTTTGCATAAAAGGTAGAACTTATTAATGTATAGATAGAATAGAGGAGGAAGCACGATGGCACAATCTGTTAACATTCAGGATCAATTTCTAAATCAATTAAGAAAAAATCATATTTCAGTAACAGTTATTCTAACAAACGGTTTCCAATTAAGGGGTATTGTAAAAGCATTTGATAATTTTACAGTACTGGTAGAATCAGAGGGTAAACAACAATTAATTTTTAAACATGCAATCTCAACTTTTGCACCAGTTAAAAACGTTTCACTTGATAAAGAATAATATCCAAACGGGCAAAAATAATTGCCCGTTTTTAATTTGCGATTAAAGATTCTGATATACTGGGCGTTTGTCACAATTTCTTAAGAAGTGAGTATACTAAAAGTGACAAAAGGGGTGATCGTGTGGAGTCGCAAATAAATCGTCATAAAAATGGTCAAATAAATATAGTTTTACATGAAAATAAAAGGTTAAAGGCCGAGTATGGAACAAATATCAGACATAAGCAAAATAACCCATTTAAAAATATAGATAGTGAATTCCAGGCATTTATTGGAATGGATAAACTGAAATCCACAGTGAAAGAAATTTATGCTACATTAGTAATTAACGAAAAGCGAAATGAATTAGGTTTAAAAAATTCAAAACAAGTTCTTCATATGCTTTTTAAAGGAAATCCTGGTACAGGTAAAACGACAGTCGCTAGGAAATTGGCTAAGCTTTACTATGATATGAATTTACTTTCTAAAGGCCATTTTATCGAAGCAGAACGTGCAGATTTAGTTGGAGAATATATAGGCCAAACCGCACAAAAAACACGTGCCATTATTCAAAAGGCAATGGGTGGAGTGCTATTTATTGATGAAGCTTATTCACTTGCCCGGGGTGGTGAAAAGGATTTTGGAAAAGAAGCGATTGATACGCTTGTAAAACATATGGAAGATCACCAAAACGATTTTGTACTTATTTTAGCTGGCTATCCACAAGAGATGGACAGATTTTTGCGATTAAATCCCGGATTAAAATCTAGGTTTCCATTTATTTTAGATTTTGCTGATTACGATGTTAATGAATTGATGGATATTGCTAAACAAATGGCTGCAGAAAGAGAGTATAAATTAACAAAAGAGGCGGAATGGGAACTACGTAATTATTTATATAAAAAGATACAAGAAAAATCACGAAATTTTGCTAACGCTAGATTTATAAGGAATGTGATTGAACATTCTATTCGAATGCACGCAATGAGATTATTGGAGCAAGAACGCTTTACAACCGATGATTTAGTTTATATCACTGCAAAAGATATGCAACTGAATGAGAAATCCTAAAAAATATAACCTCAGTATGAACGGAACTGGGGTTATTTTTGTATTATTATCGTATCTATGATGTAATAATAAGTTAAGGTTAACCTAAGTATAATTCGCTTATAAGAAAGAGGTTTAATGAATGCCAGAAGAAAAAATTTTAATTATTGCGGTCAAAAAGCCGACACAAAAGGATGAGCAATTTCAATCTTCATTGGAGGAATTAATTTCCTTGGGAAGAACAGCAGGCGGAAACGTTGTAGAAACTATTACGCAAAATAGAAATAGAATCCATCCTGCAACATATATTGGCGAAGGGAAAATGGAGGAAATAAAACAAGAAGTAGAAAAATTGGACATTGATTTAGTTATTTCCAACGATGAACTTTCTCCTGGTCAATTACGAAATTTATCTAATTTTTTAGGTGTGCGAATCATTGATCGAAGTCAGTTAATTTTAGATATTTTTGCAAGGCGTGCGAAAACGAAAGAAGGTAAATTACAAGTAGAGTTAGCACAATTAGAATATATGTTGCCGAGATTAGCGGGACATGGTGTGGAAATGTCACGTCTTGGTGCCGGAATTGGTACGAGAGGTCCAGGAGAAACCAAACTAGAAACAGACCGACGCCATATAAGAAATAGAATCGTGGATATAAAAAGGAAATTAAAAATTGTCGTTCGTCAACGTGAACAATATAGAAAAAGAAGAAAAACGAATGAAGCTTTTCAAATAGCAATTGTAGGATATACGAATGCAGGAAAATCTACTATTTTCAATCGCTTAACCAAAAGTGATTCGCTTGAAGAGGACAAACTGTTTGCAACGTTAGATCCTTTGACAAGAAAAATTAATTTTCCATCAGGTTTTGAGGCATTGGTAACGGATACCGTTGGGTTTCTTCAAGACCTACCCACTGCATTAATTGCTGCTTTTCGTTCGACGTTGGAAGAGGTTAAAGAAGCGGATTTTTTAATTCATGTGGTGGACGCTTCGCAGGAAAATCAAGAAGAACAACAGAGAACGGTGATGAAATTATTAGCGGAATTAGACTCCCATACGATTCCAATGCTCACTGTTTATAACAAAAAGGATTTATTACAAACTGAATTTTTCCCAATTCATCACCCTAATATCTTAATTAGTGCTTATAATCATGAGGAACTTAATCAAATGTTAGCACAGATCGAGAAAATAGTAATGGAACAATGGAAAAGTTATAGTATTCAAATTAATGATGGAAATATGTTAGCTAAACTAGAACGTGATACAATAATAACTGCTAAACAGTTTGATGAACAATCCAATAAATTTAATGTTAGTGGATATATTCGGGCCAATCATCCATTAAATCATTTAATGAATTAAAATAAAATATTGGCAAGTTTTAGGTAAGGAGAATGGAGAAATGTTAGAAACACTAGTGAAACAAGCAGAGAAAGATTGCGAAGGTATTCATAAAAATATTCAGGAAATAGTGGAAGTGAATCAAAAAAGGGTGTTAGACGCTTTTGTAAAACATCGAATAAGTGATAGCCATTTCCAGTCAACAAGTGGTTACGGATACGATGATATGGGTAGAGAAGGATTAGAAGCGGTTTATGCTGAAGTATTTGGCGGAGAAGACGCACTTGTTAGACCACAAATTGTTTCGGGTACACATGCTATAACTACGGCACTTTTTGGTCTGTTACGCCCCGGAGATGAGCTTATCTATATTACTGGAAAGCCTTACGATACATTGGAAGAGGTAATCGGTATTAGGGGGGAGAATTCGGGTTCTTTAAAAGATTTTTATATCGACTATAATCAAATATCCCTTACAAAAGAAGGAGGGATTGATTATGTCGGAGTAGAAAAAGCTATATCCGAAAAGACAAAAGTAATCGGTATACAGCGTTCAAAAGGATATGATGATAGACCGTCTTTCACGATTGCGGAAATTGAAGAGATGGTACAGTTTGTCAAAGAAATTAATCCAAACTTAATTGTATTTGTAGACAATTGTTACGGGGAATTTGTGGAAGAAAAAGAACCCCTTCATGTTGGTGTAGATATTATGGCTGGTTCTTTAATCAAGAATCCAGGTGGCGGAATTGTCAGAGCAGGTGGGTACATAGTTGGAAAGCAAGAATTGGTCGAAAGCTGTGCGAATCGTTTAACGGCCCCAAGTCTTGGTAAAGAAACAGGTGCAACATTTAATATGCTACAGGAAATGTTTCAAGGATTCTTTCTGGCCCCTCATATCGTGGGAGAATCACTAAAAGGCGCTGTATTCACGTCAAGATTTTTAGAATTAGCAGGCTTTCAAACAGCGCCTAATTATTTAGAAAAAAGAACGGATCTCATTCAGTCGGTAACATTTGAAGATGCGCAGCAAATGATCTCTTTTTGCCAAGCTATTCAGCGGAATTCACCAATTAATTCTTATGTTACTCCATATCCAAGTGAAATGCCGGGATACGATGATGAGGTTATTATGGCAGCTGGTACTTTTATACAAGGGGCTAGTATTGAACTTTCTGCAGATGGACCAATAAGACCCCCTTATACAGCTTTTGTGCAAGGAGGTCTAACATATACTCACGTGAAAATTGCGATCATTGAATCTGTAAAAAGTTTAGTGAAAGCAGGGCATTTAATCGTAAAATAAACTTCATGTAAGGAAACCTAACATTCGATTGACACTAAACCTTACATCGTTTATACTTTAGTGAGTATTGGGGGTTATTTTATTGAATGATAAAGAGCGTCGTTCAATGCCTTTGTTTTCAATTGGTATCGTTATGAAATTAACGGAATTAACCGCTAGACAAATACGATATTATGAGGAGCATGGATTAGTTTTTCCAGAGAGAACAAAAGGGAACCAACGATTATTTTCTTTCAATGATGTGGATAGACTATTAGAAATTAAAGATCTTCTTGATAAAGGATTAAATTTAGCGGGGATTAAGCTAATGGTTGAAGAATCATCAAAAAAAGAGAAAGAAAAGAATGTAAAATCAAAGGATAACGATTTAAGTTTGAAAGAGTTACGAAAGATCTTAAGGAATGAATTGAAACACCCAGATAGACTCGGGCAAGTAAATTTAAGGCAAGGAGAGCTTTCAAGATTTTTTTCTAATCGTTAATGGTAAGTTTGTTTGAATTTTATTTGGCTAGTTATTATTTAATCTATTAACATGATGTAGGAGGACAACAGATGCCAAAATATACAAGAGAAGATGTAGTGAGACAAATTAAAGAAAATAATGTGAAGTTCATACGTTTACAATTCACAGATATGCTTGGAATAATTAAAAATGTGGAAATACCTTTAAGTCAATTAGAAAAAGCGCTAGATAATAAAATGATGTTTGATGGTTCATCTATTGAAGGCTTTGTACGTATTGAAGAATCGGATATGTATTTATACCCTGATTTAGATACGTTTGTCGTTTTCCCGTGGACTTCTGAAAAAGGTAAAGTAGCACGTTTTATTTGTGATATTTACAAACCAGATGGAACACCATTTGAAGGGGATCCAAGATACAACCTTAAGCGCAATCTTAAGAAAATGGAAGAACTTGGTTTTGATGCTTTTAATATCGGTGCAGAGCCAGAATTTTTCCTATTCAAATTAGATGAAAAAGGGAATCCATCACTAGAATTAAATGACCAAGCAGGTTACTTTGATTTGGCTCCCACGGACTTAGGGGAAAACTGTCGCCGTGACATCGTTCTTGAATTAGAAGAAATGGGATTTGAAATTGAGGCTTCTCACCATGAGGGTGCACCAGGACAACATGAAATTGATTTTAAATATTCTGATGCTGTGAAACATGCGGATGATATACAAACTTTTAAATTAGTAGTTAAAACAATTGCTAGAAAACATAATTTGCATGCAACATTTATGCCTAAACCACTTTTCGGAGTAAATGGATCTGGAATGCACATTAATATGTCTTTATTTAAAAAAGGTGAAAATGTTTTTTATGACACAAAAGGGGATTTGGAGTTGAGTGAAACAGCATACCATTTCATGGCGGGTATTATTCAACATGCTACAGCCTTTACTGCGATTACAAACCCAACGATCAATTCCTATAAACGTTTGGTTCCTGGTTATGAGGCGCCATCTTATGTGGCATGGTCTGCATCAAATAGAAGCCCGTTATTACGTGTTCCGAATTCAAGAGGATTAAGTACGCGTCTTGAAGTCCGCAGTGTAGATCCTTCTGCAAATCCATATATGGCATTGTCCGTATTATTAGCTGCTGGACTATCAGGTATTGAAAATAAATTAACTCCTCCTACAGCAGTTGATAGAAATATTTATGTTATGTCGAAAGAAGAACGTGAAGAAGAAGGAATACTAGACTTACCAGTAACACTAAAAGGTGCATTAGATCTCTTGCAAAAAGATGAAGTAATTGTCGAGTCTCTAGGTGATCATTTATTTGAACACTTTGTTGAAGCGAAAGAGATTGAATGGGATATGTTCAGACTCCAAGTTCATCCTTGGGAAAGAGAACAGTATATGACTATATACTAATAGATAAAAAAAGAGAATCCGCGGATTCTCTTTTTTTGTCTTAATGTACATGTCGATACAGGCCGATAACCTTACCCAGTATACTTACATTTTTGTATAGTAGAGGTTCCATTGTTGCATTTTCTGGTTGTAAACGAATGTGATCTTTTTCTCTAAAAAATCGTTTTACGGTTGCTTCATTTTCCTCCGTCATTGCGACGACAATATCGCCATTATTAGCATTATTTTGTTGTTTAACAATAACCATATCCTTGTCTAAAATACCAGCCTCTATCATACTTTCTCCATCAATAATAAGGACAAATAAATTATCATCAGGACTTGCTGTTGAAGCTGGAATTGGAATATATTCTTCTATATTTTCAATTGCTGTAATTGGTACACCCGCTGTGACTTTCCCTATGACGGGTGCATAACGAGCTTCATCTTTTGGAATATTACTATCTTCTGATTGAGCTAAAATTTCAATTGCCCTAGGTTTAGTAGGATCTCTTCTAATATAACCCTTGCTTTCTAATCTTTCTAAATGGCCATGAACGGTAGAACTTGACGCAAGCCCTACCGCTAAAGCTATTTCCCGAACGGAAGGTGGATAACCTTTTTTAGTTACTTCATCTTTTATAAAATCAAGAATCATTTGTTGTCTATTAGAAAGTTTTGTCATCTATTACTCACCTCGCACATAATAGTTAATAATGATAGTTTACCATTATTAACTAATTTAAGCAAACACTCGTTCGAAAAAACAGTTGACAAGACCGTATGTTCGTGTGATAATAGAACTAAGAAACGAACAAAGGTTCTGTTATTGGGTAGGAGGACAATTTATGTTTGGGAAGATTACGAAAACGGATCTTTTTTATTTAATTTCATTTGGTTTAACGTTAGGATTTATATATATTTCTATTATAATTAGTGTATAGGTAGGTAGTGGTCAATGAAAGCTATTATATATTGTCGTGTTAGTACAGATAAAATGACACAAGAAACGTCGCTAAGTCGTCAAAAAGATGAATTACTTAAATTAGCAGGTAGACATCAAATGGAAGTTATCGAGTGTATAGAGGAAAAGGCTAGTGGATATGAAATAAACAGAGATGGAATTTTTGCGATGTTAGAATTTTTTTCTGAAGAGAAAGCAGATTGTTTATTGATACAGGATGAGACTAGACTAGGAAGAGGAAATACGAAGATTGCATTATTCCATCAACTACATAAGTTAAAAATACCTATTTACACTGCCATTCATGACGGAGAATTAGAATTGTCAGAATCGGATTCTATGGTTTTACAAATAGTAGGTATTGTAGAAGAGTATCAAAGAAAGATTCATAATGCTAAGATAAAAAGAGGAATGAAAAGGGCGATCGAAAAAGGGTACAATCCCTCTAAAAATCTATCAAATCAACATAAAGCAATTGGTAGAGAAAGATTAGAGTTTCCGATTGAAGAAGTAGTTAGATTAAGACAAAATAATTTAACCTTTGAGGAAATTACAAAAACACTTAATGGAATGGGTTTTCATGTATCAAAAGCAACCGTTCATAGAAGGTATCAAGAGTACCAAAATACTTGAATATGTTAATATGGAATAGTAAGATTTATGGCAAGAACTTAAAGTGCGAGTTCAATTAGGTTCTTGTCTTTATTTAAATAGAAAGGAAAACATTTTATATGCTTTCAAAAGAAAAATTAAATCGTATCAATGAATTAGCTAGGAAATCAAAGAGTACTGGACTGACTGAGGAAGAGGCAAAAGAGCAGAAGGAACTTCGTGAAGATTATTTAAAAAACGTCAGAAGCTCTTTTAAAAATCACATGAAATCAATGACGGTAATCGATCCTAGAGGAAACGATGTAACTCCGAAGAAAGTTAGAGAGCTACAAGAAAGAAATAGAAAACATTAATCATTCGATAAAGTGAATTAGAAAGAATAATTTGTTTGAGAAATAAACTAACTTCGCTTGTGACATACTAACATAGAATATGTTGGAAAGGAGTTAAATATTTTGTCAAACGTGGAAAAATTATCAATTAACACGATTCGTACACTGTCTATCGATGCAATAGAAAAAGCTAATTCCGGACACCCTGGGTTACCTATGGGAGCAGCTCCAATGGCATATACGCTATGGACAGATTTTATGAACCATAATCCAAAGAACACAAAATGGTTTAATCGTGATCGTTTTGTATTATCGGCGGGTCATGGTTCTATGCTTTTATATAGCCTACTTCATTTATCTGGTTATGATGTTTCTATGGAAGATCTCAAGCAATTTCGTCAATGGGGGTCAAAAACACCCGGGCACCCAGAAGTTCATCATACTGATGGAGTAGAGGCAACAACAGGACCTTTAGGACAAGGAATTGCAATGTCTGTAGGGATGGCAATGGCAGAAACACATTTAGCTAGTAAGTTTAATAAGCAGGACATAGCTATTGTGGACCACTATACTTATGCACTTATTAGTGATGGGGATTTAATGGAAGGCATCTCACATGAATCCGCTTCATTAGCTGGTCATCTTAGATTAGGGAAACTGATTGCGCTGTATGATTCAAATGAAATCTCATTAGACGGTGATTTACATAAATCATTCTCTGATAATACAGAACAGCGTTTTAAAGCTTACGGTTGGCAAGTTCTTCGGGTGGAAGATGGAAATGATATTGAACAAATTCGAAATGCAATAAAAGAAGCACAAGCAAATAAAGAACAACCAACCCTTATTGAGGTAAGAACTGTAATTGGATATGGGTCACCAAACAAATCAGCATCTGCTGCTTCTCATGGGGCTCCGCTTGGTGTAGACGAAGTTAAATTAACAAAGGAATTTTATGAATGGACCCATGATGATTTTCATGTACCTGAAGAAGTTTATGCTGATTTTAATGAAAAGATTGTAAAAAATGGTTCAAATAAAGAAGCGGAATGGAATGAATTATTAAGTTCTTATAAAGAAAAATATCCTGAATTAGCTAAGGAGTTAGAGTTTGTTCTAAATGACAAGTTGCCAGATGGATGGGAAAAATCTCTTCCCGTATATGAAACAGGTTCATCTCTTGCTTCACGAGCATCGTCAGGAGAAGTATTAAATGCCATATCAAAATCTGTTCCTCATTTCTTTGGTGGTAGCGCGGATTTAGCGGGTTCAAATAAAACATATATGAACGATGAAAAAGATTTCTCAAGGAATAATTACTCTGGAAGAAATATTTGGTTCGGAGTACGTGAACATGCTATGGGAGCTGCTTTAAATGGGATGGCTCTACACGGTGGTTTAAAAGTATATGGTGGTACATTCTTTGTATTCAGTGATTATTTGAGACCATCTATTCGCCTTGCATCCATCATGAATACGCCTGTCACTTATGTATTTACTCATGATTCTATTGCGGTTGGCGAAGATGGACCAACACATGAACCAATTGAGCAATTGGCGTCCTTAAGAGCTATGCCTGGATTATCCGTTATTAGACCCGCAGATGGGAATGAGGTGCAAGCAGCATGGCGTTTAGCGCTTGAATCAACTGACAGACCAACAGCACTTGTCCTTTCAAGACAAAATCTTCCTACACTGGAGGGAACGAAAGAAGCCGCATATGAGGGTGTGAAAAAAGGTGCTTATATTGTAAGCAAGGCCGAAAATGAAACTCCTGATGCGCTACTTCTTGCAACTGGTTCAGAAGTGTCGCTTGCAGTTGAAGCTCAAAAGGTTCTTAAAGGAAAAGATATAGATGTAAGTGTTGTAAGTATGCCATCATGGGATCGATTTAATGAACAGGATGAAGCTTATAAAAATGAAGTGATTCCTCCACAAGTAAAAAATCGTGTTTCTATTGAGATGGCATCTCCACTGGGTTGGCATAAATATGTTGGAGATAATGGGATTGTGTTGGCTATTGATAAATTTGGTGCCTCAGCGCCCGGGGAAAAAGTAATCGAAGAGTATGGGTTTACAGTTGAAAATGTAGTGAAACATGTGGAAGCACTTGTCAAATAATATTAAAGAGAAGGTTCTTGCGGAAAGGGCCTTCTCCCTGATAATTTCCCGTTACATTTTATTTTCGAATACCTCTTTAAACAGGTTGATCAGGAAATAGAATCCTCATAAATATAGTATTTCTAAATAAGTTACCCCCTCGACAAAACTAGTGATAGTTTGCATCTTAATGTGACAGAATTCTTATCGATTGATCCGTATAATAGGATTAAAGGGAGGCATTAAGATGTATGATTACTCAATTTATTGGATTAAACAAGAAGTAGCAAACCATTATTTCCATAAAAGTGACATATTGTACCGCTTCTTCGAGGAATATCGTTATAATAAAAATCGAATAGATTTAAGAAGGCAATTTTTATATATTACAAAAAGTATCGAAATAGATATCTTTATTTCTATATTAAAATATAATTTGAAAGATGACGTTCATATAAATCAAAATGATTCTATTATTGAATTATATAATAATAGATACTTTATTTCTTTACATATTGAACAAAAACAATTAAAATTTCGAAGTAGATCACTTCAAGATGCAGAAGAAATATTATTTCCTATATTACGGCTAATCCATCCACTATTTTTTGTTGTAGGACATACAAATCAAAAGTACGGCTGGATTTCTCCTATTAGATTCCCAAGAAATATTGAAAGGAATCAAGTATTGTATTCTTGTCGTTGATTTAATATACTGTATAAGAGACAACACGAAGGAGGAAACTTATCATGGCTACTATATGGGTCGTACTAATTGCTATAGCAGCGTTAATAGCTGGTGTTGCTCTTGGTTTTTTCCTTGCAAGGAAATATATGATGGATTACTTGAAAAAGAATCCTCCGATTAATGAGCAAATGCTTCGTACGTTAATGATGCAGATGGGCCAAAAACCATCGCAAAAGAAAATTAATCAAATGATGCGTGCAATGAACAATCAAATGGATAAGAATTAATTGATCATTTTAGATTGAAAGTGTTTATCCCACCTAAACGAGCAGTAAGACTTCCACCATCCACCATAAGCTTCTGAGGAATAAAGAAGGTGGGTGAGATATCAACTGCCCGTAAAGGTACGATAAGTGCGACTAACCATCAGTGGGGGATGAAGGAACCCCCACTGATGGCAGTCTTCTTTATCAGCGTCAATTATCCTAATACTTTTTGGACTTATTTGGTTAATTTTTTAAGAGAACCACTCTTTCTTTTTAAGTAAGTAGAAAGGGTGGTTTTTAATATGTATATCGTTAGTAAATACCAAGTTTTCAAATATTTATCCTTGTTTTGTCATATTTGACTACATTGTTACTGAGACAATTTGATAAACTAATGAAAAGGAGGATTTTTCTATGTCGGAAATTAATGTTTTCCTTGCTTTCGGTGCGGGGTTTCTTTCGTTTGTTTCACCATGTGTTTTACCCTTATTTCCAGTGTTTTTATCGTATATTACCGGAATGAGTGTAAGTGAAATTAAAGATGAGAATAAAAGGTTAAACAAAAAGGCCTTTATTCATACAATCTTTTTCTTATTAGGATTTTCTAGTATTTTTATTATGATAGGTTTTACTTCAACCTTCATTTCTGATTTTCTTTTAACGTATCAGAATATCATTAGACAAATAGGTGCTATTTTAATCATCTTTTTTGGATTAGTAATCGTGGGAGTTTTTAATTTTAAGTTTTTAATGCAAGATAAAAAAATCACTTTTAAAAATCGTCCAACTGGATTTTTGGGTTCGTTCATTATAGGAATGGCATTTTCTTTAGGTTGGACACCATGTACAGGCCCGATATTAGCTATTGTCCTTTCGCTTGCTGCAACAAATCCTGAAGTTGGATTAATTATGATGGTAGCTTATATATTAGGTTTTTCAATTCCTTTTCTATTTTTAGCTTATTTTATTGGAAAACTAAATTGGATTAAAAAACATAGTCAACGATTAATAAAGATTGGTGGTTATGTTATGATATTTATTGGTATTGCACTTTTTTTTGACTGGATGACGAAACTCACTGCATTTTTGGCTGGAGTTTTTGGCTTCACAGGGTTTTAAAGGTTTTTATCACGTGGTATAATTTGTACGAGCTTTAAGTGCCTTAATAAGAAGATTTCTAAATCTAATGAAGCATGGATGGATTGGGAGTCGGTAAAGTCTAATATTCAAAGGGCATGGATGAAAACTTCACTAAAATAGTTCTGGTAATGATGAATACGTTTCAAAATATGCGAAATAAAACAAAGTTATCTAATATTACGTACGTTTTAGCTTAAGAGGTCATATTAATACTAAGAAAGCTTATTTATGAAAGCTTCGAGAGAGTGATGCTTTATGTCTATATTTTGGTTGATTTCTAGCACTATCGTTTTTGCAGGAATGGCCGTGTTTATGATTTTCATTCGATTAAAAGCTGCAAAAAGGCCAGCTTCTATAAAAAAAATAATTTTACCACCAATTATGATGAGTACAGGGGCTTGTATGTTTATCATTCCAGAATTTCGTGTGGAATGGCCACAAGTATTAGAAGCTCTAATTCTAGGAATAATTTTTTCTATATTTTTAATAAAGACTTCCAAATTTGAGGTGAAAGATTCTGAGGTGTATTTAACTCCGTCTCGAGCGTTCCCATTTATTTTATTTGGATTGCTTATTGTGAGACTAGTTGTTAAATTAATCATTGGAAGTTATATTTCATTTGGAGAAACGACAGGAATGTTCTTCTTATTGGCACTTGGGATGATTGTAACTTGGAGAATTGTAATGCTTTTTCAGTTTTTAAAAATTAGAAGAAGTATCGTATAAAAAAGCGACTAACTTATTTGTTAGTCGCTTTTTTATATTTTTCTTCCCAATTGTCTGCGTAGTCTTTTTTAGACAAATGAAATAGATATTCGTAAGGTTTAACATCTATTTCTTTTTCTTTTAGTTTTTTTCTTAAGAATTTATGATCGCGCTTTGGGGTTGCTAAGATATAGCCTTCTACTAAAACATCTTGATCAATAATATTTTTTCCTTTTTTTAATGCTACTTCTCCAATTTTACTTGCAATACTCTGTTTTGCCACATCACGAAACAGTTCAGGGACAGGAGATACTAACTCATTTAATAAATCTTTTTCTTCTTCCTTCCACATATGTTTTGTTTGATTGAGATAATGTAATTCCCAATCCATTATTGATTTTCCATCTGTTTTTGGCAGTTGTTTCAAAAATTTGCGAAACATAAAAAATCCACCAATTCCAAGCAAAGTAATAAGCAGAACACCCCAACCAACTAATAGTAATCCCATAATTTCACCTTTTCTTGAATATTTTGTTCATTAAAAAAAATGAAGAAAGTGTATAAATTTTAAATACTTATTTTACTTTTAAAGGAAATATAGTATCATTACTTAATAGTTGTAACCGTCAAGTAGGATTAAACGATTTTCCACAAATAAGGTTCAACAGTTTCCCACAATTATGATTCAACACCT
>NZ_JBHTKV010000039.1:0-23708 GCF_042678465.1 Oceanobacillus caeni | reverse complement strand
AAACTATCGGAAACAAAGGTATTGTGAAAAGTTTTTTGAGACACTTTGGTACTGTCTACTTGACAGAAGCAGGTGTAGAATGATACTCGGACTCTGTTGACTCAAACGGCAATAAAAATGTCATAGCCAGCGTGGAGCCAGGAGCTAGCTTCGAAACCTGACGTAATGTTGCTGTGATTGCTTCCTTGGTAAGATATTGTGTAACCCCTGTAGAAACGACTACAGCTGGCTTATTCATGTCGAAACCCGATACCTTTAGTTGCTCTAACCATAACCGACCTGCTTCAAAGTCGACTGGAACAAGGTGTAGCCAATTAGGAATACCAAAGCCAAGTTCAACCAAGCGTTTTCTTTTCCAAGCTTGTGTTTCGGGTTGATCAACTTCGAATACCTGGATTCGGGAGGCAATCTCCGTTCGACGCTGAGCAAAGGTATCTAGTCCAGCGCCGAGAATTACGTACTGGGTAACATTGTGATTGGATTGCTCGGTAATCAGATCCTCAATGAAACGGGCACGGGCAACAATAGAAGCACGGAAGCCCCTAGAAAACTTTTGATCCATGTCGGGTCTTTGGCGCCATTCATTGTCAGGATCAATCAATTGTAAGCCGACCTCATCTTCAAGCACATACGGTGGTGAATCGACCTGTACATGCAAAGCACGCCACAATGCAACTCGTATTGCTGTGTGGTCAGGTTCTGTATTTTTTTTATCATGCATAATTTTATTTCTCCTTTCGATAGTCACTCCTGTTATTCTTTCAGTTAGTACGTAAAATACACACCTTTTATTACGCAAAGGGCTTCGTTTACGAACATCAACTATTTAAAATTCCTTTCCATCTATCTCGAAGAAGTTCAATCTCATGTTTGGAAAGAAATTTTGGAATTCGCTTTCCACATCAAAACTTATATAAAAGTAACTTCATCATACTTCTGAAATTTGGAATCATGCCCAAAACAGAATATAGTAAGCGAGTTTTTAATGGAAGTTTATGAATGTATTTTGATCTAAAAATAGACAAGGCTGTCTTTCTTTCTAGTTTGCCGTTTAATTGGTCAACGGTATTAATATCATCCACTGTCCATTGGTGTACAGCTCCTGTTGTTTCTTTTAGGCGGTCTTTTCCGGAATTTACCGCAAAGGAACTCATTACATCAAAAGCGATCTGTCCTTTTGGAAAATTACTTGTTATCAGGTTAAGCAGTTCTTTTACTTCATCTTCAGTAAGATATTCCAACACACCCTCTGCAAGGATTATGGTTGGTTGGTCCTTTGGAATTTCATTTAGCCAGTTTAGATCCGTAATAGAAGATGAGATCATTACGTAGCCTTTTTGACTTTTAAAAAAGGACTTACGTAATTCGATAACCTCGGGGAAATCCACATCAAACCAATTTACCTTGGACGGCGGATTAATTCTTGTTATTCTTGTATCCAGACCGCAACCAAGATTAAGCACCGTTGCGCTAGGATGCTTTTTTATAAATTTCTGCAGCCATGTATCCAATTGCTTCGCTCTTATGACCATGATTTCGTTCCCAAAATGACTGACATTTTCAAAGTCGTAATCAATCATGTGAAGGAACTCTGCTGCCTTTTTATCATCAAGAATTGGATTTTTTGAACGGCTGTCCTGAGCCTTTGCCTGCAAAGTGATCAGAAGAGTTTCTTTTTCCTCTGATAAGTTAATTTTACGAGAATCCATTATTCTTTTTCTCCTTCTTTTATTCCGTTAAATGACCCTTATGTGGAAAATAGGTGCCCCCTTTTCTTCACTTACGATAAATTTTAAGCAAGGTTTCAACTACGCCACAATCTGGCTCGATTGTTCATGAAGGACGCAATGCTTATTCTGTTATTGCGTCCATTTATTGAAGTGCGGTATAAATCATTAATTTTTACTTTTCAACTCTAAAAGTATAGGAGTTATATTTAATAAAATGGATAGTATCGTCAAAAACCATAACGCTGTCTCCATTGTAGGCACTACATCTAATAAAGCAGACCAATCCTCCACTTTTACCCAATCGGATACCATCCTGTATTCTGCGACAAGTGTTAGCGCTGTAAATGATAAACCCAATGCCATTGCCAATTTATAATCTTTTCCTGTTCCATACATATAAAGATTTATAAAAGTTGCTATTATAGCAATGACCCCTAATATTATCCACATCATTTAGCCCCCTTTATATTTTATAATGGCCCGATTACCGAACAAGCACAAATCTTTGTTCGAGAATCACGCCCGTTAATTAAACAGTTATTACTTTGTTGATTCTAAAATAAATCCAAAACGTAAGGGTATATGTATTGTAAAGTGCAAATAAAAAGAGCAATCAAGCCTATTGTGGATATTAAAAATCACAATCATTGAAACCTAAACCCCATAAGTTTGATCTGGGACTTGTGCAGCAATACTAAACATTGGGCCTATACCAATAAGGGTTACTAATATGAATATCAATCCATGTATCAAATATACTCCTGCCTTAAACAATTAACCACCTGCTCTCTCTAGTCTCGATCGTTATAATTCTCACTCCGTTAAATGGCCCGAATGTTGCTTACTTTTATTGTAACAAAATTTCGCGTCTTTTTTACAAACCTTTTGGGATAATGCTTTGTCCAAAGGAGTTTTATGCGCGGTATAGAAAGATCCTGTCATCATATAAATGGGTAACTATTTTTGATCCACCTAAAAACCCCCACTTGTATTCATACATGACAAGTAGGGGTTTTATTTGACTTCGACTTCTGATTCTAATGGGAGTTCCGTTTTCAACACGTCCTTTTCTTAAATTGCCAACTTACTATACTCGTTGATCTGTTCTTCTGTTAATTGTCCGATAAAGTGATAAAAGCTAATGGACTTCATGCCATTTCTCTCGCAAATCAACAAGTAACCACGGTATGCTGCAACACAAATGTTTTCCATTATTTTCCTTCCTATTTGTTATATAACAGATATAACTTTATGTTGATAATATATAACAGTTTTGCGATTTTGTCAATAATCATTTTAGAAAAAAGTGAAAATAATTACACAGAAAAAGGAATGCCCACAGTTTACATAAATTCTTCGTTTCATCATCTTGGTTTATTAGAAATTATGGACAACACTGTTATAAAACACAAGAACGGTTCTAATACTTCCGACAGAAATGAAAGCATTAGAACCGTTCCCCTTGTTCCAAACAGCATGGATGACTATCTTTTTATGTTCAGACGACACCCATCTACTTATTAGGCTACGGCCTCTCAGTTTCTTGAAGAAAGAATGAAAAACAACCTTAGCTATTTAATGAAGAATGGCATATAGAGGATAATTCCTAGTAAAATCATCGTAATAAGTAGCACAATACTTTTCCAACGTTTTCGCCTCCAGAATAAAAGGGAAACGATGATACTTTGTATAAATATCATGGTTGCCCCGATGATGACCATCCAAAGAGAGCCGAAAAAGTTTCCTAACATATTGATGAGGATCCCAACAGGCATTAAGGCGATTACAATGATAGCGACGGGACTTCCTTTAATTCGTTCTAAAATCTCTGTACGTTTAGTTTCAGGAAATTGATCGTATTCAATAAGCGCAAACCACCCAGTAAGGATAACGATTGCACCTAGTACTGAGATTGAACCCATATGAAAACCTCCCTTTATGATCATACTAACCAATTTCTTTGCAATTGAAACAACATGGAGAACCTGGAGCTACTATAAAATGTAGGAGCTGAACGATTCTCATTCCTGATTTGGGATTAACCGATATCCCCAAACGAACTTGCGTTACAATAGATTCTTTTGAAGACAGATGAAAGACTAGTAAGGTAGCTTCAAACTTACTTTCATTTTCCGTTAAGCTATTCCGGCCTTATGAGTTTCATAGGAATACTTGCCTTACTACTAGAATAGAATCATTAATAACTACATGGTTCATACACTCGGAGGATTCTGTTTTTATAAAAAACGCAGGACTCTTTCTTTAGTTATAGATGTTGAAAAACACCTAACAAAATGAAACAGTCTAAATCAATTTTATGAAAAGGGGTATCTAGCATGCGTAAATTTTTAAAACATTTTATTAATGGTGAATGGGTGGAGTCTACCGGTACAAAGACGGTTGATGTCATCAACCCGGCAACAGAAGAAGTAATCGGTCAAATTAGTGATGGAACAAAAGAAGATTTAGATAAAGCTGTTGCTGCAGCCCGCGCAGCCTTCCCATCATTTTCTCAGACAACAAAGGAAGAACGCATTGACCTATTAAATCGGATTGCCGATGAATATGAGAACCGCAAAAACGATATCGTGGAAGTCATTACGGAAGAATTGGGAGCCCCTATTTCCATAAGTGAAAATACGCATTACGTCTTGGGGTTATCCCATTTCCGACAAGCTGCAAAAGAGCTAGAAAGCTTTGAATTCACCGAGAGACGTGGGAATACGGTCATTCGAAAAGAACCAATTGGTGTAAGTGGACTAATTACTCCTTGGAACTTTCCAACGAACCAGCCATCAACGAAGCTTGCTAGTGCTTTTGCTGCCGGAAGTACAGTCGTGTTAAAACCATCAGAACTTACACCATTTGCAGCAATTATACTCGCTGAGATCTTTCAAGCGGTTGGTTTACCAAAAGGTGTCTTTAACCTTGTAAATGGTACAGGTGAAGTCGTCGGAAATGGGATCAGTTCTCATCCTGATATTGACTTTGTATCTTTTACCGGATCCGGTCCAGTTGGTCAAAAGATCACTGAAAATGCCGCAAAAAATATTAAAAAAGTGGCGCTCGAACTTGGAGGGAAATCACCACTTATCATACTTGATGACGTCGACATGAAAAAAGCAGCAAAAATTGCGGTTACGAATGTTGTCTTAAACTCCGGTCAAGTATGTTCAGCAGCAACACGTACACTCGTTCCAAAGTCAAAGATAAATGAATTCACCGATGCAGTAAAGGAAGTCCTACCTAATTTTCCATTTGGTGATCCACAGAATGCTACTAATTTCTTTGGACCACTCGTTTCCGAGAAACAATACAATCGTGTACAAGGTTATATAAAGAAAGGAATAGAAGAAGGTGCAACACTCCTAATTGGCGGTACTGGTAAACCAGAAGGATTGGAAAAAGGATACTATGTCAAACCAACCGTCTTTACCAATGTGAAAAACGATATGGTTATCGCCCAAGAAGAAATCTTTGGACCAGTCATGTCCATCTTAACTTATGACGATCTTGATGAAGCGATTGAAATTGCTAATGATACGGTATATGGATTAGCCGGATATGTCGTTGGTGAGGACAAAGAAAAAGTGCGGAAAGTCGCAACTTCAATCCGGGCGGGTCTTATTAATGTCAATGGTGCTCCTTTTGACTTCGCAGCTTGTTTTGGAGGTTATAAACAATCTGGAATCGGGCGTGAGTGGGGAGCATTTGGTATAGAAGAATATTTAGAAATTAAATCAGTAGTTGGCATGCCTTCTTAGAGAATCGAAACCATGTAAGGGGCCACCTACTATCAGTGATAACTGATAGTGGTGGCCTTCCCTTTTGGAATATCCTTATCTAGTTCCACAAATCATGCTATCTTCTAATCAGTTTTAGCCAAGAATAGAATGGCTGTTCCAACTGCCGTAACAAAAAATACAATTGAGTTTAACTCACTTCAGAAACTGAATACCCAAAAAGGCTTCTGCTTATCCTTTGATATGGCATCTAGGACGAAAATGAGAAAGTTTCATATATTGAAATCAAAGGAGATGGTGGATATGTATATTGAAAATGATAAAGACATGGACTATATGCTTGAGGTCGACCGAATGATTAATGAAGGTCTTGGTGGTGGAACGATCGAGTACGATTATCAGCTACAACAACTAGAGGTCCCGGATACCAATCAACCAAGAAAGAAAAACGATACGATAGAAAAGTGATTAGGAACAAGGACAGGTACCTACCCCATTCAACTGGGATGAGTTACCTGTCCTCACTGTTGCTGTTGTACTTAATAAGTCATTTAATGATCCTTAATTTCTTTCGCGGCAGAATGTAATCCTATCTAACTAGTTTTCCCTTGACCAAATGGATCTGGGCTCAGACCCTTTTTCTAATAAAATACATTTTAGTAGGTACGCTAATTTTTATCCTTTTTTTGTAGAGAAGGAAATGCGATATAACAGTTAATTCATGTCTTTGCTTCTTTCTTCCATTCTCTCAACTAGTTTAAATAGAAAGCGATAAATTAACCGAAAAGCTTCCTCTAATGACATCTCTTCTTTAAACCCATTCACATAATTCAAGGCAAAATTCAAATCAAACAAGCCATCCGTTTGATTAAAAATCAATTCAAATCTTGCTTCATCTCCATGTAATTCTTTCCTTAAGTTTTCTTTAAGGGATATCTCAAACTTTTTCTGCAGCTGCAATCCTACCATGACGTCGTATGTTCCAAATAGATCACTCAATTCCAATGTGATGGCATCGACGCCGATGATTTCCAACCATTTAGATTCTAAGTATAAAAATTCATTCTTGTGTTTTTGAAGGTAGTCGATCGGCTGTTCTAAAAAAGCGAATGATTCTTCAGAGAGAGTTTCTTCTGTATTTTTATCACATTTTTCAATATAAGCATCTTGGAAACGTGTCGTAGGATCTTTTTCTATTAATGTAACGTCATTTGAAATTAATTCATGTTCCTCCATATACTCTTTTTCTTCTTGATAAATTTCAAACGAAGGTGTAGCTTGTTGCTCTTCACTCATCAATGATGAAATGTATTGTTTCATTCGTTTATGTAACATTGGTAAATCCTCCTGTATTTGATTGTACAGTAATACTTTAGTGCATTTTGGATTAAGCAAATCCATTTCGTATGCTTTAGCGTGTACATTTTCCACCTCTTATTGTAGTACCTGAATTGCCTTTTTGTCGATTCTTATTAGGTCTTCTATTGGAAGAACGCGTGGCAGTATTCTTTCCGTCTCTTCTACCACCATCAGAGGGTTTTGCTTTTTTTAATTGTTCGTTGCTTATTCTTTGATAATCCTCACGATCAGGGATACTGACTCCTTTAATCACTTGTATTTCCAATCTTTGATGAATCCCTTTTTCAATCAAACGTAGGAACTCTAAATCCTTAGGAGCCATTAAGGTAAAGGCAACCCCATCGCCACCTGCACGGCCAGTACGTCCAATTCGGTGAACATAACTTTCCACATCATGGGGAATATCATAGTTGTAAACATGTGTCACTCCTTCGACATCCAGTCCCCTTGCAGCAACGTCTGTTGCAACTAGGACTTGAGTTTTCGCCTCACGAAAACGTTTCATCGCTTTTTCGCGTTTAGACTGGGATAAATCACCGTGCAACTCGTCTGAATTGTACCCATTGGCAATCAAAGCTTCGTGAAGTTTTCTGACACGAATTTTTGTTCGGCAAAATATGATCGCTAAAAACGGTCGATGTTCTTCGATTAAATGGAATATAGTTTCTTGTTTTCTCCGATCCGTTGTTTCAATCACAACTTGTTTAATTTCTTCAACCGTTACCTTTTTTGCTTTTACTTCAATGAATTCTGGCTCGTTCATATATTTTTTGGCAAGAGATTTAATTTCTTTTGGGATAGTCGCAGAGAATAACATGGTTTGTCTGGTAGAAAGTGTTTCATGGATGATGTCATCTACCTCTGGAAGAAAACCCATCTGTAACATTTGGTCAGCTTCATCTAACACAAGCATCTGAACCGTTGAAAGATCAAGGCTTTCACGGCGAATATGATCTAATAACCGACCAGGAGTTGCAACGACAATATGCCTGTCCCCTTTTAACTTTTTTAATTGACGCTCCACATCTTGACCACCATACACAGCTAACGTATGTATGCCTTCTACGTTCTCAACCATTCTTTTTATCTCTTTTGAAATTTGCTGAGCCAATTCTCTTGTTGGGGTTAAAATAAGTGCTTGAACATCCGACTTGTGCACATCAATCTTTTCAATCATAGGAAGAACAAAAGCCAACGTCTTTCCTGTTCCCGTTTGTGCTTTTGCAATAACATCCTTCCCCTCCAGTACGGATGGAATCGTCCGTTCCTGGATGGAGGTAGGAGCTTCTATTCCTAATGACTTTAATGTATGGTTTATCTCTTTTCGAATACCTAGTTGTAAAAAATCAGGCACGGCTAATCACGTCTCTTTTCTTATAGTAATGCCTTTATTTTTGTTCCAAGGCTTTTTAACTATAGCATATTGATTAGTATTTACGGAGTGGTTGGGATTATTATGTTGTATTTCCTTTTTTCTTGAATGTGACCCCAAAAAGTTAAAGGGAAACAGATAAACTGTTCCCCCGCTAATCGTTTATTTAGACTTACTTAAAAAAGATGCTGGTACATCCGCTTTAAATGTTAAGATTTTATTTGTTGTTGGGTGTTGGAAGGTTAGGGTCTTCGCATGTAAACCGAGTCTGCCAATTACATTCCTCTCCTTAGATCCATTTTTTTTATCACCAACAACCGGATGCCCAAGATCCTGCATATGGACTCGAATTTGATTTTTCCTACCAGTTTCAAGATTCAATTCTAATAAAGAAAAATCTGCATTACCCTGAATGAACGTATAGCGTGTTTTTGCAAGTAAGCCATCATTTGGCGTTTGACTGGAATACATAAGATGTGTTTTCGTTTCTCTTAGCCAAGACGTGATATAGCCTTCCTTCTCTGTAAACCTACCTTCAACTAGCGCCACGTATGTCCGCTCTTTAACGGCCTTTGCCCAATTATCCTGTAGTTTCCTTTTCACACGCTCACTCTTTGCAAACAGCATCACACCTGATGTGTCTTTATCTAAGCGGTGCACGACAAAAATTCTATTTTCAGGGTCTTCCCTCTTTACATATTTCATTAATTGATGCAATGCCGTCTGCTGTTTTTCTTTTTCCGTCGCAATCGATAATAATCCAGCTTCCTTGTTAATGACAATAATATCCTCGTCTTCATAAAGAATCTGCATTCCAATTAATACATTTTGCTTTACTGCAGCTTTGTTTTTTAGAATCGTGACCGTTTGGCCAGGTTTTAATTGATAATTAAACCGTTTTTCGATATGATCATCAATCGTTACTTGACCTCTAGCCAAGATGGACTTTACTGAATTTCTACTTCGATTAGACATTACCTTTAATAAAAAGGATAATAATTCATCGGGCTCTTTCACTTCAACGATTACATTTTTGGCATCTTTTCGATAGTTGGATCTTTTTTTTGACATACTGTGTGCTCCTTAAAATATTGAAATTATGATGGATGTATCTTTAAGATTAGTAGGTGCGGGCTGGAAATGCAAATGGGAATAAAAACTAAAACGTATTTTAGGAGTTATAGGGATCGGAAGCTGTTTTATACGAACTGTTTTGTGAACAACACATCGGAATGATAATACCATGATCCGGTCAAGGTTTGTGCGAGGAATATTATAATTTAAATATGAATATATATAGATAACATAAGAAGGGGGAGAATGGAATGCAAAACATCGGAAATAACGTGCAATACAAGATTTATATGAATATGATTCAGCCAGGACCGGATCGGTTGCCGATACAGGTTGAGGAATGGGAGAAACAAGCACGTGAGAAACTTGAAGACGGCCCCTACTATTACATTGCTGGGTCAGCGGGAAGCGGTCAGACCGAGCAGAATAACCGTGCCGCCTTTAATAGGTGGAGTATTGTTCCACGTATGTTAAGGAATGTGGACAAACGTGATCTGTCCGTCGAACTTTTTGGTACAACCTCTCCATTCCCTGTTTTGCTTGCTCCCGTCGGCGTCCAATCCATCATCCATGAACACGGAGAAATCGCTTCAGCAAAAGCTTGTGCTGAGCTAGGTGTCCCTTTCATCGCAAGTACTGTATCAACAGTGCCGATGGAGAAAATTGCCGAAGCGGTCGGCGATGCGCCTCGCTGGTTCCAGCTGTACTGGGGGCGTGATAAAGATGTCACCGCGAGTTTCCTAAAACGGGCTGAGGCGTCGGGGTATTCGGCAATTGTCGTCACACTTGACACAGCGATGATGGCATGGCGGGAACATGATTTAAAGAATGCATATTTGCCGTTTCTAATCGGAGAAGGTGTAGGTAACTACTTTACCGACCCGGCATTCCGTTCAAAACTCGATGCGCCGCCAGAGGCAGACCCGACAGCCGCAATCATGCATTGGACAACCATTTTTGGGAATACCGGCCTGACATGGGAAGACATTGATTTCCTGAAAGAGCACACAAAGTTGCCAATTATCCTGAAGGGTATCTTGCATCCGGATGATGCAAAACTCGCTCTTGAAAAAGGAGTCGACGGTATCATCGTCTCTAACCACGGCGGACGGCAAGTCGACGGCGCTATTGCAGCCCTCGATGTGCTTTCTGCTATTTGCGGAGCCGTTGACGGAAAGGTTCCCGTTTTCATGGACAGCGGCATTCGCCGGGGATCCGACATTATGAAAGCACTCGCCCTTGGAGCAAATGCGGTACTGATCGGGCGTCCTGCCATGTACGGCCTAGCAGTGGGCGGACAATCCGGAGTAAAGGAAGTGCTCCAAAACATGCTTGCGGATTTCGATTTAACCATGGGGCTAGCGGGACAAGCCAGTGTAAAGAGCTTGCACCCAGGTATTTTGGAAAAAGTACAATAGATACCTGTAAATTCACAAAACTCACCGCTTAATCGTGTTGTATTCCATTTTCCGGTGCATGGAATGTATATAAATATTTCTCACATTTAAGAGTTCCCCAAAACGATTCAATCGGTTCGTTATCAATGCATTTTCCGACTCGAGACATACTGTGTGTCATCGCTGCCTTATCCATCCGACGTTTAAATCCGTGAGAAGTATATTGAAAACCTCGATCACTAGGAATAAGCGGATGTTCATCATCATTCAATGTAGCTGTAGCCAGTTCCAACGTTTAAAAACAAGTCGATTATTGTTTCGATGTCCAAAAACATAACGCTTTTTTAGAAAGGCATTCTCCGCACGTAAACGTTCATTCTCTTTTTCCCCGTATCTTTTAATTCTCTAAGACCATTATAGCTCCTAATCCATTTACGAAGAACAGATGAATCCAAAATACCATATTTACTTACAACCTCACGTAAGGAATAGTCACCTGAAATATAAACTTTAACCGCTGCTTCCTTTAATTCTTTAGAATATGTTTTCCATGTTTTTGATTCTTCTAATCCACGTATTCCTTTTTTTACCTCTTAATCCATTCGTAAAGAGTTGATTGATTAATTTGGTATTTCAAGCATAACTACCTCAGTGTATAGTCTTCATTTTTATAAGTCATTATTACTTTATACTTAACTTCACTGGGATAAGACCTTTTTGACACCCCCCCCTAAGATAGAAACAGATTTTAATTTTTTAATCTGTCTACCTTAAGGGGAGCATATCAGTTTTTGTTTTGTGGGTTCCTATTATATATTCTATCTATACATTCAGTCATTTTCTAAGCTTAAATCCCACAAGCTTCCGCCAATAACTCGACAATATGAACTACCTCAATTCTATCCGAGTACCCTTCTCTTTCCACACCTAATTTCATTTGCAAGTGACAACCAGGGTTTGTCGTAACAATCACTTCAGGAGAAACTTTATTCACATGCTTCATTTTTTCATTTAGAACATCCATCGACTCATCGTAATTAACAATGTTATATATTCCCGCTGATCCACAGCACATATTCTTATTCGGTAGTTCCAAATATGTAATTCCAGGAATAGATTTCAACATATCAAATGGTTCTTTTACTCTTTTTTGAACATTACTCATATGACATGAAGGTTGATAAGTCACAACTTTATTAATTTCTTTCGTAAATGGCAACTGCAATTGGCCTAATATTACACTAATATCTACATTACGCTCTGCAAATCGTTTTGCTCGGTCATTCCATTCTGGCTCATCAGCGAGTAATTTATCGTATTCTACTAACATTGCACCACAACCACCAATACTATTTACGATGTAATCAAAATCATATCTTTCAAATGCTTGGATATTTTCTTTTGCTAATTGTTTTGTGATTTCTGTTTCTCCAGCATGAGCTTGCAGTGCACCACAACAGGTTTGTTCTTTAATAACTGTTACATCGCATCCAGCTAATTGTAATAATTTCATACTTCTCGTATTGATATCAGAGAACATAGTATCCATGACACAGCCAACGAAGAATCCAATCTTAAAAGAAGGTCTTAATTTTGCCGGATAGAATTCCTGACGTTTTTTCCTATTTGAAGGTCCTTCTACATCTGGCAATATCTTTTCAAAACTTCGTAAATTTTCGGGTAAAACTCTCGTTGCTTTCAATTTATGTGCTACTTTTTGTAACCCAGTTTTCTGATATAATGCGATTCCACTACCTGCTGTTTTTAACATTTTGTTGTTTGGAATGGCCTTATAAAAAACAAAATCCTGAAACATTTTAACACGTTTCGGCATTTCCTTTTTCTTTTCTTCTTGAATATAGTCTTTTGCTGATTCTAATATTTTTCCGTACTGTACATTTGTTGGACATACCACTTCACACGCCCTACATCCTAAACATAAATTAATAGGACCATCCAGTTCATCATACGTAATTTTCCCTTCTGCTGCCATTTTCACTAAGTTTATTCTTCCCCTTGGAGAGTGTGTTTCTTTTCCCATTGTCAAGTATGTTGGACATGCTGGTAAACAGTAGCCACATTGTACGCAGTCAAATGTTTCTTCATACGCTAACTTAGCCATTTGTTAACACCAACCTTTGTCCAGGCTCAGGGAAAATTTTACCTGGATTTAAAATATTCTTCGGATCCCAGGCTTCCTTTATACGTTTCATCATATCGAGTCCAACTTCCCCTAATTCCATTTCCATAAACGGTGCTTTTAATGTTCCAATTCCATGTTCACCAGACAGAGTTCCACCCAGTTCTATTGCGGCTTGGAAAATTTCTTCAACAGCTCTTTCTACGCGTTGCATCTCTTCTTCATCGCGCTTATCAGCAATAATATTCGGATGTAAATTTCCATCTCCAGCATGACCAAATACAACTAAGTTTAATTTATATTTTTCTCTAATTTCTTTCAGCCGTTGGAACATATGAGGTATTTTACTTCTTGGTATGGTAGCATCTTCTGAGATTTTTGTTGGTTTTACCTTTACTATTGCTGGAGAAACTAGTTTTCTCGCACGCCATAACTCCGCTGCCTCCTCAGGAGTGTTTGCTACTTCTACTTCTTTTGTTATCTCATTACATACTTCTTTAACACGGAAAATCTCATCTTCAATAGCAGCTGGGTGTCCATCCAATTCAATTAAAAGCAACGCTTCTGCATCCCTAGGAAGTCCAAGAGGTTCATAATCTTCTACCGCATTGATAGTTAAGTTATCCATAATCTCTAGTTTCGATGGTAATATTCCAGAGCTTAAAATATTAGTAATGGCACGTCCAGAATCAACAATATCATCAAAAACAGCCATCATTGTTTTTGTTGCTTGTGGTTTTGGATAAAGCCTTAAAATTGCTTCCGTGATAACACCAAGTGTTCCTTCAGAGCCAACAATTAATTTAGTTAAATCATAACCCGTTACATTCTTTACCGTTCTTCCACCAGTACGAATGATTTCTCCTTCTGGTGTGACAACTTCTAGCCCTACAACATAATCTTTGGTAACTCCGTATTTTAATCCTCGTGGTCCACCTGAATTTTCTGCTAAATTCCCGCCAATGGTTGATACGTTGGAACTACTTGGATCTGGTGGATAAATTAGACCTTTATTCATAGCAGCACTATTAATATCGGCTGTCAGCACCCCCGGAGAGACAACAGCTACCATATCCTCATGATTGACAATTAACTTGTCATCCCATTTCGATAGATCGAGGACCATTCCTCCTTTTACAGGAAGTGGCCCACCACTTAAACTTGTTCCTTGCCCCCTTGGATACACAGGTATCTCATATTGATTAGCTAATTTCATTAATTTTGAAACTTCTTTTGTTGATTTTGGTTGTACTACAACATCTGGTAAATGCACCCCAAAGGAAGCATCATAAGAATAGCTGTATAAATCAACTTTATCTGTAAGTATTCGTTTATCTTCTTTAATAATATTTTTTAATAAAACTACTAACTGTTGTTGCTCCATGTTACTCCTCCATTCGATATAAATGACTTTGTTGATGTCTCTCTTTTATGCCTTGATGATGTTCCCACATGGCTTCCCTTGAAGCATTAGGATCTTTATTCATAATGGACTCATAAATTTTCGCGTGTTCTGACATAACCTGTAAATTTAATACCCGATTCATTGTTGAAAATTCCCTACTTTTTTGTACAGTTTCCTGAATTTGATCCGCAACAAGATTGACTACTTGAAGCATCACTGGATTATTTGCTGCTTCAATGAGAATACAATGAAATTCAAAGTCTTCTTTTAAAGCAATTTCTCCCATTCTTTCCTTTTCAAGTAATCGCAGATAAATGTAATATAACCTTTCACGTTGGGCACCCGTCATCCTACTTGCTGCATAATACGCAGCATCTCCTTCAATCGCTTGCCTCAACTCGATTAAATGCATAAAATCCGAATCATTTTCTTCCAATATTTGAGACAATCTAAATAACAACTTTTGTTCCGAATCTTGACTAATAAACATACCAACTCCAGGTTTAACAGAAATAATTCCCGATGATTCAAGTACTGTTACAGCCTCTTTTACAGAAGTCCGAGATACTCCAAGCATCTCAGCGAACACTCTTTCGGAAGGTAATTTATCTCCTGGTCGGTATGTTCCATTGGCAACAGCATCTTTTATTTGCTGAACAATTATTTCATAGATTCTTTTTCTCTTTTGAATTGGTTTAAACTCCACAATTTCCCTCCAATCTGTCTAGTGGCTAGGTGGACTGTCCAGTTGAAGCATAGAACTGAGAAACAAAGATTCAATGTTTCTTAATTCTATTTTTATTTATTACCTTCTGAACTCCATAATGGATATGCCTTATCGTATTTTCTAAAAAACTTCATTTTTTTCTCTAGTGCATGGGCTAGTTTAAGTAATAGGAATTACTGTTTCAACCATTTTCTGGTTCGATTGCACAATCCGTATAGTGATGTCTAAAACAATAAATATCTTATCTATGAAATGATTCTTTCATTACTCGTTTATCATTTAATTTGATACGAACATTAGTTAAATGCTCTATTACTACTTGTTTTGCAGCTAAGCTATCTCTATTCTTTATAGCTTCATAGATTTTTTCGTGTTCCAAATATACTTCTTTTCTCTTTTCCGTCCAACCGAGGTTCTTCTCCAAAGAAAATTTCACAGCTCTTAAATGGAGTGCTGATAAATGATCCATAGTTTGAGTTAAAAACGGATTATACGCAGCTTTAACTAATACCCGATGGAAGGCATAATCCGCTTCATAACCTACTTCACGTTCATCATCCATTACCTTTTTAAATGCAATTAAGCTTTCATAGAGATCTTTTATATCCGTTTCATTATGTCGCTTAGCAGCAAGATAAGCAGCTTCTGATTCGATAATTGTTCGCATTTCTAGTAAATCATGTACTTGTCTTACATCAACCATTTCAAATTGAACAGGATCGAGCATTGTAGCAAGGTTGATTTCTTTAATCCAACTTCCACCACCTTGCTTTGATTCAATAACCCCTGTTGCCTCTAGTACACTTAATGCTTCCCGGAGCGGTACACGACTCACCCCAAATTTTTGAGCTAATTCTTGTTCCGTTGGGAGTTTACTATTTGGAGGTAACTCTCCAGAATTAATCATTTTAATTAACTCATCGAGCACCAAACTAGAAACTTTTTTTCTTTCAATCATCCAAATCTCTCCCTACCTATGTATAAAATAGACCAATCATTGTAACCAAATAAAATCACTAAATCCTGTTTATCCTCAGTATTATTTAATTATAATACGCCAAGAGAATTTAGAATATTTAATACCCCTAGATATATCGCAAAACCAACTGCAACAAAACCAAGTATATTTGTAGTTGTCCTGTTTCTTAAATCACCAACTACTTCCTTTCTATTGATAAGATATAGAATTGCCACTGCAGTAATAGGTAGTAACATACCGTTAACAGTTTGAGCTAATATAATTGTCCATACTGGGTTAGTAATTCCCACCGCAAATATAAATGGTACCCAAGCAACGAAACTAAATACAATTCTAAATGGTAAACTCTTCAAATCACTAGATAAACCAAAACTTTCGGTAAAAACATATGCCGCAGACAATGCTGCCATTGGCATGGATGATATAGCCGCTGCAAATAGTCCAATACTAAACAATGCATAAGCAGCATTTCCCAACAATGGTTGTAATGCCATTGCCATCTCCCCCGCGCCTTGTATTTCCAATCCATTTGACACATGTAGAGGATGTAAAACTGTTCCAGCCACCACACCAACAGCCATTGTAATTAACCCACCAATAAAAATAGGAAAAATAGTATCCAATCGCATTAACTTTAAATTTTCTTTAGGCTTTTTATGCCATTTTTTCTCAACAACTGCAGATGAATGTAAATATAAATTATAAGGCACTACGGTTGTTCCGATTAAGCTTAACACTAACATGATATCCGTTATTTCAAATCTTGGAACAGTTAATCCGAATAAAACATCTGAATAAACCGGTTTAACATAGAACATATTGATTAAGAAGGTTAAGCCCATGGTAGCTACTAAAAATGTGATTGTTTTCTCCAACAGCGAGAATTTACCTATCATAAGTAGTCCCCAATAAATCAAAGTTACGACAAACATCCATCCCTTTCCTGAGACCCCACTTATTAGTTCTCCCAACGCTAACTCTACTCCTGCTAGATTTCCTACCGAATAAATTGCGTTTCCACCAACAATCGCAAGTACTGCTATGATACTTGCCCACAAACCTAATCTTGTTCGAATTAATTTTGCAAGACTTTGACCTGATGATAAAGATAGTCTAGCTGACATTTCTTGCAAAATAATCGCAACAATAACCGCCAAAGTAACAGAAGCCCATAATAGCGAATACCCATTATTGGTTCCAGCAACGGTACTAGTAGTGATCGTACCTGTTCCAATAAAAGCCCCCGCAACAAGCATTCCCGGTCCAATTTGTTTGAACATACCTAAAAGACTTTTTTTCTCCTTCGACGATTCTATATTATTTAAATCCTTTGCAGTATTATCCACTTTTCTCCATCCCCTTACTTTATTGTTTCATCATTTTTTACAATAATTTCTGCTGTTTCCTATTTACTCATTAATAATTATCAATTTACTTTGTATGTTCCTCCTTATCTTTTCTTTTTCCCTTTTATTTGTAAGCACTCTCATAAACTTGTAATACAATTATACAATATTACAATCTTATAAATCAATACTATTTTCTGAATATTAAAAGACAGAGGATAAGATATTGCTTTATACATAAAGCAATATCTTATCCTCCGCCTTACATTTAAATGTTTTTTATCCTAATTTTTATTAAGCTTTTATTATTTTCGTTTAATAACCCATTCGCAAAGATAATAAGTTCTTTTGCTTCCTCCATTCCTTTCCATTTGTTATTTTCTTTTAAAAGTGGAATATCGTGGCCAGGATAAATTAATTTAGCTTGCCCTAGAATCTTTGTAATAGATTTTCTTGCAATCTCTTCATTCCAAGTATTCATAAGTTCTCCACCACTTAACTCATTTCTATTTTTTATTGCATCACTAACAAGAAGTTTTTCGCCAATTTGTAATCCTATTAAACCTTCCGTATGGCCAGGTAATTCAATCACTTTCATCCCATCCATTTCATCGCCTTCTGCCACGAATTGTAGATTTAGATGATTTAACAATTTTTCCCTATGGAACTCTGGAACAGCAAAGTCTTCAAATACAGTGTTTGGATATAATTCGAACCTATGAATATAGATACTTGCATTGGGAAAAAGCATCCAGTTGACTGCGTGATCAAAATGAAGATGGCTAATAATTATTCCATCAATATCATCTTGGTTTACATTATGTTCCTGCAATTTTTCCATAAGACGTAATCTTTCATTATACCCACCTGTATCAAACAAATAATTTTTTTGCTCATTTTTATCCGTTGTAATCTTAATTAACAAGGCGGTACTCCATCCGAGAAAGCCTCTAGTTGATTTGGCTGGAAAACCTAGAAAAATTGGTATTATTTTGTGTTCCATAAGAAACCCCTTTCGTAATATAATCTGAAATTTACAAGGAAAAGTATTTTACAGTATAATTAAACTTAAATAAATAGTCAATATTATAAATAAATGACAATAATGTTTGGAGTGAATAAGTTGGAGAAAATATTTCATCCATTACTTGAGGGTTCTTTTGATTTCCATGTACATAGTT
Organism: Oceanobacillus caeni; assembly: GCF_042678465.1. Taxonomy (NCBI): domain Bacteria; kingdom Bacillati; phylum Bacillota; class Bacilli; order Caryophanales; family Bacillaceae; genus Oceanobacillus; species Oceanobacillus caeni. The sequence goes on along the minus strand of NZ_JBHTKV010000039.1, from coordinate 5,255 downwards.
CACCTAGTATTTTTGAAAGAAAACAGAATGACTGGGAGGTAATAGCTGATGCAATCGAAGCACAAATGGGAGGATTAGTATTAAAAAGTCATGAATCAAGTACGGTTGAACGAGCTTATTTAATTAATGAAGTTAAAACTTCTATTCAGGTATTCGGAGGTATTGTATTAAATAATCATGTTGGAGGGTTAAACCCATATGCTGTAGAAACAGCGTTAAAAATGGGTGGTAAAATAGTCTGGTTTCCTACTATTTCTACAAGGCAACACCATCACTACTTTAGTAATAAGCATACGAAACTATTTAACGGAGACCCAAATGCCGTTAATTCGACGATTAACATTCAACAAAATGGAAAACTTACAAATGAAGCAATTGAAATTTTATATCAAATTAAAGAGTTTGACGCAGTATTAGCTACTGGACATCTTTCTTTAGAAGAAACTCATATACTCATAAAATATGCACTTGACATAGGAGTAGAAAAAATTCTTATCCAACATGCAGATATGGGTATCTCGAAAATCCCGATGGAAGATCAACTCTATTTTGCTTCGAAGGGTTGTATTATTGAAAAATGCTACCTCGCTTGCAGTTCTGACTTTCACGATTTAAGTATTGACGACATGGCTAATACGATTAATAAGATTGGGTATAAAAATTGCATTTTGGTGACTGATTATGGGCAACCACATAACGAGCCACCTGTCCATGCATTCAATCGCTTTGTGGAAGAGTTATTGTCAGCGGGGATTAATGAACAACAGTTAACATGGATGATTAAAAATAATCCGAAAAGTTTACTAGGATTGTAACTCTATTACCTTGCAATTTTCCCAAAAAAGCTGATAACAATCTGGTATCAGCTTTTTTCCAATCCATTTTTTTCCCTTTTTTAAACTTAAATTAACTTTTTAATAGGCGATGCTTTAACTCCCCATCTTTAAACTCTAATTCTACTTTTCTTAATATTTCATAATCTACCTTTTGTTTGTCTATCTTTTTTAATGCACTTTCGGATATAAATAATTTACTTAAATGTAGTGTATTTTTTACTTGAATAAAATCTACCTGTTCCTTATTAACATCTGGTCCTAAACTTAGGAAAACTGCATCTAAGGCTGATTCCTCTGTTGGATAATGTAACGGAAACATGACTCTACGTAAAAAGGTACTTGTTAGCGCGTTCATATATGTCGAATTTCGGTCTATTTTGCTAATCAGTTTTTCTGTTGTAAAATCAGCTAAACCTATTCCTTGAGCGTTTCCATGAGACTGTTCCGACAAGTCAAGAACAAGAATACGTTTAAAATTTGGTTCCAAAGGTTCTTCCGTTCCATCAATACGCATTCTTCCAATAACGTTTGGATCCATTCCTGTCCCACTATAATTTTTTCCCATTTCCTCAATAACAAGAACATCTAATTCTTTTAAAGGCAATGATGGCATAAGTTCCTTAGACTTCAATAGTAAAGTGGCCTCCTGATCATACCATTCTTCCACGTCGACACCTTTAATTTGCGCTGTTTGATCATACCCGTTCTCTATAATTCCAAGCCCCATTAGTATAGGCACACGTTCCAGAGCATACTTGGATACAGCTATAATATTATGTTCCATGCTATTCGCGCCCCGACCATGTATAAAACTTGCTCCTTTTTGCTTCCCAAGTCCAATCGCAACCATCTTACTTAAACCACTTTCCACTTTTCCATGAAAAGCCGTATGTACTTTCACACGATTAACCACAATAATTCCATCTGCAAGATAGGCGTTTTTATCCATATAAACAGGTAAATTATCTTGTGTTGTTCCTAATTGGATTGTTTCCATAGATGAACGAATAGTTGTTCCAATACTTTCCTCCGTTATCCCTAATTGATGTAATACTTCTATCTGACCTTCAGAAGTTGCCCCACCATGACTCCCCATTGCAGGAACAATAAAAGGTTTATATTCTTTTTCTTTTAAATAAGAAACAATTTCATTTAAAATAAGAACAATATTTTCAATACCCCTACTTCCCGCTGTAATTGCAATTTCACTATGTTTCGGAAGCTGCTGTAGTTGTTTGTTTTTACGTAACTCGCTTCGTACGGTTTCCCTAATATCGGTAAGCTTCTCCCCTTTAAATCGTTGCTCAATTTCATATAAAATCATTTTCTCCCCACCCATTCTATGTTAGCACTTACATTTAAAAGAGAATTTAGTGTTTCTATTCGTAATATAAAGAATATAATTATCGAAGTCAATAAAATTAATAATTTATTGAAATCTAAATCTATTATATTTATACCTATATATGGAATTTTTCTTATTGACAAACGGACCATTTTATGAAGAATGAATACCTTAATTGAATGCTTTAAGTAACGACTGAATAATAGAATATTTAATATTTTATACATTCGGTGATCAAATGGCATCTTATACTATGATTATTTATTAAAATCTTTGAAACGCACAGCCAGATTATGTCCTGCTCTCCCTTCCGCTCTTATATCCCCAAACCTACCATACTCCTTCCAAAACTCCATCTCCACTGTTCCAGTAGGTCCATTCCGTTGCTTCGAAATAATGACCTCTGTGATCGTAGGACTTTCCGACATTCGATTATAATAATCATCCCGATATAAAAAAGCGATAACGTCCGCATCCTGTTCAATGTTTCCGGATTCCCTTAGATCGGACATAAGCGGTCGTTTGTCTTGTCTGGATTCCACACCACGGGAAAGTTGGGATAGGAGGACAATCGAGACTTTTAATTCCATTGCGAGGAGTTTTAGTTCTCTAGTAATCTCTCCGATTTCTAAATCCCGACGATCTTTTCGAATGGTAGTTGGGGTGATGAGTTGCAAATAATCGATGATGACAAGGTGATGGCCGTTTGGATCTTTCTGAACCGCATTCCGAATCGTAGAACGAACTTGCGAGAGCGTTCGTCTTGTATCAAAAATAGTTAAATCCCAAGATGCAATCGTACCAATAGCCCGAAATGCTTTTTCATAATTCTCCTCTGAGAATAATAGGTTTCGCCACTTTCTCCCGTCCATCATCCCTTCCGCAGAAATCATGCGCTCCAACAGTTGTTTGGTTCCCATTTCTAAGCTAATCACAAGGGAAGAACCCTTATTTTTACAATGGCCTGCAGCTAAATTTAAGGCAAAAGCTGTTTTTCCAGCGGATGGTCTAGCTGCCACAATAATCAAATCGCCTTTCTGCAAGCCTCCTGTCATATCGTCAAAATCCGTTAACGACGTCATATAACCAGTCTGTTTCGTTTTCTCGGTCATGTCCTTGCTGATTTCCATCAAGTAATCGTAGGTTGACCTTTCTTTTTGCTTGGTCCCTGCATCTTGAAAATGCGTTAGCTTCTTTAGTAGCACGTCCATCGCTTCGTCACTTGGATTTTCCACGTAACCCTTCACAAGGTCCCTGCTTTTCCGCATGCGATATGCCTCAAGAATTAATGCTCATGCTGCTTGAAATTCGCCAAGGTAGCTACAGACCCTGCCATTTCTGTCAGATAAAGGGTGCCACCAATCTGATGAATATCATCCTGAAGGGCTGTTGTCACGGTCACGATATCAATTGGCTGTTTTCTCTCAAATACCTCCTTCATCGCCAAAAAAATTCTTCGGTGCCTCGCATCGTAAAAATGTTCTTCTTCCAATTCTAAGTTATTAAACAATGTGCCCTCTACCAGTATCGCTCCGAGTAACGTTGCCTCTGTTTCATAATTTGTTATTTTCATGGTTCACCTTTTGTATAATCAATTTTTCCAGTTGCACGCGAAACTGTTGCTTCGTTTGTTCTGAAACCTTATTAGCTTCCTCCTGCCATTTCTTCATGTTCTCCATATGTTCATTCTGCATTTTCGGATACACAGCAATCTCCGCAATGGTTGGTGGATATGGATACGTGGAAGCAAAATGCCTCAGCTTCGTCATCACACCATCATAATCCATTTCCATCAGAGCCGGAAGAAGCATCTTCGCCTTTATCCTACTCATTTCCACCTTGGGGTACATTACCGCAATATGTTCCAGTACATCAATTGCCTCTTCCCGTTTCCCCCGAGTTCCTCCTCTCTTCTTAATTCATCAAATAACGTTTCTGGTTTTTCCGGCTTCTCTCTAGCCTGGAACAAGACCATTTTTTTAGTCTTTGGTCGTTTTATGTAATGTCGTAAATCCTCTCTGTTTTTCAAGCCCGCGTCTTGCCACTGCTCTAAGATTTTTTCTAAATAGCTAAAGGTCCTTCCACCTTTTTTTACTGTAAATTCAATAGCTTCCATCACAAGCTCTTCGTCAAACACGTCACACCAATCATGTAGAGATTTCATGACAACCGGTGGAAGACTACCAAAGTTTTGTTCATATGTAACAAGCAATTTTTCTGACGCAATTCTTCTTCCTCTTCTTCTTCTCTCTCTTAAATCATCTATTAAGGGCAACGATTCGGTAGGTGATTGGGTAGAGGATTGGTACTCAGATGAGTCAACTGAATGGACCAATGAATTCAAGGAGTAAATCGGTGCACATCCTCTTTTTCCTTTTTCATAACGAATAAATTGCTTTTGTACAAGCGTCGCCCTCGCATTAATTAATCCTTGCTTCGATAGACCCGTTAATTTCATCAAAATGGAATTAGGTACACTAAATTTACTCTGACAGCCAGCCTTATTCCATATGGCAAATAAGCTATACCATAATACAATTGCGCTGCTGGACATTTCGTTTAATAATAACCAATCCCGAAAAGCATTCATCTCTTTCCACATATTCATGTTTATTGCTTCCTTTCATATTTTTACTTCGGAAGGTGCCTTGTACGTAGCACCTTCTCCCTTAGTTTCCTTGTTCCTGAATCCACTTCTCAATCACTTCCGGCAAAAATAAAATCTTACTTCTAATTCGGAAGTGTGGAATCTCTTCATCTCGCACTAAATCATAAATCGTATCGGAATGTACACCTAGAAATGTGGCTACTTGTTTTACGGTCATCGTACGGCGTTCCATGATATCAACCTCCTTTCATTTTTATAATCGAAAGGTTTTGGGTTGAGGGGGGATTGGTTGGGTTATTTGGGGTGGAATTTTTTTGAGGCAAGGAGGAATGATGAATTTTGATGTTGGGAAGAGCTACGAGACTTTTGGGGTTAGGTGGAGGAAAACCGTAAGCGTCAAATAGCCCACACCTAGTATTAAGGTATGGGCTATTTTATACTCTAACTAAGATTTAATTTGAACTTT
>NZ_JBHTKV010000038.1:0-24200 GCF_042678465.1 Oceanobacillus caeni | reverse complement strand
TACATTTATGATAGAGCGCCTTTTCTTTTTTTTCTAGAATTTTGTTTCAAATCCCCGAGAACTATTTTACACATAGATTTAAAATATTTAACAAACCACCAAAAAAGCGAACTATATTTCGAATATTTTATTTGAGTTTAAGAATGAATTTTAGCTAAACCTATAATTACCATTGGTATCCAGTATCATTCTATGTTATAACTAATAATGGTAAAGGAGGAATACAGATGATTTATGCAGTAGTTTCTATTTTAGCTGTGGCGGTTGTTCTTTTTGTATTATCATTTTTCATGAATGATAGAATAGAAGAACTAGAAAGTCAGGTGGAACAACTTTCCATTACAACAATGCAGGATACATATCAAATGAAGAAAAAAGTTAAGATATTGGAAGAAGAATTACTGTCTGATGGTATAGAAAAGATATAAATAATAAGGAATTAAAGGTGATTTAAATGAAGCAACTTGTGAGATTTTTCTCACTTGGATTGTTAACAGCAGGAATTATTATGTTAGGTGTAGTTCTCATTTCCGATAATAATAAGGAAAACAACCTATCAGCTGAAGAATTAATTCCTATTATAGAAGAGGAAGGCTATCATGTGGTTTCAAATGATGAATATATTGCTATGACTGTTAATCCAAATGAGAATAAACCAGAGCAAAATTCTGATGAGGCGGATAAGAATTCTGACAAAGAGAAATCCGAAAAGAAAGATGAAAGCAAGGATAAAGAGAAAGAAGTAAAAGAAACTGACGATGAACAAGCAAAAAAAGATGAAAAAGAAGATAAAAAAGAAGATGAAAATAAATCTTATGTTTTAAATGTCGAATCTGGAATGCCAACTTCTTCTATTAGCAACCTTCTTGAGGAAAATGGAATTATCGATAAGGCTTCCGATTTCACAAAATACCTTGAAAAACATGACTATAGCTTAAAAGTAAAAGCTAAAGAAACAAAAGTAACTAGTGACATGAGCTACTATGAATTAGCACAAGCATTAATGAATTATTAAAGAAAAGGAAGCGTGGAAAATCCACGCTTCCTTTTCTTTAATGGACCTTTACGGGCAGTTGATTACCCACCTGCCTTCCTTGTTCCTCAGGCAGGAGTCTTATTGCCCGTGGGATAAAATTTTCTTCTTGCTAAAAAACCATAAACCTCAAAGAGGTTTATGATTTTTTATTGAGTATTTTCTTCCTCATGATTTTCGTCTTTAATCTTATCGCCTAGTTTGTCTTCTTTTTGTTTCATTTCAAAATAAGTGTCCAAAATCCGTTCACCAATTACATTATTAACAGGATATTGTCCACTAACATTCGGCCCTAAGTTAGGTACAATGATTGCGAAGGCAATTTCAGGATTATCAAATGGAGCATATCCAACTAAGGAACGATTCTCCGTTGTATATAATGTTTCTGTTTTAGGATCATAATAATCACTTTGAGCTGTTCCAGTCTTACCAGCCGGGTTATAGCTTTTACCCGCAAAGTAAGAGTATGCTGTTCCTCCAGGCACTTGAAAAACTCTTCTAAACCCTTCCTGCACTCGGTCAATATGATCCATTTCTATTCGATTAAGTACTGTTGAATTTTCAACACGATAGACGGAACCTAATGTTTCATCTGTACCATTTGACTCTCGTATTTCTTTTAAGAAATGTGGTTTAACACGATACCCGTCATTAGCAATAGTGGAAACATATTGAGCTAATTGCATAGTAGTATACGTATCAAACTGACCAATCGCAAAGTCTAACAGTTTTCCTCCTATGAGCTCAGTTCCAACATATCCTGTAGCTTCATACGGATAATCAATTCCTGTACTAGATCCTAGACCAAATTGCGCAAAATAATGGCGAAATTGCTGAAATGCATTGGTATCTATTGAAGCAGTTTTGTTATTTGGAAATGGGTAACGATAATCCCCACCCATTCTTAAAGCAATATAGAACATATATACGTTTGAAGAAAACTTTAACGCATCTAAGTCACTTACCGTACCTAAATTTTTCCAAGATGATTTCTTTTGTGTACCCGCTATTTTAATTGGACTATCGTAAAAAGTCTGTCCGGGTTTAATAACACCTGATTCATAACCAGATAATACCGTTGCTCCCTTTACAGTTGATCCAGGACGGTGTGAATCATATAAAGTCCTGAATGATTCATTATGAAATTTCCCTTCAGAACGATCATAACGTTGACCAGATACAGCTAGTAATTCACCAGTCTTCGGATTCATCACAACCGCAAGAGCTTGGTCTAAATGTCTATTTGCACCAGGATGTTTTCTTATTGCGGCCAATAATTCCTCTTGTACAATTTTATCTACTTCTTTCTGAAAATCCATGTCAATCGTTAATACTAAATCTTTACCGCGCTGTCCCTCTACAACTGTATCAGAACCAACAATAACACCATTTTTTGTTGTTGTATATTCAATTTGCTCTTTTCTTCCCCTTAATACATCTTCATAATATTGTTCCAATCCACTTTTTCCAACACGATCATTCCTACTGTAACCTCGCGTTAAGAAATAGTCTTTTTTCTCAGCAGGGATACCTTCTTCCTGTGTCGTGACAGCACCTAACAAACTCTGTAATGTTTCACCATAAGGATAATTACGATTCCAATCCGTTGTAGCATTAATTCCTGGAAGTTCAGATAAGTGTTCAGAAACTAAAGCATATTCTTCTGCTGTTACTCCTTCATTTTTAACAATTTGTGGACTTAAGGAATAAGCTTTGTCTATCTCTTTTTTAATAGCGATAATCTCTTTATCATGAAGAGAAAAATTACTTATTTCTTCTTCCGTAATTAAATCTAACGTTTTATTATAAGCCTCTGCATTACTCAACTCTTCTATATCTTTTTCAGAAAGTCTGCTATCTGCCTCTTTTTTATTTAACAAATACCAGTATTCTTTTAAATCTCTTTCTGTTAATTTTTTGTCCAAATATTTTTCTGGATTTTCATCCTTAGGTACAAGCGTAATAAAATCGGCTAATCGCTTTGCTACTTTGAGTCGATCTTCAGCTTGAACTCCTTTTTCTGGTGTATACGTAATAGAGTAGACTGGCTCATTATCCACGATAAGGTTATGGTTACGGTCATAGATTTTCCCTCTTGGTACAGGAATTTTCGTTGTATCTTGAATTGTTCTTTCTATTTCTTTTTGAAAAGCTTCTCCATTTAAAATTTGAACTACACCAAGTTGCAAAATCAAAACAGAGAACAACAAGAAGATAACAAAGAACAATATATTTATTCGGAAGGGTAATTGTGCCTTTTTCTTTTTCTTCCGTATTTTTGACATATGTTCTCCCCCAAAATTTAAAATGCAATCAATCATAGACATTTTACCATATTTACCGATCTTTTTCGTCAGTTAATTGCTCTTTCATTAATATTTCCTTTCGAGAAGAACTACCCATTGATATATTCCTTACATATAGATAAATAATTAAATGACCGGCCCCAAAAACTACCAAAAGAATAGGAATGATTTTTTCTGCATCAAAAAGAGAAACACCCAGTAAGAAAATCAGTACAGAAACAATCCTTCCCACATTTAAAAATAACTCACGAACAACGATATATTCTATTCTTAGTTCTCCAGCTTTCCAGGCCTTTCCAATAACATCATATGTCAGAGAAACATAGGGTACATTTATAATCGGATAAGCAATACCTATGACTATGGCATATAAAATAAGTAATAAATAATTTACATTAAATAAAATAATAAAAATCGAGATATACAAAAGAAGAGCACCGATTAGGATAGCTTTTTTTCTCCTCGCCGGTTTTATATATTTAGTCACAATAAAATATAATACGGCCGATAACCCGGATAGAACTAAGTTGAAGGTACCCAAAGCAAACTCACTTTTTGTTACAATAAACACCCAAATAGATATAACAAAAACAAATACTCCTTCTCGTATACCTTGAAAAAAATGAGCGTATAATATTCTGCTCCAGTTTTTATTATTTTTCCTCTCATATAGAATTCTTCTAAAGTAAAAGTCCCCTTTTGCACTTCTTCGTTTCAAAAAGAAACTGGATATAACTGCAAAAATAAATAATATAAACGAAATAGTAAAAATAGTTGTATAACCTACATTACCGTCTAACTTCGCGATAATTAATCCTGCAAATAGTGGACCAATCATCCCACCTAAAGATTGAAGAACTCCTAAAAACCCATTAAAAAAGTCTCTTGTATCCGGTTCCGTAATTTCAAAAGTTAATACATTAAAAGCTAACCAATAAAAACCATAACCTATCCCTAATAAACAACCTAATAAAAAATTAAAATAAGAAGCTTTCTCTCCAATAATTAATACACTTAGGAAAAACACAGACAAAAATATAACACCTAATCTTAGGACTATAATCCGATCAACTTTTTTAGCTAACCTTCCTGCTAATATAAAGGTTAGAGCTTGAAATAGATTAATTCCTAGATTATAAACTGCAATCGTAATATAATCTCCGGATTGTCTCCATAAATAGATATTGACAAACGTATTGGAAAGAAAAATACCTAAGGAATAAAGGCCACCTATTAGTAATAGTAATAATAAATCACGATTAACGTCCATTTTGTTTTCAAATGCTTGAATGAATTTCGCCATATCTAACTACTCCTTTAATAAGTTAGTCTTGGCGAATAATTGTCAGATATGCAAAAAAACACGTGGTAAAATACCACGTGTTTTTAAATTACTTGCTATTAACCTTTGTAGTTTTTAGCTACTTCATCCCAGTTAACAACATTCCAAAATGCTGCTAAGTATTCAGGGCGTCTGTTTTGATATTTTAGGTAGTATGCATGTTCCCAAACGTCTACACCTAATAAAGGAGTTTTACCTTCCATAAGTGGAGAATCTTGGTTTGGAGTGCTCATAACTTCTAATTCACCGTTATTGGATACTAGCCAAGCCCAGCCAGAACCAAAACGTGTTTTAGCAGCATTTTCAAACTCTTCTTTGAATTTGTCGAAGCTACCAAATTTAGCATTAATCTTTTCAGCTAGTTCACCAGTTGGTTCACCACCACCATTTGGTGATAAAACTTTCCAGAATAAACTATGGTTAGCATGTCCACCACCATTATTGCGTACCGCTGTACGTTTTGCTTCTGGAACAGCATCTAAATTACTGATTAATTCTTCAACTGATTTTCCTTCTAATTCGGAAATTCCTTCAACAGCTGCATTTAGATTTGTTACATAAGTGTTATGGTGTTTCGTATGATGAATATTCATTGTTTCCTTGTCAATTGTTGGTTCTAATGCATCATATGCATATGGTAATTCTGGTAATTCAAATTTAGCCATAAAAATCTTCCTCCCTTAATAAATTTAAAATGGATAATTCAGGTTTATCACCCTTTAACTAGAAGATTATCATTGCTATCACATAGTTGCAAATATTTTGCCTTACAAAGATGAAAAATAGTTAAATCAAGAAGACTTCCATAAGCGGGGTTTTCTTTCATCTCCCACTTATGGTTAGTCATACTTATCGGACCTTTACGGGCAGTTGATCTCCCAACTAGTTTTACTGCCCGATTAAGAGGGATAAAAATTTACGCAAATAAAAAACAAGTATATTATATACTTGTTTTCTCGCAAAAAGGAGGTAGAGGGATTCGAACCCCCGCGCGGTTTGACCCGCCTGTCGGTTTTCAAGACCGATCCCTTCAGCCAGACTTGGGTATACCTCCGTGATATGATATTATATGGTGGACCCTGCAGGACTCGAACCTGCGACCGATCGGTTATGAGCCGATAGCTCTAACCAACTGAGCTAAGGGTCCAGTTTATAAACGGGCGATCGGTGGGAATCGAACCCACGAATGCCGGAGCCACAATCCGGTGCGTTAACCACTTCGCCACGACCGCCATGTGACTAAATAATAAAATGGTAGCGGCGGAGGGGATCGAACCCACGACCTCACGGGTATGAACCGTACGCTCTCGCCATCTGAGCTACGCCGCCACTTTGGCTCCACAGGTCGGATTCGAACCTACGACCGATCGGTTAACAGCCGATTGCTCTACCACTGAGCTACTGTGGAATAGTGAAATGTTAATATTTAACAACGATATAAAATTTACCATGTATTTTTTCGTTTGTCAACACTATTTATTAATCTCGACAAACATAAACAACGTCTATTATAATATCACCTTTTATTCTTATTTGCAATTAAAAAAGAGAAGGTTTTATCCCTTCTCTTTTATTTTAATCATGATGACCTAAAACATACTCAGCAATGTTCACTGCGTGGTCACCAATACGCTCTAAATTACTTATGATATCAACAAATACTATACCTGCTGAACCACTGCAAAGCCCTTTATTCATACGAATAATATGTCGCTTACGATAATCTCTTTCCATCTTATCAATTTCTTCTTCTCGTTGAACAACTTCTAAGGCTTTCTCTCTATCAGACTCACTTAAAGCATCTACAGCTTGTTTAACAGTCATATTAGTTAAGTCAAACATAGTGTTTAACTCACCCATCGCCTTATCTGAAATTTGGACTTTATTAGAAATTTTGTAATCCACCAACTCAATTAAATTTTCAAAGTGATCCCCTATTCGTTCAATATCACGGACGGAGTTCATTAATGCTGTATGTTTTTCACTTTCCTGTTCAGATAGAGATCTTCCTGATACCGTCACTAAATATTCTGTAATATTACGATCTAGGTTATTTATGGCTCCCTCAATTTGCATAGCCATATCTGAATGTTTTTGAGAACTTGTAGTTAAATATCGATTGGATTCTTCTAGACCTTTACAAGCATATTCTCCCATTCGGGCTATTTCCTTTTTCGCTTGATCTAAAGCTAAAGCAGAAGATCTCTCAATGAAAATCGGATCCAAGAATTTTGGTTTATATTCAATAGTCGTATCTTTACCTGGGATTATTTTCGTAACAATCCATGCCAATCCAGCTATAAACGGAAATTGTATAATCGTGTTCATAACATTAAAGCTTCCGTGTGCAAATGCAATCGTCATTTCTGGATTCAAATTTAATTTTGTCTGTAAGAATGATACAAAGGCTACAAATGGAATTAATAATATAAGAAAAATAATAGAACCCATCACATTAAAAATTACGTGAGTCAACGCTGCTCGTCTTGCCGCAACAGAAGCGCCGATTGCTGCTAACACCGCAGTAATTGTTGTTCCAATATTATCACCAAATAAAACAGGAATAGCTGCGTCTAAAGCTATAGCTCCTTCAGAAAATAGTCCTTGTAAAATACCAACCGTTGCACTTGAGCTTTGTACGATTAATGTAAAGACTGTTCCGATGATAACACCAAGAATTGGATTATCACTCATACTTACTGTTAATTCATGAAAAGCCTCAAGTGAACGTAAGGGTTTCATACCACTACTCATTAACTCTAAGCCATAAAACAAAGCACCAAAACCAAAAAGAGCTTGTCCTAGTGCAGTAATAATTGGTTTCTTAAAGAAAATGATTAAAAATGCACCTACTGCAAGAATTGGTAAAGCATATTCACCAATATCAATACCAATAATAAAAGCGGTAATAGTTGTTCCAATATTCGCTCCCATAATAACACCAATTGCTTGTCTTAATGTCATAAAACCTGCATTAACAAGCCCTACTGTTAATACGGTCGTACCTGAACTACTTTGAATTAACATCGTTACAACCATTCCGGCAAGCACGCCAAGGAAAGGATTACTTGTAAATCGATCAAGTATATCTCTTAATCGATCACCTGCAGACTTTTGTAAACCATCTCCCATAAATTTAATACCTAAAAGGAAGATCCCAAGTCCACCAAAAAATTCAAAGAGTAGTGTCTGAATATCTACATCCAATGATATTACATCCTTTCATCCGATTATCATTAATTAAAAAACCCTACTCTATCTTAAGGTTAGGTTAATTCCTTGTAAAGATATTTCGTCATAATTTTACATTAAATTTACAATCATCAACAAAAACGAATTATTACTCTACCTTCAAAAATAACAATAAAAAAGACTGTTATTTCAAGATCCCAAATACACTTCTCTTTAGGACTCTTAACTTGCAGTCTTTTACGTTGTTACGATTTGATTTTTTCAACTAATATTTTTGTCCCATCAACCTGAATTACTTGTATATGGGTATTTTTCTCGATCCATTGTCCGTTAGATACCGCGCTATAATCCTTTTTATTTACTTCGATTGTTCCAACAGGGCGTAAATCTGTTTTGGTGATTCCACTTTGACCTAAAAGTTTTTCATATTCCTTGTTCAAGGAGTTATATCCTTCCTCACTTGTTAATTGATCCTTTAAAGCTATTTTTGTCCACATTTCCCGCTTCTTAAAGACTTTTAAGAATAAAAAAGAGCCTGCAGTACCTAAAATTACTCCAAGTACAGCGTACAACCCCGAGGTAAATGAAGGTGCTACTAAAGCAACGGAAACTAGCATAATGGCTACACCAATAGTCGCTAATGTACCATCATTTAGAATTTTTCCATCAATAATGATTAGTATTAGTCCTAAAAAGTATAAAATAAGCATAATTATAAAGAAACTTGTTTCTACAACATACGCACCAAAATAAATGGTAATAAAACCAATTCCCAATAAACCAAAAATTCCTCTAGCATTTACTAACACTTCACCGATTAAAAACAATGACCCTATACCTGTTAAAACAAAGCCAATCCATACTAATTCAAAAATTTCCAATTACACCCCTCCTTTATATTTATTATACGAAAAAATTGAGATTAAGTTTCATTTTAAAAATCCAAGCTCTCAGGCAGACAACGAAAAACAGTTTTCTTAGGTATTAAAAAAGGAGAAATTAAATATGTCCTTTTCCAAACGATTAATTCTATATATGTTCATTATACTGCTAGTAGCAAGTATATATAAAGATTTATCGTTAGGAGATGATATGATTAATCAGTACCAAGATATAGAAACTTTTATAACAAAGGATAGTCAATACACGATAATAAAAGTAAAAGTTGAATGGGGGGACACTGTATTATCTATTATTAAAGATTTAAATGAAGGAAAAATAAAAGTACCTTTTGAAAAAATTATAAATGATTTTCAAGAATTGAATCCCAATATAGATCCAAATTCCATGGAGCCAGAGAATTACTATTATTTTCCGCTATATAAATAAAAATGGAGACTGTATTTAGTCTCCATTTTTAATCTAAACGAAAGGCAATATAAATAAGGTTACTAATATAGAAATTGCTCCTGCAGCAATTGCAATATTTCCTAAAGTATCAGCACCACGGGCTCTAGAGACAAACCCTAAAATGATACCTGCTGCACCTAGAACGATTGGCCAAACAAAGAAGGAAATAATCGATAAAGCTAGACCAATCCATCCATACATACTATTTACATCAGCATCGTCATTATCATTTACAGCATAATCATCGGCTGTAAACTCTGCAGCAAATTCCTCATTTCTAGAGCTATCAGGTTCTATTTCAACAAAATCCTGATTTTTAGCCTCTTCACCGCGTCTTGGAGCATTTTCTATATCTTTATAATCCGCCATGGGTAATGACCTCCTTTTTTAGTCGAGGTGCATTTATAGTGTATGGAATCCCCTCAAGTTTATAATGTTAGTTTGTGGAAACATAGTTAAAAGGTAGTTTTATTTCATAATACAAGTTTATTTTATCTTAATGAATGCATATATAGTACAACAGGTTCTTTTTAAAGGAGGTACGAAAATGTCCATTATCATCAAAGAATTAGTACGGAGGAAGCTTAAACAAATAAGTTATAACGATTTATTAGATCACTCTCATCAGTACGGTTTCTCTATTTCAAAGGAACAGGCTAAGCAGATATCCCACTATTTAAAACATTATAATGGTGATCCATTTAAACACGATGATCGAGAAGCGATGTTTAGGGAATTAGCAAATATTACTGATTTAGAAACAGCAAGGGCAGCAAGAAAATTACTTAATGAACTTATTAAGTCTTATGGATTAGAATATTTATTTGAATAAAAATAGGGCTAACCTTAGGTTACCCCTATTTTTAATTTAAATAAGAAAGCATAATAATGCAGTTTATTAAATCTTGTCTTAAGAAAGACCACGTCCGGCTACAGCGCCCAGCGACTAGCAGATTTTTTTGGTGGGACGAGCGTTAGCGCAGTCCCAAACTTCACACTCCTCCACTACGATAAAGAAGACTTGCCGATTGGTGAAACCAGAGGCTTAGTCGCACTTATACCCTTGTGATGAAAGTCAACACCGGTTCGTACCTCACCGTGTTTCCTTTATCTCATTGCGGAGTGCTCCAGTTTGTACGTCGCTACGAAGCACAGGACGTCGCGTTTTAGCCTGTAAGCGCGCTTGCGCCTTTGTTATTAACTATTTTGTATTTTTTCCTTTAAGTTTTCTTCAAATTGGCCATTTTTAATCATTTCAATTTCAAATCGATATGGAGCCTTTTTATTTTTCTTGTCTTCACCAACATACGGAGTTTCTAATATTTTAGGCAACTCTTGAAACTGAGGGTGGTGGATAATATAATGTAACGCTTTAAATCCAATATGGCCGAAACCAATATTTTCATGGCGGTCTTTATGAGCTCCTTTCTCATTTTTACTATCATTTACATGTACAACTTTTATTTTTTCCACACCAATGATTTTATCAAATTCATTTAAAACCCCATCAAAATCATTTACAATATCATATCCGGCGTCGTGAATATGACAAGTATCCATACAAACGGATAATTTTTCATTCAAGGTAACCCCATCGATAATTTGAGCAATTTCATCGAATGTACGTCCAATTTCAGTTCCTTTACCGGCCATAGTTTCTAAAGCAATCTGTACATCATTATTTTTTTCAAGAACTTCATTTAACCCTTCAATGATCTTTTTAACTCCATTATCAACCCCTGCTCCAACATGTGCACCGGGGTGTAGAACAATTTGTTTCGCTCCAATAGCCTCTGTACGTTCGATTTCACTTCTTAAGAAGTTAACACCAAGTTCAAAAGTTGCTGGTTTTGTCGTATTTCCAATATTTATAATATAAGGCGCATGTACGATGATATCCGTGAGACCATTCTTTTCCATATGTTCTTGACCAGCCTCAATATTCAACTCTTCTATTGGTTTCCTTCGCGTATTTTGGGGTGCACCTGTATAAATCATAAAGGTATTTGCTCCATAGGATGTAGCTTCTTCACTTGAACCTAATAACATTTTTTTACCATTCATTGATACATGTGATCCAATTTTTAACAAAATCGATACACTCTCCCTCTTCATTTCATCTCTGTTTATTTCTATTTTTTATGCTTCGTATTTTTTTGCAATTGTTTTTTTATAGAGACTTGCTGCTTTTTTAGTTTTTTCTTATAGCCGGGTTTTACTTTTTTTGCTTTCGGAACCCTTTTCCAAGCTTCTTTTTCAAGTTCAGTGGTTGTATTCTTTCTTAATTGACGGTCATTCCATGATTTTGCTTTCGTCCATTCACCATTTTTAACACCCACATATTGGAATGAAAGACCTTTATCTTCAAGTTTTTGGATTAGTTTTAAGTCGGCTTCTTGGTATAAACTTATAGCCGTGCCTTCCATACCTGCTCTTGCGGTTCTTCCAACCCTATGAATATAAAATTCTTCTTCTTTCGGTAGGTCTGCGTTAATAACATGACTAACACCCTTAATATCAATTCCTCTTGCAGCCAGATCTGTAGCAACAATGTATTGGTACCGAAGATTTTGGATATCTTTAAGTACTCGTTTTCTTTCTCTAGGTGTTAAACCACCATGAATAATCCCTACGTCTATACCTTTTTCTTGCAGTTCAGATGCAAGTTCATCTGCTTGTTTCTTACCATTCGTAAAAATAATGCTAATATAAGGATTGATCGCTTTTGAAATTTCCAAAATAATATCCGCTTTTTCTTTATGTTTAACCGCAATTAATAAATGCTCCATTGTTTCCGGTGAAAAATGATCATTTACTTTGACATAAATCGGATTTTCTAAATACTTTTTAAAAAAATTCTGTAATCGTACAGGGATTGTAGCTGAAAATACCAATAATTGAATATCCCTTTTTGCTCGTACCAAAAGTTGGTCTACATCGTTAATAAACCCTAGATCTAGCATTAAATCCGCCTCATCTATAACGAAGGATTTTGCGGAATATATCGAAAGCGCCTCTTCTTTAACTAAATCTAAAATTCTCCCAGGCGTTCCTACGATAATATGTGGAGGCTGCTTTAATTTTTCCATCATTTTTTGTTTGTCTGTTCCACCTACTAATAACTTAGCTACCCATTCTCCTTCTTTATTAGAAAGTTGGATGATTTTCTTCACTTCATCATAGATTTGCATTGCCAATTCTCTAGTAGGGGCAGTAATGACAAATTGTACTTCCCTTTTTGTACTATCTAATTGATTAAATAGGGGCAGTAAATAGGCATGGGTTTTTCCAGATCCTGTTCTCGATTGACCTATAACACTATTTCCTTTTATAATTTTTGGAATAATTTTCTCCTGAATTTCAGTAGGCTTCTTAAATTTTAAATGATGAATGACTTCAAGTATATTAGGTTTTAAATCTAATTGTTCAAATTGATTTTCTGTCATATAATAAATGCTCCTTTTTTAAATACTTTGCTATTAGCAAATGCCTTAGTTGTACTATTACCGGATAAGAAAGTTTTTATCTTCCTAAACAAACTGAAAGGGATCGGTGTTTATTTCAGACATAAGAATTTCTACAGAAGGATGATGTTTTAATTCATTTTTTAAATATTCCACAGTATGTTTTTTCATAATATTTTCTATATAATGGCCAGCATCAATGACAGATAACCCCATTTGCCAAGCATCCTGTGCTGTATGAAAAGACATATCTCCAGTAATATAAACATCCGCACCTTTTTGTTTAGCTGTATGGATATATTTCTCTCCACTTCCACCTAACACTGCAACCTTCTTAACTTCTTTCTGTAAATCACCAGTAACCCTTAATCCTGAGATATTAAGAGATTTTTTAATTTGAGAACATAACTTTTCAAGGGTTATTTTTTGAGGTAACAGACCAACGCGACCAATCCCAAAACGTTTTCCACTGTTTTTTAGAGGATATATATCGTATGCTGGCTCCTCATATGGATGAGCCTTTAATATGGACGAAATGACTTTATTAAGTTTCTCTTCGGGTAGAATAGTTTCGATTCGAACTTCATCTACTAACTCTAATTGATTAGTTGTGCCAATATAAGGATTTGTCCCCTCCAATGGTTTAAATGTTCCTTCACCTTTTGTTTGGAAAGTACAATGACTATAATTTCCAATATGTCCAGCACCACTATCAGATAGGGCATTTCTAATTTCCTCTTCATGGGTCTTTGGAACATATACAACTATCTTAAGTAAACGCTGTGTGAATGTATCTATCAAATTACTTGTGGATTGTATTCCAATGGATTGGCAAAGCATATCATTTACACCACCAATAGCAGCATCTAGATTAGTGTGAGCCGCGTATACCGTAATTTGATGATCAATCAATTTTCTGATCAATCTTCCTTGTGGGGAGTCAAAGTTAATTTGCTTGATAGGTTTAAATAGTAAGGGATGATGGGCAATAATTAAATTTACCCCTTTCTGGATCGCCTCATCAACAACTGTTTCTAATACATCTAATGTAACCATTATTTTATTCACATTTTGATGATACGAACCTACCTGTAATCCAACATTGTCCCAATCATATGCTAAATGTTTGGGTGCCCATTTCTCCATTAATTGAAATACATTAGAATTATTAATTGGATGCTTTTTCATCTTATAGTTCCTCCTCCATCCATACTAATTCTTTTTCAAACTGTACTATTTTTTCAGTGTTACGTACCTTTGCACTTTTCATTTGTGCTACAACTTGTTGCATTTTTTCATATTCATGCTGCCACTTCTTATAAAATTCACTTTTTTTGTTTCTTAATAATATTGGACCAAATAATAGTTCTTTTTCATTAAGTATGTCCATTTGTAAAGATTTTGTTTGTTCAGCAACAATTATTTCATAAATATGGCCGTTTTCTTCTATAATGGATTCATTTATAATTTTAAAATTATTACTTACAAACCATCGCCGTACATTTCTAGCATCGATATTGGGCTGGGCAATGATACGTTTAACATCAGTAAGTTTTTTCTTACCTTCTTCTAAAATCGTTTTAATTAAGGATCCACCCATTCCAGCAATAACAACATGATCAATGTTATCATCTTGTGTTATGATCTCCAAACCATTCCCTAATCGCACTTCAATAACATCATTGAGTTTAGTAGCACTTACCATATTCTTCGCACTATTAAAAGGTCCTTCATTTATTTCTCCAGCAATGGCACGAGCTGTTTTGTCTTTTAGGCATATATAACAAGGTAAATAAGCATGATCTGAACCAATATCTGCAAATTTTGCACCTTTATTAATAAAGTTTGCTACTTCAGTTAATCGACTGGATAAATTTATCGTAATTGTCATGGTTCTCTCCTTCCAAGCTAGTCCAGACTTTTAAATTTAATCATTATTATACTTTCCAAACAAGCAAAAAGAAAAGCTTTCTGATTATAACAGAAAGCTTAACTTTATTATTATTGTTTTTCACTAAGCCAATCAGATAGTAATTCTATTTCCTCTGGGGCAAGTGATCCACCAAATGGAGGCATTCCTCCATCTGTACCATTTTGGATAATTTCTGAAATTTCATCAGCACTGTATTTAGACCCAATTGTCGTTAACTCCGGACCTGCTCCACCGGATAAATCTGCACCGTGGCATGAAGAACAGTTAGCAGAAAAGATTTCTTCAGGATCAGTTGATGCTTCTCCTTCTTCAACAGCTTGTTCTCCGCCTTCTTCTGCCTGTTGAATCGCTTCTCGTTGATTCACCCCAATAAATGAAATAATAATGATAGCTAGTACCCCTACTACAGCAATAATTGCGTATGGTATGACTGGGTTCTTTTTCATTACGTTTCCTCCTTATGTAATCCCCTTTTTTCTTTAGTAAACAGAAAGTTAAAAAAACTCCTATCTACATAAGTGCAACTATGACATTCACCAAATACTTGGCGAATGCCAAGTTTTTAATGGTTTTTATTAAGGCTATATATAGTTTACTCGAAAATCATCTAAGTTTAAAGAATTTAGATAATAAATTTTATAAAATAATATAAAATGGCAAAAATCAGGCCAATAATACTTGCATATTTTAAATACTTTAACTGTTTTATATAACCCAAAAAGAACCAACAAATAAAATTTAATAAAATTGTAATATAGACAAAAAAATTACCACTTGCCAAAGTTTTTCCTAAATGAATACTAAACAAAAGCATAATAAATAAAGCGTTTACGAGAGCTACATGAGACAAATTGTTTGTATGTTTCTTTAAGGATTTAAAACACCATATTGCGTAAATAAGAAAAAGAAATAAAATCGTGAGTTGCAAAACATCTTCAAATCTCGTAAAATATATCACAAGAAAAGAAAACGGTAACAGTAACGTACATAGTACGAGTTGCAAAATTGGAATCACCGTTTGGAACGAGCTTGATTTAGAAAAATCATCGCTCTCTCCCTTCGTATACAATGCTAAAAGGTAATCGCAGTATGTATCGGGCAGCAATTTATTACGCTTCCAATAATTTATTTCATTAACAATGATATTGATACGATTGTTGTCAGGCATATAAAGTCCTTCCCTGAAAAAACAAAATTAACAAAGAGAAGAGCCATTGAAAACTAAAGTCGTTTCCAATGACTACAACTATTTAGTCCATAAAGTCTTTTAGTCGCTTACTGCGGCTAGGGTGTCTAAGTTTACGTAAAGCCTTAGCTTCAATTTGACGGATACGTTCTCGAGTAACACCAAAAACTTTGCCTACTTCTTCAAGTGTTCGAGTACGTCCATCATCAAGACCAAAACGAAGTCGTAAAACATTCTCTTCTCTATCCGTAAGCGTATCAAGAACATCTTCTAATTGTTCTTTAAGAAGTTCATATGCAGCATGATCTGATGGCGAAATAGCTTCCTGATCTTCAATAAAATCACCTAAATGGGAATCATCTTCTTCTCCAATAGGAGTTTCTAATGAAACAGGTTCCTGAGCAATCTTTAGAATCTCTCGGACTTTATCAGGTGCTAGTTCCATTTCTTCGCCGATTTCTTCTGGAGTTGGTTCCCTACCAAGATCTTGTAAAAGCGAACGTTGCACTCGAATTAATTTATTAATCGTTTCAACCATGTGAACTGGAATACGAATGGTTCTAGCTTGATCCGCAATTGCTCTAGTAATGGCCTGACGTATCCACCAAGTAGCATACGTACTAAATTTAAAACCTTTTCGATAATCAAACTTTTCAACAGCTTTCATCAGACCCATGTTACCTTCTTGAATTAAATCGAGAAATAACATTCCACGTCCAACATATCTCTTAGCGATACTTACAACCAGTCTTAAGTTAGCTTCAGCTAGTCTTCTTTTTGCTTCCTCATCGCCCTCTTCTATGCGGTTTGCAAGTTCAATCTCTTCTGCTGCGGAAAGTAAATTAACACGGCCAATTTCTTTCAAATACATTCTTACGGGATCATTTATTTTTATTCCAAGAGGTACACTTAAATCCTCTACATTGAATTCTTCTTCTTTAGCAATTTCCTTCATATTAGGATCATCTTCAGATTCACCTATTACTTCGACACCTTGTTCTTCCAATTGTTCATAGAACTCATCCATTTGATCTGATTCAATCTCAAAATTAGATAAACGGTCCGCAACCTCTTCATATGCTAAAGTTCCCCGTTTTTTTCCTAATTCCATTAAACCCTCTTTAATTTGCTCAAGAGTTTGTTCAGTTTCTTTAATTTGTTGTGATTGTTCTTTATCAGCCATGAGTCCCCCTCCTTCCAATTCCATAGAAAAAATTAATTTGTGCGTTTCGATTGCTTTTTAATTTCAATAATTTGCATTGCAATTTGGGCAGCTTTTAATGGATCACTTTGTTGTTCAGCTAATCTTTGTTCCTCTTTTAATGTTTGAATATGAACATAATCATCATTTTGAACCTTAATAATTCGTATATAATCACTAATTTCTTGATCACTTATGTTCTCCAATGTAGGATACATGGCTATCTCTGATGCTAACTTTTGTAATTCAGGTTCTTTCAATCTTTCTATAAATAAACTAACATCTGCCTTATGACCCTCTTCATAAAAAGCATATAAATGAGTGGCAATGATTTTATGCATATCTAAATTAAATCTTGCCCCTAAATCTTCCTGAACTTTTTCAGCAATTAATTCGTCTTGGAGCATGTAGGCCAATAACTTTCTTTCGGCATTTTGATATGCCGGTAATAGTTTCTTGTTGTTATGTTGAATATTTGCTCTATTATTATGACTGTATCCAGATGAATTATCCTTATTTCGAGATTGGTCTTTATATCTCCTTCTCTGGATTTCCACTTCTTCTGTAAGTGATTCCATAGAGATATTAAATTCATTATGAAGGTCCTTTAAATAATATTCTCTTTCGACCAAACTATTAACGGTTGAAATTTCCCTTATTACTTTTTCTATATAATCAATGCGATCTCCTTCCACATGAAGATTATAATCTTTCTTCAGATATCGCATGTAAAAACTTAAGTAGGTTTCACTCGTATCCAATACTTTGTTTTGGAAAGCCTCTCCCCCATTAAGTTTTATATAACTATCTGGGTCTAAGCCTTCTTTTAAATTAGCTATTTTGACTTGGCATCCTACACTTTGAAGTAATCGAACTGCTTTATATGTCGCTTCAAGTCCAGCTTTATCCCCGTCATAACAAACAACTACCGTATCAACATATCGTTTTAATAATTTAGCCTGTGTTTCCGTTAATGCGGTACCTAATGTAGCAACTACATTTTTAATTCCTGCCTGATAAGCAGCAATAACATCCATATACCCTTCAAATAATATTACTTCATTTTCCTTACGAATATGTTTCTTTGCT
This sequence comes from Oceanobacillus caeni, assembly GCF_042678465.1. Classification (NCBI taxonomy): domain Bacteria; kingdom Bacillati; phylum Bacillota; class Bacilli; order Caryophanales; family Bacillaceae; genus Oceanobacillus; species Oceanobacillus caeni. Next base: position 6,104 of record NZ_JBHTKV010000038.1, on the reverse strand, counting down.
AAATCAAAATTATATAAAATTTTTCCTTTTTGGAATAACTCACTTTCCGGACTGTTCAAATATTTTGGTCCACCGTCTGCTAGTAATCTTCCTCCGAATGCTACGGTTTTGCCTAGGTGATTGCGAATAGGAAATATAATTCTTCCTCTAAATCGGTCAGTTACACTATTGTCATTTTGTAAAGAAAGTAAACCTTCTTTTACCAGTAAAGCTTGATTGAATCCCTTTTTCTTCAAAAACTCTGCGGTAAAACTTTTTGCAGTCGTAGCAAAACCTAACTGAAATTCATCAATTGCGTGATCATTTATTCCTCTTTCAATTAAATATTGATACCCTTCTTTACCATCCCTTGTATATCTCAATAAATGATGATATAGTTTCGTTAACCAATCATAAGCGGTTAATATATTTTGACTTTCTTGGGATATAGTAAACTCGTTTTGACTGCTTGTAATAGGAAGATTTATCCCACAACGCTCGGCCAAATGGGTGATTGCTTCAATAAAGGAAAACTTCTCCATTTCCATCATAAACGTAACGACGTTTCCACCTTTTCCACAACCAAAACAATGGAAAATTTGTTTATCTTGTGTCACGGAAAAAGAAGGTGTCTTCTCACCATGGAATGGACAGAGACCAACAAAGTTTTTACCTTGTTTTTTTAACTGTACATACTCTCCTATAACATCCACAATATCATTAGACTTACGAACTTCCTCAATCATTTCCTCTGGGATTTGATAGGCCATTTGAACCACCATACTTTAAGTATTCGACAAAAATTATAATATCCCTTCATATTTCGACATTTTTTTCTTAAAACTAGAAAAAAATTTCTACCCTAGTTGAGTGAATAATGAAAGGATAGTAAATAATCTATAAGGAATCCCTTTAATTGACTTATAATATATTTCTACATAATATTGTAAGATTCCTTCTTTATCATAGATGTTTTATTTTTCAGAATATGTCTAAGTAAACTAACATTACTATATATCTTTACACAAATTATTATTATAATACAATTTCAATAGAATTTCTATAAAAATCTTTAACTTTTTTTTAATCAGAAGAAAAACATTCTACAACCGCCATGTGAGTAGAATGTTTTTCATCAATTATTTATTATCATTACTTGTGGATCTTTTGTAAAATCACATTTGCAGTTTCTTCAACTGCTTTATTAGAGACGTCTATTACGTTACAACCTATTCTTTCCACTATTTTATTAAAATAGTCAAGTTCTTGAGAAATTCTATCAATATTTGCATATGTTGCTTGATTTCCCAAACCTAATGCTTTTAAACGTTCTTTTCTAATTTCATTAAGTTTTTCTGGTCGGATTCTTAAACCGATGCATTTGGCTGGATCCACCTCGAACAATTCTTCTGGCGGATCTACCTCAGGTACAATTGGTACATTGGCAACCTTTAATCTTTTATGAGCTAAATATTGTGACAGTGGAGTTTTGGAAGTACGTGAAACCCCGATGAGTATAATGTCGGCTCTTGCAATCCCTCGTGGATCTCTACCATCATCATATTTCACAGCGAACTCTATTGCCTCTACTCGTTTAAAATAATCTTCATCAAGTTTATGAACTAATCCAGCTTCTAGTCTAGGCTCTTTTTTAAAAACACGTTCCATCGCGCTAATCATGGGTCCCATAATATCAATTGCTTCTATTTTTAGCTTTCTTGCTTGATCATTTAAATAATTTCTTAATGTTGGATTAACCAAAGTAAAACCGATTAGGCCATTATTTTCTATGGCTAATTGTAACGTTTCGTCAATGGTTTGTTGATCTTCTACATACGGAATCCGTGAAATTTTATAATCTTGACTATTAAATTGACTTAAACCTGCTTTCACTACTAATTCAGCAGTTTCCCCAACAGAATCCGATATAACATAAACAAGTCGTTCGGAACTCATAACTACCTCTCCATTCATACAAATTAAACAATTTTTGCTGAAGCGAGCTCAACAAAAACTCTTGTAATCGTTGTTTTTGTTACTCTTCCAACAACTGTTAAGCCTTTTTCATCGTCTTTTACTACTGGCATTCCATCAATTTGTTTATTGATTAGTTTCTGCGCAACATCGATTAAAGAATCATCTTTTCGACAAACCGTAATGTTAGGCATCCTCGTCATAATTATGTGGACAGCTACACTGTTAAGATCTTGTTGTCCAATGCTTGCGCGTAATAAATCCTTTCGAGACAAAACACCAGATAAGCAACCTTTTTCATTTAGTACAAATAGGGTTCCGACATCTTCTAGAAACATCGTAGAAATTGCATCATAAACAGAAACATCTTCTTTTACGACAATAGGAATTTGTAGAAATTCAGCTACTTTATATTTCTTTATTTTCTCTGATAATAATTCAAATCCAGTTTTGCCTGTGTAAAAATAACCTACTCTCGGTCTTGCATCGAGAAATCCGGACATTGTTAAAATGGCTAAGTCTGGACGTAATGTTGCGCGAGTTAAGCTTAACTTTTCCGCAATATTTTCTCCGGTTATTGGGCCATTTTCTTTAACTATCTCAATAATCTCCTCTTGCCTTTTCGATAATTCCACCCTTTCACCACCTTACTAATAAAAAAACACACTAATAAGAATAATTATATACTATTTAAAATAGAAAGGGAATTTAGGTTATCATTAATTCACTAAGAAAGTCTAAATTAAATATTTTCTTAAGAAAGACAGGCAGGCGTTGCGTTCTTAGCCTGTAAGAGCACTGCCGCCTTTATTTATTGATGTTGTTTCCACTCAATTAATGTTAATTCAGCGTAATTTTTAATCATATTTGCAATATGATTCACTAATGCCAAACGATTATTTCGGACATTGTCATCATCAGCCATTACCATATTGTTATCGAAGAAATCATGTATTGGATTGGATAAATGACTTAATTGTAATAACGCCCCATCCGCATCAAAGTTGTTTAAAGCGTGATTGTAATCTGTAACAATATTTTGGTACGTTTCAAATAAAACTTTTTCAGACTCTGTTTCAAACAACTTTGTATCAATATTCATATTTTCCGTTTTGCCAGCTAAGTTTAGTACTCGCACTAATGCTTCTTCAATCGATTTGAAGTTTGGATCATTTCGTTTTTCGGATAGTACTCTTGCTTTTTTCTCTGTAAATACATAAACACCAATTCCATTATCCGTTACAGCTTGAATGACATCAGACTCAACATTGTTTTCTTTTAATAGATAAGAAGCACGATGTTGGAAAAACTCTTTTAATGTGTGTGTAACTTCTGCTTTATCATGAATTTCAATTTCAGTATTTTTATAGGTAGATTTAGCTATTTCTAGAAGAGATTCTAAAGAAATGTTCCATTTTTTATCGCTTAAAATCCGTAATATTCCTGTAGCTTGTCGACGTAAACCATAAGGATCTTGAGAACCAGTTGGTACTAAACCAATTAAAATACAACCTACAATGGTATCTAATTTATCAGCTATACTAACAATGGATCCTATTTGAGTTTCTGGTAAATCTCCGTTAGCCTGTTTTGGTAAATAATGTTCTCTTATCGCCTTAGCTATTTCTTCATCTTCACCAAAAATAGTGGCATATTTTTCTCCAATAATTCCTTGAAGTTCTGTAAATTCATCTACCATATTCGTCATTAAATCAAATTTGCTAATTTCAGCTACCCTGATTGCTTTATTCATCGTTATTTCATCCAGATGCAATTCATTACAAATCTCTTTTGTAAGGGAAACAACACGATTAACTTTATCCGAATAGGTTCCTAATTTTTCTTGGAAAACAACACGTTGTAATTTCTCTAAATAGAAATCAATAGATTGTTTTTGGTCTTCTTCATAGAAAAATTCAGCATCTGATAATCTAGCACGCAGTACCTTTTCATTTCCTTTAACTACTGTGGAAATGGATTGGTTATCCCCGTTTCGAACACCTATGAATTTTGCTAATAATTCATTGTCATTAGACATGACAGGAAAATATCTTTGATGTTCTTTCATAGAAGTAATTAATACTTCAGACGGCAATTTTAAGTATTCTTCCTCAAATGATCCTACAAATACGGTAGGATACTCTACTAAATTACGTACCTCATTTAAAAGGTCTTTATCAATGGGAATCATAACATTCTCTTTTTCTTCCATGTTCTTTATTTGATCTAGTATCATTTGTTCACGTTCATTTGAATCCACAATCACATATTCTTCACGTAATAAAGATTCATATTGTTGTGGTTCTTGGATAGTTATTTCATTTCCTAGGAACCTGTGACCAAATGTTTTATTACCTGTTTTAACTGTCGCCACCTCAAACGGAACCACTTCCTCACCGTATAGTGCAACAAGCCAACGAATAGGACGAGCATATCTCATTGTTTGCGTAGACCATCGCATATTCTTTCCAAACTGAATGGACGTGATTATATTTTTAAATTCTGGAAGTAATTCGAAGGTTTTTTGACCTTCAATATGTTTTTTCACGTAGATATAAGAGATCCCATTAACTTCTTTAAAATAAATATCGTCTACCGTTTTTCCTTGACTTTTTGTAAAGCCAATAGCTGCTTTCGTCCAATTGCCTTCTGAATCTTTTGCGATACTTTCGGATGGACCTTTCACTTCTTCTTCAACACTTTCTTGAAATTCTTCCATGTTTTGAACTAAAACAGCTAATCTTCTTGGGGTAGAATATGTTTTAATATTATCTGAGGAGATGCGTAAATCCGTTAACCATTTTGCTGTTTTTTCATATAATTGCTTTTCAGCATCATCAATAAAGCGAGCGGGTAATTCCTCTAAACCAATTTCAAATAATACATTTTTCGCCATTTATTTCTCCTCCTTCTTTAGCATAGGAAATCCAAGACGTTCACGTTCAGCAACATATGCTTTCGCAATTTTTCGTGCCAAATTACGAATTCGTGAAATATAACCTGTACGTTCCGTTACAGAAATGACCCCTTTTGCATCTAATAAATTAAAAGTATGGGAACATTTTAGTACATAGTCGTAAGCTGGAAAGACAAGTCCTTTTTCCATTGTTGCTTTTGCTTCTTTCTCATACATCGTAAACAAATCGAATAACATTTCTGTATTGGATTCTTCAAACGTATATTTAGAATGTTCGAACTCAGGCTGATAAAAAATATCGTGAACCGTAACACCATTATTCCATTCGAGTTCAAATACGTTTTCTTTATTTTGAATGTAAGAAGCTAATCTTTCTATCCCATAGGTTAACTCTACAGCAACTGGATTTGCTTCTAAACCGCCAATTTGCTGAAAATAAGTGAACTGGGTAATCTCCATTCCATCAAGCCATACTTCCCATCCTAAACCAGCAGCACCTAATGTAGGATTTTCCCAATTATCTTCAACGAAACGAATATCATGTTCTAATGGATTAATACCTAATGCTTTTAAAGAGTCTAAATATAACTCTTGGATATTATCGGGAGATGGTTTCATAATGACTTGGAATTGATGGTGTTGGTACAATCTATTTGGATTTTCACCATAGCGACCATCATCGGGTCTCCTGGATGGTTCCACATAAGCTACGTTCCAAGGCTCTGGCCCTAAACTTCTAAGTAAAGTCATTGGAGACATGGTTCCTGCACCTTTTTCTACATCATAAGCCTGCATTAAAATACAATTCTGATTCGACCAATATTTTTGAAGCGTTAATATCATATTCTGGATATTCATATCGATTCATTCCTCCTAAAATTAGTAAAATTAAAAGCCGTCCCTATGCCTTATTCATAAGACATAGGGACGGCTTTCACCGCGGTTCCACCCTATTTGCTCAAACGTTTGAGCCACTTTATAAAAATGCTCCGGAGCGCCTTTCTCTGTACCCCTATTATCCAGCTTACACCAACCTGGACTCGCTTAAAATAGGCGATAACAGATACTCCTCTCCATCTCTGCACGATTCACTTTTTTATCGAATTATGTACAAATCATACTGTATCATGATAAACTTGTCAACTTTCACCGAATTATTGTATGTGTCAAGTTTTTCTCGGTGTGTCTTTCACACCAATATTTCCGGCACTCTATTTTTGTACACTTTTTCGGC
>NZ_JBHTKV010000037.1:0-26622 GCF_042678465.1 Oceanobacillus caeni | reverse complement strand
GTTGAGCTAACCGCTACTTCTGTCTTCACGGCTCGGGACTTTCACCCTAGAGATTGCACCCATGCCGGGCGCACAAACAGAAGCATAAAGAATGGTACATCTTTATGCTTCAAACCAAGTTTTATTTGCGTTTTCTTTTATTTTCTTTACCGTTTAAATTAAGAAACTCGCTCTCTTCAGAAAACTCTACGTCATCTTTTTCACGCTTAGGCTCAGTATTATACTTGATAACGTTTCTTTGTTTTCCCTTATCTTTATTTCTATTCTTATTTTGCTCTGACATATAAATGCTCCTTACTATCTTTTTTTAATCCTTTTATATGGGCCTAATTTCCAGGAGGACGATTCGTTCTATACTTCTTATCGTCTTTCATTTCGTTTAGTTCTTGTTTATTCTTATTCTTTTTCTTTTTACCTTTGCTCATCTCAAAACCCTCCTTTTAAAATTAGTTTGAACGATTTATTAGAATTAATTCGAAAGAAAAAACACCTTAGGAACAAGTTACCTAAGGTGCCAATGAAACTAACGAATTATTTTATGAACCAATAATGGTAAGATTAGGAAATAGTAATACCGTTTTGATCTAGTGCTTCTTTCATCGCTTTTCTTAATTTCCTTTCTACATCAAACTGTGTATCTGTTTTCGTTTTACCTATGACACGTAGAACAACACTTGATGATTCTATTGACTGTACTCCAATCACGTTAGGACCTTCCACAATATTGTCATCCTCTTCTCGAATTCGATTACATACATCCTGCAATACTTGAATTGCCTTATCGATATCATCATTATAGGAAATACTAATATCAACTAGTGCACGCATATTTCCACGAGAATAGTTGCTTACCGTTCCTATATTCCGGTTTGGGATATAATGTACCGTTCCATCTGACCCTCTTAATTTAGTAGTCCTTAATCCAATTTCTTCCACAACCCCATCTATTCCAGCAACTGATACATAATCATCCACGTCAATTTGTTTTTCTAATAAAATAAAAAAACCAGTTACAACGTCGCTTACTAAACCTTGAGCTCCAAATCCAATAGCAAGACCAATAATACCTGCACCAGCTAATAATGCTTTAATGTCCAAGCCAAAAAGTTCAAATATAATTCCAATTACAATAAATAACAAGAAGTATGTAAATATATTGATACATAATGCTTGCAATGTTTGAGCTCTTCCGGTGGTTACTTTTTTAGTTGATTTTTCAAATACCTTTTTGATAGCGCGCTTCCCTATAAACTTCACTATGTAATAGATAATAATTATTGCAATTAATTTAAGGGCAATAACTCCAATATCTAAAAGTAATTTTGTCCAATTAATTCCTTCTATCCAGTCAATCAAAACATTCACCTCAATAATCTTTATTTACTAGATTCATTTGAAAAAAGGGCACAAATGTCGATACATGTTATATTACCCCGAATCAAACATGATAAAACATTTTAACATAAAAAACTACTATTCGCTATTTGAATAGTAGTTTTTAGTATCAATTAAAGTGTATGAACCTTTTTCGAATCTTTTGGATAGCTTCATTAGATATGCCTACAGAAAGTAAGTAATTCTCAAATGTTCCATGGTAATGGATAATATAATCATATGCCTGTAAGATATATTCACGGTGGGAATAAATATAATGACGAGAGGAATTGAGTTCTAAATCATGTAGGGATTCTAGTTCAGAGTATGATACCTCATAATTTGCAACAATATCCTTCTTTTCCACACCAGCCAACCCTAACAATAACATGGCTAGAACTCCTGTACGATCCTTACCTACACGACAATGAAAAAGTATGCATCCATCCTTCGCTTCAGAAATAATTTGAAAAATTTCTTTCACTGCTGCTTTTTGTTCCAATAGTTCTATGTAAAAGTCCCCCATTGAATAGTCCGAATCTACATTGTTATATTTGGTAATATCATAAATACTCTTTGTAATAAATGGTGAATGATGGTAATCAAAATCACCCCTTACAGACAATGAATTTGGTTCCAACTCTAATTCTTCTTCTCTTCTTAGGTCAATAATTGTTTTCACACCATAAGCCTTTAAAAAGCTAATATCTTCATCATTCAATTTACCCACGTGACTCGATCTTAATAAAGAATGCCATTTCGTCTGTTGTCCTTCACTCGTACTATAACCACCTAATTCCCGACAGTTTTCCAATCCCTGAATTGGCAAGCGCACCCAATTAAGCTTTGCGTTTTTCATAATTGGCCTCCTATTGTTCAAAAAATTGCGACCATTTAATTTAGATTATATGTAATCCCTAAGAGAAATACAATCACTTTAGAATATAATTTGTTTTCAGTGAATAAGCGCAATAAAGATTAGTAAACGGTTAAAACAAAATCGGAGTTTCTCCTCTATGATTACCATGATGTCAAATATTAGATATGAAAAACGCTTGGAAAATTATATCCAAGCGTTTTTCGTTTAAATAACATACAATATTTTCTTTAACTTCTTATTGAATCGTTACTTTAACTGTACGGGCGCCCCAATTAACTGCTGCTTCATGTGTTGGAACGTAGACATCTATTTTATTTCCTTTTATGGCACTTCCAACATCTCCTGCTATTGCATAACCATAGCCTTCTACATGGACAACAGATCCAAGTGGAATCACGCTAGGGTCTACAGCTATAACTTTCGCATTTGGATTCTTTCTTAAATCAATTCCGGTAGAAGTCATTCCAGACCCTCCCGCACTTTCTAAAGTATACGCGGTAGCACTAACAGTTATTGTTTTCTTTTCTTTTTCAACCTTTTTTTCAGGTTTCTTCTCCACAGTGTCTTTTTGCTCTGCTTTTGGTTTAGGTGATGCACTAGTTTCAGTAGTCTTTTCTACTTTATTCGTTTCTTCTTTTTTATTTGTTTCCTCTTTATTTGTTTCTTCTACTTTTGGTTTAGAGGAAACGCTAGTTTTGCTAGTACTATTATCTGTACTAGTTACTTCTACCTGTTTATTTTCCTCTTTGTTAACTTCTTTTGCCTTTTCTTCCGCAGCAGCTATTTTTTGCTTCATATCATCTTCAAGAAACGCAAGGTTACGATCCTTACTCTTTAGTTCTGTTACTAACCCTTGTAGTTCACTTTGTTTATTCGCTAATGCGTTTTTACTATTCTCACTTTTTTCTTTTTGTTCTTGTACAACGACGATTGCTTCCTCTTGTTCAGCTTTCATTACATTCAATTCATTAAGTTTCTCGACGGAGAGTTTTTGATTCTCCTCTACTTTTTGAATATCTTTATCTAATTGTTTCATTAAAGTCGCATCTGATTCTACAATTTTATTTACTGTTGATACCCGACTAACAAAATCTCCGAAGTCTTGTGAGCCAAATATAACTTCTAAGTAATTAACAGATCCACCAGATAATTGATAAGAAGAAGCTCTATTTTTCAATATGTTATAGCGTTTTTCAATACTCTTCTCTAATTCATTGATTTCTTCTTGAAGTTGGTTGATTTCTTCTGTTGTCGAGTGAATATCATTATCCGTTTTGTCAATTAGGGCTTGTTTCTCCGTTAAAACTTGATTTACCTGTTGAATATCTTTGTTTAATGAGTCTATTTCAGAAATAATACTATTCATTTTTTCTTCTGTAGCTGATAAATTTTCTTGAATGTCACTTCGTTCTGTTTGAATGCTTTGTAAGTCTTTCTCTGATTCAGCATGGCTTTTAATACCAAAAAAAGAATTCCCTAGAACCATTGTAGTAGCTAAGGTAATTGCAGTTAATTTTTTATTCAACTTTTTCCCCCTGCTTCCTTTTATAATATGTGTTCAAAAAGGAGGATGAAAAGGACCGAGTAGTTCGAGGCGGCGCAGCTTTGAGTAGCGGAACGTATGCAATTAATACGTGAGCAGACGCTCTTGCACGCCGGAAAAGCAAGCCAACGAAGAAATACGAAGTGTCATTTTCACCGGACTTTCTGAACAACCTTTTATATTAAAAATAATAGATTAATATGGTGACAGTATATCATTTTAAAATGTCATGATTGTTATAGTTTTATTACATTTATATTTCACTCTGTTTCTAGAAAATCTATTTTTCCACATAAAAAAAACAGTTTTTACGATAAAACTGTTTTTTTACCTATAGTTCGATAATTAATTTACATAATAAGGCAGTTCGTCTTGGAATTTCACTTGCAAGGATATGTTCATCCTTTACATGAATTCCATAACCAATAGCCCCAAGACCATCTAAAGTTGGCACTCCTAAATTAGCCGTGAAATTAGCATCACTACCACCACCAACATAAGCTTCCGTTAATTCTAGACCGAGGTCTGTTGCAACTTTTTTAGCTATTTTAAATAATCTTTTTGTTCCTTTATTTCTATCCATTGGTGGTCGACTAATTCCACCCCGAATTTTTATCGTAATCCCCTTTCTTGTTGGTCTTATATTTTTAATTAAATCATCCATCCTATTCTGCTCTTCTTTCGTCCTTGCTCGTACATTTACCCCAAATACTGCTTGGTCTGGAACAACATTTAATTTACCGCCGCCTTTAATGGAGCCAATATTAACCGTTGTTCCTTTATAATAATTAGTTAGGGATTGCAAAAATAATATTTGTCTTGCTGCTTCTTCAATTGCATTAATGCCCAATTCATGATGGTTTCCGGCATGAGCAGATTTCCCTTTAATCTCTATAAAGTATCTGGCTGAACCTTTTCGCCCAGTCTTTAACGCACCGGTTCCTGATACCGGTGGTTCCGTTACAAGCGCATAATTACTGCTTTTAGCTTCTTTTTCAATAATTTTTCTTGAAGTAGGACTGCCAATCTCCTCATCACTAGTACAAAGAAAAACAACTTTTTTTGTTAATTTTATTTTTAAATCTTTAATCGCCTTTAATGCCCAAATTGCTTGTACAAGCCCACCTTTCATATCTAATATGCCTGGTCCGTAAACCTTATTTCCTTCTATTTTAAAGGGCAAATCTCCTTTATCCCAAACGGTATCAAAATGGGATAAAATAAGAATGGTTTCTTTTCCCTTACCCATTGTAAATCGCAAATGATTTCCATACTTTTCTTCTTTTATTTCTTCAGCTTTATAACCAAAGTACCTTAAAAACAACTTTTGTATACGTTGTTCGCAAGCATCCACCAATTCTTTATCCGTGGAAGGAGAATCCCTTTCCACAAGAAACTGTATATCCCGCAAAATATCTTTCTGATGAAGCACCATATACCTCTTAATCCGATCCATCACTTCTCCCCCAAAGTTCATACATATCTATATATTATATACTTTTTTTAAAGAGCCCGGCACTCTTGTTTTAAGAGTTTAATTAAGAATCCAATAGACAATAAAAAAATAGCCTTCTATTATGAAAGGCTATTCCTTATCTTTTTCCGTTTCTCTCCTATTTCCCTCATATTCCTCGGCGACTTCTGTACTATATCTGACATTTCCATCTATCGTATCGACCGTAGGAATAATGCCAATTGGATAGAGTGTTTTTGTTAAATAATACAAACCGCTTAAGCCAATAATTCCATATACGACTCTTGATAAAAACGCATCTTGTCCCCCAAAAAGCGCGGCAACAAAATCTAATTGAAAAAAGGCAATTACTCCCCAGTTAATCGCGCCAACAATGATCAATGTCAATGTAACACTATTTATAGTTCGAATTATCATTTACCATCACCCCAAAATAAAATCGATACGTATAGCATTTGTATTTTTAGTAATTTTATTTATAAGGGTTCCTTGGACTACAAGATATTTACATCGAACGTAGCCAACTAGCTAAATAATCTGTTTGATAAACATCATCTGGATATCGAATAAAAGCTGTATTTCCTTCATCATAAAGGAATTGCATAAATTCATTTAATGCTCCCATATATTGTTCATATAAAAATTCAAAGCTCACGGTTTCCTTCGGCATTACGTTTTGTTCGCAAACATCTGGATCGGTATAATTCACATATGTTCGGCAAGGTATTGGACGAATTTCATAAGCCATGCATTGGTTTGTTTTGGTATCAAGAAGCGGACAGGGTACAAGACTTCGACGATATTTCAATTTAAAGTCTTTATCTTCATTAAAATCAAGTTGAGTTAGAGATTCTAGCTTCTCTCCGTATTGTTGGTAATAATTAGATAAATGGTGTTTAATCCTATTTCTTCTTTCTTCCGGAAAATTCTCGATTGCCTTCTTCATTATTTTGGCTTCCATTTCATTAATAACAATTGGAAAATAGCAGCAAAATGCACACCCCATTCTACACGTTGCCTCCATCTGTACTACCTTCTCCATTTTACTCATTTCTTTGCTAACCATTTGTAATAATTCAATAAAACTGTTCAATATTTTTTCTTCAGTAGAAGTTTCTTGATTAGCCCATTTTTCAACTATTTGATAAAACTTATCTTCATCTATTTCATAAACGTTACTTAAATGACTACATTTATCTTGTATTTCCTCAAAAGAAAGATATTGATCCATCTATAAAACTCCTTTTTTCACTATCTTTCTATTTTCAATGAAAACAAGGTGATTGTAAAGACACATTCAAATTTCATAATATTCAACAGAATAAGAATACAGCATGGGAAAGTGACAAGGAATGAAAAAAACCTTACAATGTTGGGGAAAGGAGTATGAACATGAACTTAACTTATTCATTACCAGAATCGATTCTAGCGATTCTTGAGAAAAATAGAAAGACAAACAATACATTAAATGCATTTATTCGCAAAGGTGGATATATGCCACCAAATATAGATTTATTAGTAGATGCCATTACTGCACTAAGTATGGGGAAAAACATTTTACTTAAAGGACCAACTGGCGCAGGTAAAACGAAATTCGCTGAAACATTATCCAATCTATTTAACCAACCGATGTTCAGTGTTAACTGTTCTGTCGATTTGGATTCGGAAAGCTTATTAGGATTCAAAACTTTATCTTATGAGGATGAAAAACAAGTAATCGAATTTATCCCTGGTCCGGTTATTAACGCAATGAAACATGGTACATTCTTATATATCGATGAAATCAATATGGCTAAACCGGAAACTTTACCATTAATTAATGGTGTTCTTGATTACCGGAGAACCATAACCAACCCTTTTACAAATGAGATGGTAACTGCAAAGGATGGATTTGGCGTAATTGCCGCTATTAATGAGGGATATGTAGGAACTGTACCTTTGAATGAGGCGTTGAAAAACCGCTTCGTAGTGATTGAAGTCCCTTATATCAAGGGAGAACAATTAAAACAATTGATTCAAACGAACACCGAACTCAAAGACGACAAAACCATTGATTTATTTGTCAAATTATCAGCTGACTTCATTCAAGCAGTTTATCAAGGGAAATTATCAGAAGATGCTGCTTCAATCCGTGCACTTTTAGATGCTTGTGATTTAAGTGTTGTAATCCCGCCTAAACGTGCGATTCAACGAGCCATTATCGATAAACTGGATGAAGAAAGAGAACGTGAATTCATCTACAATTTAACTGAAACATTATTTTAGTTAGGAGCATTTATCATGTATCGTTTTCATAATAGTAATGTGGATACAGATCTTTTCATGCAACTTCAAGATTTAACAACCGTTTTAACTGAAAATGAAAAGACTGCCTTTGAATATAGTTTCGGTTCGTTTATCGATATTATCGACAACAAAGTAACTGCCAGTCGTATGTGGGATACGGCAAAAGAAAAATATAAAGAAGCCGGTTTTAAATCGGACGTATTTCTCCGTACAATTGGTTCTTTCCGTTATTCTAGTATTAAAGCAATGAAGGAGTATTTAGAAATTGTAAAGGAAACCGATTTAACAAAGTTTTCCTCGCAATTATTTGCGCTACTTGAAGATATTAGACTGGAAGAAATCATTAAAAAAGAACGTCCTGGTACGAAAAGGGTGTTTTCTGTACGGAGAAAATACTTAAAACATAAATTTGAAAATGAGTTGAATTCCCATGTAACTCGCGGATTAGCACTGGACGAATTATTTTGTCTTATCTATTTATTAATTCAGGCAGACAGTCCTGACCCAAGTTTCCCAAGGGCAAATGAGACGCAACTCGACCAGTTAGAAAGAATAAAACCGCTCCTCTATTCTATCTTTGAAGCAAAAACTACTAATGATATCGTTAGGATTTGTGAGCAAATCGTGTTTCAATTAAATTCTATTTATAAAGATACCATTTATGAGTATTTTATTTTCCCAATAGGTCATGTGGAAGAAATGGAAAAAGATAATCTATTTGATGAATTGACACGCACAGATGAACTTAAAAACGATGACAAAGAAGAACTGGATGAGGACAAAAATGAATATATTGATGAACGTTTTTCTAGTTGGCATCGTGAAAATCAAAATAGTGACAGAAAACAAACATTTCTTCAATTTGAACTAGAAGTAGGAACAAAAACAAATATCATGGGCGGTGGTGCACGAGAAACGGAAGATGCAGACCAAGCCATGGGGACGATCCAAGGATCTTCTGGTCAATCGAAAAATAAAGACTACTCCGACATTGAATCATTAGATAAACAAGAATCCACACAAGGTAAAAGTGGCGAGTACGAATTTGGAGAAGAAAATAAAGACGCTGTTAAAATTGTAAAAGAAGCTTCCAATCCGACCAACGAAGAGGTGGCTACGTATAAAGAATATGTGAAAGATATTGAACCTCTAAGGAGAAAACTTGCGAATACGATTAAGAAAACAATCGAACATAAAAAGAATGCTCCAAGAAAAGATTTAGTCTACGGCCGGCTGTCCAAAAAATTACTTCCAATGATACTGGATGATCATCCACGGGTCTTTTATAAAAAAGATTTGGAATCAAAAGAATTTGATGCTGTTTTCACTTTGCTAGTTGACTGTTCGGCATCGATGCAGGGGAAAATGGAAGAAACAAAACGAGGGATCGTTCTATTTCATGAAGTATTAAAGCAATTTAACATTCCGCATTCTATTATCGGTTTTTGGGAAGATGCGATGGAAGTGACGGAAAATTATCAACCGAATTATTTCCATATGATTCATACCTATCAAGATTCTTTCTACCAAAATAATGGAGCAAAAATTATGCAGCTTGAACCAGAAGAAGATAATCGAGATGGATTCAGTATTCGTGTAATAACGAAAGATTTAATCGCTAGACAAGAAAAAAATAAGTTTCTGCTCGTTTTTTCTGACGGGGAACCTGCTGCATCTGGTTATGACCAAAATGGAATAGTAGATACCCATTTAGCAGTTTCAGAAGCACGAAAACAAGGTATCGAAGTAATTGGAATGTTTTTAGCTGATAGGGAAATTGATGAAGCGGAAGACTTAACGATGAAAAATATTTATGGAAAAGAAAGACTTATGATTCCAAGTGTTTCTGAATTACCAGAGCAATTTGCCCCACTACTGAAAAAATTACTATTAAAAACAATCTAATTCGGGAAGTGCTAGCACCTCCCGAATTTTCTACTATTAGTGCGTGTCCAATCCCTATTAATTTCCTATATGAATCGATTGTTTCTTATGAGTGTTCCTATCCTTTTCCAATTTAGAATATTCTAGTCTTCTTTTTTGTTGCATAATGAAAACAAGAATGATAGCTGCTATCCCAATTGCATCTGATAATAGACCTGGATACATCGTCATAACCCCACCAAGTATTAAAACAAAGCGTTCTAAAACATTTGTCTTTGTTATCATCCAACCAATTACCCCTGCAGAAAAGATAACTACGCCAATAATTGCCGTTACAACGGCTAGAATTACTTCTATTGTTTGCCCTTCCATTAATAATGCTGGTTCTAAAACAAACATATAAGGAACAATGAATCCTACTAATGCTAAACGTACAGCTTGAAATCCAACTCGATTTGGATTAGCATCGGCAATCCCTGCAGCAGCAAACGCAGCAACCGCGACTGGAGGAGTAATTGCAGAAAAAATAGAAAAGTACACAATGAATAAGTGTGCAGACATGGTGGATACTCCTAATTCCATTAATGCAGGTGCTGCTAACATAGCTGTTAAAATGTAAGCTGCAGCAACCGGCATTCCCATTCCAAGAATTATACAAATAAACATGACTAGAAAAAGAGTCGGGATAAGCATTCCTTCCGTTAAACTAAGAACAATACTAGTTAGTTTCCCACCTAGTCCTGTAGACATAATTCCTGCAATAATTAGTCCTGCAGCACCACACGCCGTCGTTACCGGAATGGAAGATTTCGCCCCATCTATCATGGACTCAAAAATAGATTGCAACCCCATTCTTGTTTCTTTTCGGAACCAACTCACAATAACAATACCGACAATTCCAAAGAAACCTGCACGTGAAGCACTATAACCCTGAATTAAAAGAAAAATTAAGATGAATAATGGAATAAAATAATACCATCCCTCTTTTAAGCAGGTGGATATTTTTGGGATATTTTCACCTTCTGTACGTGGTAAATCTAGCCGCAATGCCTCGAAGTGAACCATCATAAATAAAGAAGCGTAATAAAGCACAGCTGGAATCAGCGCAGCAATAACAATCGTACCATATGACACTTGAGTAACTGCAGCCATTAAAAAGGCGGACGACCCCATTATTGGCGGCATAATACTACCACCTGTTGATGCTGCTGCCTCGACAGCTGCAGCAAAGGTTGGCTTGTATCCCGCCTTTTTACTAACAGGTATCGTAAATGTCCCAGTTGTCACAACATTAGCAGTAGGACTTCCAGAAATAGAACCAAAAAATGCACTTGCCAAAATTGCAACTTTTGCAGCTCCTCCTTTTGTTCTTCCCGCTAAAGCAATCGATAACTTAAAGAAGAATTCTCCTGCACCAGCTTTATTTAAAAATGCTCCGAATAACATATACATAAATACAACGGATGCTGCAACAGAAATAGGAGAGCCCCATAGCCCATTAAAACTGAAAGCCAGTTCATCTAAAAATTCAATTACTGTAAACTGTCGATGCCAGAGAACCCCTGGCAAATAATGACCCAATAAGGCATACGCAAAAAACAAAAATATGATAAGAACAATTGGAATTCCAATTGTTCTTCGTGTAGCCTCTATCGTTAAGATAACTAAAATAAGGCTAAAAAAGATGTCTAAAGCAGTCAATGGTTCCATTATTGGAATTCTACTTGCTATCCGTTCGGCATGAACTGTAAAATAGATTCCTGCACCGAATGCGAGTAACACAAAAAGATAATCGATCCATTTAGGTACATGATTAGTTAATGATTTTGTTCCTTTTGAATAACCATAAACTAAAAAGGTTAAACCTAATATAAATACCAAATGAATGGCCATTTGGTTAATTGGATCTAATTTCCCCCACATCATGGACCAAATTTGGAAAACAGATAAGGAAAAACCGATAATTGCAACGATAAGTAAATGAACACCAAATAGAGAGCGTCTATATCCTATCTGCAACCAATCCGTTATTAACTTTTTTATGTACATGATCCTGTAACTCCCTTTTAGAAAACTTAACATTCGTTCAAAGACTTTAGTTGCAATTACTGGCTGGAAAGATTTTGTGCTTTCCCAAAAATGTAGCGATTAATTCATTAATCCTTTCTCGTTAAAGAATTTCTCCGCACCAGGATGTAAAGGGACACTTCCAACATTTGACATTTTATCTGGTGTTAACTTTTTGAATTCCTTGTGTACCGTACTTAAATAATCTAGATGTTCATATATTGCTTCCGTAATCTTATAAACTTCATCTTCTGGTACATTTTTGTTAACCATTAATATTGCTGGAGTGTTTAATGTTTCAATATCGTTATCTAGAAATTCATAACTACCGGCTTTTATGATCCCAGTTTCCATGCCCAATTTTTCTGATACACTTTTAATTACCGTTGGATTGATACTGATTAGTTTTAATTCATTCGTTGCAGATGCTTCAATGATACTGCTAGAAGGTACGGAAACCGCATCACCAGTAGCATCCATACGTTTATCGGCCATTAGCTCAAATGTTTTCGAGTCACTAAGGTGGTCTACTGAACCACCCCAAGAAATAATATCATCATACGTTACACCGTATTCTTGTAAAATGGTTCTTGTAATGATTTCACCAGCAGAACCCACTTGGTCTACTGCTAAACGAATTGGGAATTGTTTTTCAATCATTTCATCTAAGGATTCATATTCTACTTCTGCTCTAACGATAAATTGATAATAGTTTGCCGGCACAATCACACTAATCGCCCGAAGATCACCATAAGCTTGATTATAAGGGGCATTTCCACGATACGCAGCGTAGGCTGTCATCGCATAGGACAAGCCATAAGGTACTTTATTTGTTCCAACGTACACTGGATTTTCTACTATACCACCAGGTTCTACTGTGACGATTGTACTTTCATTTTCCCTTCTCACTGCTTCTGCTACCCCTTCGGAAAATATAGACCATGCTCCACCAGTTCTTCCACCCATCATTGTCATATGAAAATAGTCTTCACTTGTATTTAATTCCTTTGCAGACTTATCTTGATTAGTTCCACATGCTGATAAAATGATGAAAGAGACGAGAAATATGGTTAACATTTTCCCGACCTTTCTAGGCATCCTTCTTATTCCCCTCTTTGACCTGTAAACTAATGTCTAGTGCTTTGACAGAGTGCGTTACATATCCTAGTGAAATATAGTCTACTCCACAACCACTATAGCTGGCTAAATTTTCCAAACTAATACCACCAGATGCTTCAGTAACAATATGATGAGGCACTAACTTTGAAAATTCCTTTACTTCTTCTGGGGAGCGGTTATCAAACATGATTACATCTACACCCGCTTCTACCGCTTCCAGTATCTCCTCTTTCGATTCTGTTTCTACTTCAATTTTCACCATATGTCCTATTTTTTCTCTAACTGCTTCTACTGCTTTTGTGATCGAACCACAATAAGAGATATGATTATCTTTAATCATTACCCCATCATACAACCCTTGACGATGGTTTTTTCCACCACCACAAATGACAGCATATTTATCAAACATACGTAAACCGGGAACGGTCTTTCTCGTATCACAAATTTGAATCGATGGATCGTTTAAAGTACGTATGCATGTATTTGTCATAGTGGCAATACCACTCATTCTTTGGATTAAATTTAAAATAACACGCTCGCCTGTGAGTAAATGAGCAATGGAACCATAAACTTCCGCAATCTTTTGACCTTTTTCTACCCGTTCACCGTCTGAAAAATAAAGATTTACCTCAATCTTTGAATCAAGAAGATGATAAGCTTCTTTAATAATTTCTATACCTGATAAAACCCCATTTTCTTTTGCAATAAATACACCTCTCCCATTTTCCTCTACTGGAAAAATGGATTGACTTGTAATATCCATATCCCCAATATCTTCCAGTAAAAAGGATTGAAGTGATGTTCTTAATTTTAGTTGATTCATTATTTCTAACTCCTTCATTAAAATTTGTGTGCAGAAAATGCAAGAAACATCATTCTCTGTTGTTAATAAATTCACATTGAAGTCTATACTATTTCATCATCTATTCATTATCATAGACCACTTTCTATACTAAATTGACTTTTTTGTTGGTTAACAAGTGAAATTAATCACTTAGAATTAACACCTGTCTTGACACCTATATTTACATTTAGTTTAATATACTTACATAGGATTTACAATATTTTTTTCATATATTGAGAAAATAAAGTGAAACTTCAATCAGTGGGGGGTCTTTTCATCCGCCACTGATTGTTAGTTAAACGAATCGGGCTTTTACTGGCTGTTGGTCCCCACTTACAATTCCTGTTATCTTTGGAATTCTTGAAGCGGGACCTTCAGCCAGTTAATGCGGGATTAATAGATATACTTACGGAAATCGTCAATGAAGTATACGGGTGTACAAAGCAATTTTAAAGGAGGAAGTAGTGATGAAAGGCTCAAAGAAATTATCATCGTCAGAAAGGCAAGAACTTATCATTCACTCTTTAAAAGGGGCAAATAAACCTATTACGGGAACAGAATTTGCTAGGAAGGCAAATGTCAGTAGACAAGTTATCGTACAGGATGTTTCTTTATTAAAAGCTAAAGGGGAACCTATCGTTGCAACAAGCCAAGGTTACATCTATTTAAATGAAAAAGAATCCGAAAATAAAGAGAAAATGGTTATTGTATGTAGGCACTCTCCCGAACAAACTCCTGAAGAGCTCTTCCTTATCGTTGATCATGGGGTCACTTTAAAGGATGTCATTATTGAGCATCCTGTCTACGGTGATTTAACAGCCTCTCTACGAATTAGTAATCGTTTTGAGGCTAACCAATTTCTACAGAAAATTAAAAATACGAAAGCTTCCTATTTATCTAATTTAACAGACGGGGTTCATCTTCATACTATTGAAGCAGATTCAATAAAAAAACTAGAAAGTGTCTGCATAGATTTAGAAAGAGCGGGAATTTTGATTAAAAAGTAAAAAAATCCCTCCATTGAAGGGATTTTTATACCGCATATTCAAATTTTTCTAATACACTTTTTAACGCTTCCTCGTAAACTTGATACTCTTGTTCAGAGAATAGCGTCATTGTTACTTCACCAAATCTATTAGTTTGAAGGAACTCTACAATTGTATGTAAGGCTACTACTGAAGCTAATTGTACAGGATAACGGTATACCCCAGTCGATATAGATGGAAAAGCAATACTAGTAATTCCATTTTCCTTTGCTAAGTTAAGCGTATTTACGTAAGATTCTTCCAATCGTTCGCTAGCTACTTGGTTATTCCCATCCCATACAGGTCCTACTGTATGGATAACAAATTTCGCAGGGAGATCATATCCTTGTGTTATTACAGCTTTCCCTGTACGAAGGTAATTTCCATCTAAATCTTCTTCTCGAATCTTTTTACATTCTTCTACCAATTCGCTACCAGCAGCCTGATGAATAGCACCATCAACACCACCGCCTCCCATTAACGTCCCATTAGCGGCGTTTACAATAGCTTCTGTTGATTGTTTTGTAATATCACCTATCATCAGTTCTAGAGAGTTTCCATTAACCTCTATTTTCATGCTTGCTAGCCCTCCTCAAAACCTAAATAATTTACAAAGACTTTACAAATAATAATTATAACAATAAATCATTTGTATGAACATATGAATTTAACAATTGTCAAAACTTTCCCAGTCCCTACCAGCATTTAACATGTGAAAGTTTATCGTATATTCTTGCGTTACAAATTGTGTTTTTATGTAGTATATTAATTAAGGTGATCATTTTATGATAGAAGGAGCGTTTCTAACATGTGATTTGAATCCCGGTAAACTATTATAAAAAACTTAACATGTGTGGTCCACAACCTCTTAAGATGAAAGGGATTTTTATATGATTAAAAACGAGGTAAATAAACGAAAGACTTTTGCTATTATCTCTCACCCGGATGCTGGAAAAACAACTCTAACTGAACGTTTACTACAAGTTGGAAATTTAATCCGAACTGCTGGTACAGTTAAAGGTAAAAAAACAGGAAAATTCGCTACATCAGATTGGATGGAAATTGAAAAACAACGTGGTATCTCTGTAACATCAAGTGTAATGAACTTTCATTACCATGATCTTCAAGTTAATATTCTTGATACCCCAGGGCATGAGGATTTTAGTGAAGATACGTACCGAACATTAACAGCCGTGGATAGTGTAGTCATGATTATTGACTCAACGAAAGGGATTGAAGCACAAACCCTTAAGTTATTTAAAGTATGTAGAATGCGTGGTATTCCAATTTTTACCTTTATTAATAAACTAGACCGAGAAGGAAAAGAAACTTTCGAATTACTAGAAGAAATTGAAGAAGTATTAGATATCGAAACATATCCAATGAATTGGCCAGCCGGAATGGGAAAAGGATTTCTTGGAATTTTCGATCGCAACGGGCAGCAATTTGTAAAATATAACGGGAATGAAGAAGAGTCTATCATCCCTTTTAATGAACTTGACAAACATACAGAATTGACTAATAATACTACATTTGAAGCTGCGAGAGATGAAGTAGCTTTACTTGACGAGGCAGGCAATACTCTTTCAATGGAAGCCGTATTAAAAGGAGAACAAACACCCGTATTCTTCGGTAGCGCATTAGCCCCTTTTGGTGTAGAGATATTCTTTGATACGTTTATTAATATGGCTCCTACACCAAAACCTAGAAGGACAACAGATGGAATGGTTCAACCAGATAATCCTAATTTTTCTGGTTTCATTTTCAAAATACAGGCTAATATGAACCCTGCTCACCGGGATCGTATTGCATTCTTGAGAGTATGTTCCGGTAAGTTTGAGCGAGGAATGAGTGTAAAGCTAGCTAGGACCGGTAAAACATTAAAATTATCACAATCCCAACAAATCATCGCTTCTACTAGGGAAACGGTGGACGAAGCGTATGCGGGAGATATTATTGGAATATACGATCCCAATGCTTATCAAATTGGTGATACATTAATTGCAGGAAAAGATACCTTTGAATATAATGAACTTCCACAATTTCCACCCGAATTGTTTAAAAAAGTATCGGCAAAAAACGTGATGAAATCAAAACAATTCAAAAAAGGAATTGAACAGCTTGTACAGGAAGGTGCCATCCAACTGTTTAGAGATAAACGAACAGAATCCTATATTTTAGGAGTTGTCGGTGACTTGCAATATGACGTATTTAAATATCGGATGGAAAATGAATATAATGTAGAAGTAATGTTCGATACGATTGGGGAAAGAATTCCACGCTGGTTAAATCCAGAACAGCCTATCAATGAATCTCTTTTTGATGAAAGAAGAATGCTCGTAAGGGATCGAAATGATAACTATCTTGTTCTCTTCCAAAATGAATTTGCCCTTAACTGGTTCCAAGAAAATAACCCAGAGGTAGATTTAATCGATTTGTTCCAAGTGAACACTTACGCACAATAAGAGTAAGGGCGCAAATACTTTTTCCCAACGTATCAAGAAGACTTCCATTACATTAGTAAGATGAATGTGGTGAGACTTTTACTGATAAAGGTCTCACCATTTTATTCTACCTTTTTTGGAATCCAATTCACTGCCACTTTTGATTTAGAAAAATGAATAATCGGTTGTTGCTTCTTCCATTCCATTAATAAACATGCTAATAAGGAATTTTCTTTTATTTCTATCTCTGCTTGTTGTACTTTCCAACAACTATGCCTAATATCTCCTCTGTATAGATTTCCATATTTATAGCTCCAAGCGACATACCTTTCCAATAACCAATGATCAATAGTTGATGGGTTGGGATAGGTAGGAGTCCCTTGCTTTTTATAGCGTATTTTCCATTTTGCATTCGATTTATTTCTTGAGCTAATCATAGTAATAAATCCGAACCTGCTTTTCATTTTCATTTTTGCCTTAAAATAAGGTAATGTAAATAACCTAGCACCAGTAGCTGCTGACAGCTTATTGGTATCTATAGTAAAAAAATAGACCCCTTTCTCCCCATTTTTCATGACATATGTACGGACGTTTACTTGTAACATGGGTGTTATGTAAGGAATTCTAGGTAAATAGCGCAGACGTGTTTTACTAACTTTAAATGAGACTATACTTATCCACGCGTTGCCTCCCCAAAGATCTAATTCTAATCCAGGAGGTAGATGCTTCTTCAGGAGTTCTGGTGAAACCTCCCAATGTACAAATAGTAGATCCTCCCACCTTTGCAACATTGCCCATTTCCGTTGTTTGGTATTTTTAGCAATCATCATTTCCTTTTCCTTTCCATTAAGTTATTTCCTAGTTAGTTTGCCACTAGATTTGACTAATTTATTCTAAGTGTTAACTATTAAAAAACTCGGCAATCACCAAGGACTTTGGCGATTGCCAGTGAGGTGTTTTCGATTTGCTTTTATTATCTACTTTTTAATAAATTTTGAAAGCATTGGACTGACTTGTTTATAAATACCATTAATTTGATTGGCAGTCCCCATAATTTTATCTAAATCTATATTTCCATCTTCTGTTTGAAATGCAGACATTACATTTCTAAGGTTTGAATTCTGTTTATTTCCTCTTCTTTCCCTAGGTGGGCCACCAAATAAAAATGGATCACGCATTGGTCTTGCAGGTCTTCTATTACCTGGTCCCATTGGTCGCATTGGTCTATTTGGAAACATAATATTCCCTCCCTCTTTCCAATAATTATTCTTCTTCATTATCATATGGTTATCACTTCACACTGGTAAGAGGTATATATAACAGAACCATATAGGTTAACATCTATTTTAAGGTATGAAAAAAACCCTACAGATAGCTGTAGAGTTTTGAAAAAGGGTACTTATTCATTTGATAAATGAAGAAGATCGAGAAGTCTAAAGAACAAGCTTAATAAAATGGCAACAACTGTCGCTAAGCCCATACCAGATAACGATACTGTACCAATTGATAGAGATGCTCCACTAATTCCGATACCTAACACAACACAGGTCAAAATTAAGTTTTGTGAATTATTGTAATCTACATTTTGTTCAACTAACATCCGTAGACCACTCACAGCAATAATTCCAAACAGAAGTAATGAAATGCCGCCCATGACCGGAGTAGGAATAGACTGAATTAACGCAGCAAGTTTTCCACAGAATGAAAGTACAATTGCTAATAATCCCGCTCCCCCAATAATCCAAGTCGAGTACACACGAGAAATAGCTAGAACTCCAATATTCTCACCGTACGTAGTATTAGGTGTGGAACCAAGGAAACTTGATATCATCGTAGAAATTCCGTTTCCTAATAAAGAACGATCCAAGCCAGGATCTTTGATTAAATCTTTTTTTACAATATCTCCTGTTACAACAAGGTGACCGATATGTTCTGGAATTAATACTAATGCTGCAGGTAAAATAATGATAATATCAGACCAGTTAAATTCAATCCCATAATAAGTTGGCATTTGAATCCATTTTGCTTCGCTTACAGCAGAGAAATCTACTATTCCATAGATAGCTGCGATCATATAACCTGTTACAATTCCAAGTAAAATTGGAATAATTTTCAGGAATCCTCTCATCGTAACCCAATATATAATAGTGAAAGCTAAAGTTAGTAAAGCCACTATTATAGTAGTCGTATCAATTGAAACGTCTGGCTCTCTTACTAAGCCTGCCATACCCGCTGCAGTTGGGACAAGTTCTAAACCGATAACGGCTACGATTGCTCCCATTGCTGCTGGTGGAAAAATAAAATCGATCCACTTTGTCCCAACAACTTTAACCAATAGCCCCACAAGTGTTAAAACCAAACCAACAACGAAGAATCCACCTAATGCAGCACTATATCCCCCACCATCTGTTAATACCGCTGTTACTGGTGAGATAAAGGCAAAACTAGAACCTAAATAAGCTGGTATTTTTCCTTTTGTTATAAAAATATATAAAATTGTTCCAAAACCGTTCATTAAAAGAATCGTAGCGGGATCAATGCCAAATAAAATTGGAACTAAAACAGTAGAACCAAACATTGCAAACAAGTGTTGGAAACTTAACGGTAAACTTTGTAAAAATGGTAAACGTTCATCCACTTGGATTTCTCGTTGTGACATATTATTCTCTCCTCTTGTATAGAATCCTTAGGTTAGTATGCTCCCGAAGCAAAAAACCTTGCCTGAATTTTGGCAAGGGTGCACTTGAAGAGAGAACGAAATAATAATATATTATTTCGCCTTTATTAATTTGGTTATCACGTTCAACCTTACCAGCCTCACAGGACCGATTTAAAGATTCTATTATTTATTTCATCATACAAATTACGATTCAAAAAGTCAAGAAATTTTCTAACAGAATTGATTATCCAGGTTTTCGATAAACTGATTCTACAGCTAAAATATTGTCTAACTTAAATACCCTTACACTGTGCTTCATGTAGCAATATGCAAGAACATTTGAATCGTTAATTTTAATAACCTTGATGGTTCTTTGCGTGAACTTTTTATCATTCGAATAATATATGATCTTTATTTTTTCCCTAGTTTGTAGGGAATGATTTAATAATTTTATCATAGGAAGACCACCTTGAACAGAACGTTTGTTTCCATTATATCACCATTACTTTATTTTAAACATGTTTTTATAAGATTTTGGAATAATAATATAGATTATTTCAATTAAGGGAGTATATACATGGCGGAAATAACTTTATTTGTCAAAGAGGCTACAACTGGTCAAGTTATTCAACAAATTGAACAGATTTTGAATGAATATGACGGAATGGAAAGAGTTTTAATTGACACGGAAGATGGTGAAATAAAAATTGAATTTAATGATGATATTATTACAGAAGAACAAATTGCTACAGCTTTAATGGAACAAAATTATTTATTACATTAGGAGAGAGAAAAGATGGATAAAAAAAATAAGTTACAAAAATTACGAGTTCCTAATTCTGCACAGGCTCCTGGAATAGACCCTGAAGATTCCTATGGAAAAAATGCTACAAATGAAGAAGTTGAAAAAGGAGAATCTACTCAGGTTACCCGTTTAATATATGATGAGTATGATGAAGTATGATAAACAAAAATGGTAAACAATGAGAGGTATATACCTATACTATTCGTATCAAACTAAGTTTGCTTCCATTTAGAGAAGCTAAAATTGACAAAGGGTGATTCCATGAATAACAACCGTAGTATGATGACTTCCCTACTAACGATAGGTGCGGCAGGTGCAGCAATTTATGGAATAAGTAAAGGAATGCAAAATGGTACCTTACAGAAATTACCACAACAGGTTTCTAATATGGTACAAAATACGTTAAACAACCCGAATGTCCAACAAGTAACTGATCAGGTCCAATCTATGGTTGGAAGCCAAAGTAATAATCAATCAAACACAGATGGGAATACGACATCTTAACGTTTCCCTGTACAAGATTTTTGTGAAAACTTGGCATTCGCTATTTATCTTTAGCGAATGCCTTTGTTATTTAAATTAATATGTAAATAACGTCCATCAATTGTTGTAAATAATTCACTAGCTTGAACATTAATAGGATAATTAAACATTGGACCATCAAAAACAAAAGTATGGAATTCCCCAAACTCTCCACTGGGATCAACGTAATCGGGAAAGGAATTAATCATATCGTGATCCAATACTTTTCCAATCATCTTTGCTGGTAATTTTTCCAAATCAACGGTAGTGACGATTGCCCGGAAACCTTCTGAAACAAAATCTCTTGCATGTTGTAGTGTATCTTTTTTCCATAAAGGATAAAGCCCTTCAACGTCATATTTCTTCATAAACTGATCACGATATAATTTCATGTCCTCTAAAAGCAAATCAGCATAAACAACGGTGTTTATACCTTGCTGTTTAAACTTCTTTAATTGATTACCAACTAATTGTTCATACACTTCATTGCTCGGATGATCAGGTAGGATTACTTCATGGTAGGGCAATCCAATTGATTTAGCTTGTTCTCGTATAAATACCGATTTAACCTCATGGGCCGGTAGCCGTTTTTCTTTCTCAGAAATAGTGGAAAATAACCCTTTTATATTATATTTTTTATCTTTTAATAGGGTATATACTGCATAAGCACTATCTTTTCCCCCGCTCCATGAAACAATAACATCTTTCATTGATTTCTCCCCTATCATTTAGAATTCCTTATTTGCATATTTTTTATCACCTTTTCTAATACTAAGAAAAAAAGAAAGGATAGTATGATGAAACATATAAAAGCATTAGGAATTAAATTTATTGTAACTTCTGTTATTTTATTTTCCCTTTTAGCCATTTTTGAAACGGCAACATTAGGTGAAATCCTTCTTATTAGTGCCTTAGTAACTGGAATCAATTATATAATAGGTGATCTTCTTATATTACCAAGGTTTAATAATTTCATTGCAACTATTGCTGACTTTGCCTTGGCTTTTGTAGGGATCTGGGCATTATCAAGTATGTTTATTTATCCAACGACACCTATTGGAATTGTATCAGGTTTTGCTGCCTTTTTCATAGCAATCAGTGAAGGTCTTTTTCATGTTTATATGAAAGAGAAGGTGTTATACAAACAATATAACCATCAGGAACCATTTAGTGTTTTGAATACTCATCCTCAAACGGAATTTTCCGAGGAAGATAATGTAGACTACATTAAGAAAAATTATAAAGACCACGATTAGGTAAAATAAGGCGCTTATCCTTTTTTTAACAGGAAAGCGCCATTTACATTTACTCTTCTCTTTTTCTCTTCTTAACCTCATTCATTAAGTATTGTACAAATACTTCATCTTTTGCCACCCATGCTTGAAAGTTTCTCTTTATATACATTTCGGCCTGTCGGAAATTGGAAAACCGTTGTTCTAACCTCACGTTATCTTTTTCAATTACCCAGTTTTCTTCTACCTGGATGATAAACAGAATATCATCGGATTTTGTTTTATATAATGTTCCAAAAGATGATTCTTTCAAGTTAAAGCGATTCCTTTTCGCATCCTCATGTAATGGATCAAGTTCAAACGTTTCCTCCACAAATAATCGGAATGCAAGATCATTCATCGTACATCCAGCTGCTTTCGCATGCCCCCCACCATCAAACCGAGCAGCAACTTCCGAGACATCAATATGATCATGAATGGTTCGAAAACCCATTCTCCTTCCACCGATATTTAAAATTGCAATATAGTCTAGATGAGGATATTCCTTTCCCAATTGATTTCCTAATTCTGAATGATAAGACTCCGCATATACTACACCCGCATACAATTCTCCAACTTTTTTTTGAACTAACTCACGACGTTTTCTTCGTATGTATCGTTCAATTTTATCTTCTTCCATATCAAGAATCTTTTCCTCAAATTCATCAAAAAAGAAATGTTCATTGGACTGGAGCCGCTCGAGCATCACCTCTTCAAATTCTTCAATGGAAACAAGGAAAAATAAAGAATTAAGACGCTGTGCTTTTTCGTTGTTATTTTTCTCCCATTCCCAAGTATCGTATTGCCTCACCAGTTCTACGAATTCATTTACAGCCTCTGATGATTCAAGAAATTTATGTTTCAATAAATATTCATAAAATAAAGCTGTTGCAGAAGTTAAACGCCCCTCTTCATCTTCAACAATAACATGACCCCATTCATATTTATTAAATGATAGTGCCGTTTGATGATGGTCAATTAATTGAAGTTTTCCACCTTGTTTATAATACTCCTCTAATCGTTTTTCATTTTTCTCATTCACAGATAAATCCGTTATAAATAAGAATACATCTTTTTCATTTTCTAAAAACCACTCAACCTCTTTGTTTAGACTACCAATAGAATTATAACGAACCCTGACATTGTTTCCAAAAGCGAGTTTAGCCAAAATTCCACAGCCGACCCCATCTAAATCATTATGAGACAATAGTTTGTACATTCATTTCACCAACCTATTTTATATTTTTCCCATCATTATATTAACCAACTGACTACGGTTTATCCGGGTATTCATGTTATAGAAGCAAAACAGGAGTAGATCATACAGTGTTCTCTTCATATTTTGGCGGATTGTAATAAATTGTCGAATGAAAAGGTTTATTTTTTTATTTTTGGGCAGAATATAATTTGTCGATGAAATATATCTAAAGAAAAAGGGCCCTTTTCGTTGGAGGAATTTCATCAAATACTTATCTAGGAGGGGCGATTAAAATGGCTAACAATAATAACCGCAACCGCGATAACAATAATAACAACAACGATAACAACCGTGTTGAATTTGCGAACGAGAATGAGTTCAATGATTTCGATAACAACAACAATGATGACAACAATCGTAATCGCAAACGTGACAAGAATGATAAGCGCAATAACTAATTAATCAAGACCCAAAAAAACCTGTACCAAGAAGATTCCTTCTTTGTTACAGGTTTTTGTATTACTATTTCATTTTTAAAGCCTTATTAGCAAGTTGAACATCATGTTTTAATAACTTTTCCAAATCATATGCAGGGTAATACCCATTTTTATACATATAATTAAACACCATTTCATGTGTTTGGATGGAACGTTGTAATTGTTTATTCAACGTTTGCCGTAAAATCGGTGTAGCAGTTTCTGTAATAGCATTAGAATAATTACGTACGGAAGTTTTTGCAAAAGCCAATAAGTCTCCGGAAAAAAATCCATCGTCTAAATTTCTATCTCTTAATTCTTCTGTTGGTGCTAACGCATAAAATTCGAGAAGTTCTTTCAAGTTCGTTTCTAGTCCTTTAATCACATGCTCATAAATGGATTTGAGTTCTGAATCACGAACCTCTTTAATAAATCTTTTTAATTTCATTAGTGATATGGATTGAAACACAACCAATTCGTGAACTTCAAGAGTTTCGTGCCATGCTAAGTGATTAGGTCGTATATTATTACTCATTTCCATCGTTTTCCTCCTATAATGAATTAGACATTTATACTATATTCCTTTAAGGAGAAAACGAAGCTTGTTTCTAGAAATCTGGGCTATTATTGTTAAAAGGAAGCTTTTAATCGATAAATGGGTTGACCTTTAGCAGAGAACCTTTCTTCGTATTCAGTCATGATATTTGATTCATCTTGGATAGCATGTAAATCCAAATTTACTTCTTCGAGCTTCATATTATAATCCGTTACACTTACAAGAGAATATTCAAACAGTCCACGATTATCTGTTTTAAATATGACCTGTCCTGACTGTTTTAATATTGTTTTATATTGGTCTAAAAATGCTTTGTAAGTTAATCTTCGTTTCTCATGACGGTTTTTCGGCCATGGATCGGAGAAGTTTAAATAAATAGTGGAAACCTCGTTCTCTGCAAAAATTTCTACTAAATCACCGGCATTTTCATTTAATAATAATACATTTGAAGAGCCAGCTTCTAACACTTTTTGTGCAGCAGTCACTACAATACTTTTTGCTAGCTCAATCCCAATAAAGTTGATATTAGGATACTGTTTAGCCATTCCAACAATAAATTGTCCTTTACCAGTTCCAACCTCTACATGAATGGGATTATTGTTTCCAAATAACGTACTCCATTTTCCTTTATACGCGCTAGGATTCGGAATAATTAACTGAGTATTTTCCTTTAAAAAGTCATCAGCCCATGGTTTATTACGTTGACGCATTCTTTTACCTCTCTTTTTTTATATTTTACATGGATGTAATGGTTAGAAAGATTGGCATTCGCCTTGGGTGACGAACGCCTTAGTTGTATTTATTTAGTAAGTTTCTTACTTTGAGTATAGAAAATAAAAAATGACAAAAAATAGTGTCATGAGGTGATTCCGATGACACTAAATTCAAATCATTTATTAACATTGTTGCATGACATTCTTGATGAACAATGTGTGGATTGTTGTGCTGAAGTATCAGAATATCAGCAAATTAAACGATTAGTAAAAAATATGATGACAAAAAAAGAAATAACAGATGAACAGCTACTACAATTACTTCCTGAGATCTATAACTACGGAATTCAAGGTGAAGGCACTAATAATGTAGAAGATCACATTACAGCTAATAAAGATAATTTAGAAACTTGGATGAGTGCAATACGAAATACAAAGCTATAATGGCTAAAACATTTTAAAACATTTCTTCCACTTGATCGTTTAATTCCTTTAAACCCCGCAATCTTTCCATCACTTTTGCGGGCTCTTTTCGTTTTAAATGCCATATTAAGTAATGTAAACTGTCATGAATTAAATACCAGTACATTCTTTCTAATATATGATCATCTTTCTCAATTCCATAATTTTTTAACCAATTGCGCCACTCGTCTCTAGGAATATACCACTTTAAGATTAAACCAAAATCGGAAGCGGGATCAGCAATTGTTGCATTATCCCAATCGATTAAATATAAGCTTCCATTTTTGGACATTAATAAGTTATTATGATTTAGGTCATTGTGACATACAACAAGTTTTTGACCTCTTGTTTTTGGTAATAATGTTTCAAGATGTTTTAAAGCAATTTGAACATCTACATTTTCTTTAAGTAAATTCAATTGAGAAATTTGTTGTTTAATTGTTTGGAATATATCATCTGACGTTAAAGGTATAATTCCTATCCGCATTAACATATCTAGTAATTCAGTGGAATGGTGAATTTTGTGTAAAAGGCTAGCAACCCTTTCATCCTTCATATCACTTGGTTTTAATTCCCGTCCTTCCAACCATTCTTGTGCAGTTATGACATCACCATTTTCCATTCGCCTCGTCCAGACAAGCTTAGGAACAATTCCTTCAGCAGATAAAACAGCTAAAAATGGAGAGGAATTTCGTTTTAAAAACAACTGTTTATTATCTTTTTTCGCAAAGAAAGCCTCACCAGTTAACCCCCCAGCTGTTGTTAACTTCCAGCCATCTCCTAATGCTTGTTCGATCCATTCCAACATGTTGTATTCACATCTTTCAAAAATAGCATTCTTTTCATATTTTATAGGTATAAAATCTAAATTACAACCATTTCATGCGATTTTTTATTCGTTTTGTTGTTTTTTGTATTATTTTAGCGGTTAGGGAAGTTTTTTCGGCTAGGCCCCCTTATTCCGGACACTAACTGGATATTTCTTTGTTTTTCTTAGAATTCCTAAAGTATATTGGAAAT